>DBFRXD010000020.1:0-40653 GCA_048502435.1 Collinsella aerofaciens
GCGGCATGCGAAGTCGCCTGCTCGGACAGTCCTGCTCGCACGGAGAGCACATTAAGTGCTCTCCGGCTCGTGCGGAACTCGCGATCGACTTCGCATGCCGCCGGGCAGCCGGGGCCGACGCGGGGTTCAAAGGTTTTCAAAAAAGCGGTCGGCGCGCAGTGCGCCGACCGCCGATATATGGGGTCTGATATTTTCTAACAGTTAGGGCCTCTTACTCGTCAAGGAGATCTTCCGGCATGTCGTTGCCGTCGCCTAGATCGACAGGGGTTTCTTCGGGGGCGGAGCCGTTTTCTATGGCTTCGCCTTCGGGCCTCTCTTTGGCGGCCGTCATGCGGGCCACGGCGCAGATGCGGTCGTTGTCGTCGACGGTCATCATCTTGACGCCCTGGGTGGCGCGGCCGGTCTGGCTGATCTCGTCGGTCTTGACGCGAATGACCGTCGCGCCCTCCGTCACGATGAACAGCTCGTGCTGCGGGCCCACCGTCTTCATGGCCGCGAGGTTACCCTTGCGCTCGGTCATTTGGATGGTGTAGACGCCCTGGCCGCCGCGATTCTGCTCTGGGTAGTCCGCGACCGGCGTGCGCTTGCCGTAGCCGCGCTCAGTGATGACGAACAGATCACCGTTGCCGTTAGTGACTTCCATGCCCAAAACGCTCACGCCGTCCTTCAGACCGATACCGCGAACGCCGCTGGTATCGCGGCCGGTGGCGCGCACCTGCTCCTCGGAGAACATGATCGCCTTGCCCGCAGTGGTGGCCAGGATAATCTTGTCGCCCTCGCGCACGCGGCGCACGTTCAGCAGCGCGTCGTCGTCACGCAGGTTGATAGCAATCAGGCCGTCGCGACGGCTGCGGTCATATGCGCTCATCACGGTCTTCTTGACCATGCCGCTCTTAGTGGCAAACATCAGGTACTCGTCGGCCGGGAACTCGCGGCAGCTGATGACGCTCGCGATCTTCTCGCCTTCCTCGAAGGGCAGCAGGTTAACGATCGCGGTACCGCGCGCCTGGCGCGTACCCACCGGCAGCTCGTGCACCTTCAGGCGATAGACCTTGCCCTTGCTCGAGAAGAACAGCACGTACTCGTGCGTGGACGCGATGAACATCTCATCGATAACGTCATCCTCTTTGAGGTTGACGCCCGACACGCCCTTGCCACCGCGCTTCTGGGCACGGTAGGCAGCCACCGGGATACGCTTAACGTAGCCGGTATGGGTAATGGTCACGACCATATCCTCGTCGGCAATGAGGTCCTCGACGTCCAGGTCCTTCTCGACATGGCTGATCTCGGTGCGGCGCTTATCGCCGAACTTCTTGGAGATCTCGCGCATCTCCTCCTTGATGACGCCCAGGATCTTCTCCTCGTGCGCCAGCAGGTCCTCGTAGTAGGCGATGGCGCGGCGCAGGCCGTCCAGCTCTTCTTGGATCTTGTCTCGCTCCAGGCCGGTCAGGCGGCGCAGCTTCATCTCGAGGATGGCCGTGGTCTGCTCGGGCGTAAAGCCAAAGCGCTCGATCAGGCGGCTGCTGGCCTCGGAGTCGGTCTGCGAGGAGCGGATGATGCTGATGACCTCGTCGATATGGTCAAGGGCCATCAGGTAACCCTCGAGGATATGCGCGCGGGCCTGGGCCTTCTTAAGGTCGAAGCGGGTGCGGCGGGTGACGACGTCGACCTGGTGGTCGATGTAGTGCTGCAGCATCTCGCGCAGGCTTAGGCATTTGGGAACGCCGTTGACGAGCGCCAGGTTGTTGGCGCCAAAGGTCGTCTGCAGCGAGGTGTACTTATACAGGTTGTTGAGCACGACCTGCGGAATGACGCCCTTCTTGAGCTCGATTACCAGACGGATGCCCTTCTGGTTGGACTCATCGCGCATATCCGAGATGCCCTCGATGCGCTTGTCGTTGACGAGCTGGGCGATCTTCTCCTGCAGGGTGCCCTTGTTGACCATGTAGGGAATCTCGGTAAAGACCAAGCGGCTGCGGCCGGTCTTGGTGGACTCCACGTGTGCCTTGGCACGCACGGTAATGGAGCCGCGACCGGTCTCGTAGCTCTGCTTAATGCCGGCGCTGCCCATGATGATGGCACCGGTGGGGAAGTCCGGACCGGGCATGATCTGCATGAGCTCGTCGACGGTGGCGTCGGGGTTGTCGATCAGGTAGCAGGTGGCCTCGATCGCCTCGGTGAGGTTATGCGGGGCGATGTTGGTGGCCATGCCGACGGCGATGCCTTGGCTGCCGTTAACCAGCAGGTTGGGGAAGCGCGCAGGCAGCGCCACGGGCTCGGCGAGCGATTCGTCGTAGTTGGGCTGCCAGTCGACGGTATCCTTCTGCAGGTCGCGCAGCAGTTCCATGGCGGGCTTTGCCAGGCGGCTCTCGGTGTAACGCATGGCCGCCGCGCCGTCGCCGTCGATGTTACCGAAGTTGCCGTGACCATCGATGAGCGGCGTGCGCATGGAGAACCACTGCGCCAGGCGAACCATGGCCTCGTAGACCGCGGAGTCACCGTGCGGATGGTACTTACCGATAACTTCGCCGACCGTCCAAGCGGACTTCTTGTGCGGACGGTTGGGGTAGATGCCGCTCTCGTTCATCGCATACAGAATGCGGCGGTGCACCGGCTTTAAGCCGTCGCGCACGTCCGGCAGGGCGCGCGCCGTGATAACCGACATCGAATACTCGATGAACGACTGCTTCATCTCGCGACCGAACTCCGAAATCTGGAGCTGGCCGCCGTTGATGTCCTCGCCGGCCGAGGCGCCACGATCGACTTCGCCAAAGCTCTCCTCGAGCTCACCGTCGTCGTCCTCTTCCTCATCATCATCGGCATCGGGGTTATAGGCGTCCGGATCGCCGTCCTCGCCCTGCTCAGCACGGGCAAGCAGGCGCTTCAGATCATCGGGCATACCGGCATCGCCGGCCTCGTCCATACCCTCGCTATTGTTGATATCGTCTGCCACGTTACCTCCTCTTAAGCATCAAGGAATCGTGCATCATGTGCGTGTTTTTCAATGTACTCGCGGCGATAGCCGACCTCGGAACCCATCAGCTCGCGCACGGCGCGGTCCGCCACCACGGCGTCTTCGATCGACACACGCTGCAGGATGCGGGTCTTGGGGTCCATCGTCGTCGAGGCGAGCTGCTTGGGGTCCATCTCGCCCAGGCCCTTGTAGCGCTGGACGGTATAGCCCTTGCGCTTTTTGGTGATCTTGCCGTCCTTGGCCTTGCCGTCCTCGTCGTTATCGTCGGGGTTCAGGCCCAGGCTCTGGATGGTGTCGCGCAGGATCTCGTCTTCGGGCTGGCGGCCGTTGGGATACACGTAGTGGATCTTGTTGCGCACCTTAATGCCAAAGATGGGCGGGCAGGCAACGTAGACGTAGCCGGCATCGATCAGCGGACGCATGTACTTGTAGAAGAACGTCAGCAGCAGGATGCGGATATGCGCACCGTCGACGTCTGCATCGGTCATGATGATGATCTTGTGGTAGCGCGCCTTGGTGATATCGAAGTCGCCGCCGTCGCCGGCACTCGTCGTGACGCCGCAGCCGATCGCGGTAATCAGCGACTGGATGGTGTCACTCGAGAACGCGCGATGGTCACCAACGCGTTCGACGTTCAAAATCTTGCCGCGCAGGGGCAGAATCGCCTGGATGTCTCGGCGACGGCCGTCCTTGGCCGAACCGCCTGCCGAGTCACCCTCTACGATGAAGAGCTCGGTCAGCTCGGCATCGCGCACCGAGCAGTCGGCGAGCTTGCCGGGCAGGGAAGCCGTCTCGAGCAGGCTTTTGCGGCGGGTCGCCTCGCGCGCCTTGCGGGCGGCATTGCGCGCCTTGCAAGCCTGTTGCGCCTTCTTGACGATCTCGCGAGCGGGCTTAGGGTGCTCCTCCAAGTAATCGGCGAGGCCGTCGGTCACGATCTTGAGCGTGAGCGCGCGCATATAGGAGCTGCCGAGCTTTGCCTTGGTCTGGCCCTCAAACTGAGGATCGGGCAGCTTGACCGAGATAACGGCCGAAAGGCCCTCGCGCACATCGTCGCCGGTCAGGTTGGCGTCTTTTTCCTTGAGCAGGTTCTGCTTGCGCGCGTAATCGTTGATTACGCGGGTGAGCGCGGTGCGGAAGCCCTCAAGGTGCATGCCGCCCTCGGGGGTGTAGATGTCGTTGGCAAACGACATGACATTCTCGCCGTAGCCGCTATTCCACTGCAGGGAAACCTCGACCTCGCCCATCTTGGTCACAGGCGCGTCCGGGTCCGATTTGCCCTCGATATAGATGGGCTCCTTAAAGGCCTCGGGAACGTCCTTGCCCTCGTTGAGAAACTTGACGAAGTCGATGATGCCGCCCTCGTAGCAAAACTCCTCCACGCGGGGAGTAGACTCGCGCTCGTCAGTCAGCACGATTTTGAGGTTCTTATTGAGGAACGCCGTCTCCTGCAGACGGTTGTGCAGCGTATCGAAATCGTAAATGCATGTCTCGAAGATCTCGTCGTCGGGCCAGAAGGTGACGGTGGTGCCCGTCGAATCCGAGGTGCCCACGACCTCCATCTTCTTGACGGTCTTGCCGCGCGAGAACTCCATCTCGTAGGTGTTGCCATCGCGACGAACCTGAACGACCACGCGCTTGGACAGGGCGTTGACGACGGAGATGCCCACGCCGTGCAGACCGCCCGAGACCTTATAGGCCGAGTTATCGAACTTACCGCCGGCGTGCAAGATCGTCATGACGACCTCGAGCGTCGGGATCTTTTTAACAGGGTGCTCGTCGACGGGGATGCCGCGCCCGTTGTCGACGACCGTGATGGAGTTGTCGGCGTGGACCGTCACCTGGATCTCGGTGCAGAAACCGGCCATGGCCTCGTCGACGGAGTTGTCAACGATCTCCCACACCAGGTGATGCAGACCGCTGGCGCTCGTCGAGCCGATATACATGCCCGGGCGCTTACGAACGGCCTCGAGACCTTCGAGAATCTTAATCTCGCCGCCATCGTAATCGTTTTCGTTTGCCACACGTCCTCCTTCAGTCAAGAAAATGTGTACAGCCTTACTAGTTTATCGTAAAAAAATACCCTCGGGAACGAGGGTATTTGGCTCTACAAGGCCACCAGATGCGATTTAAGGCTCTTTTTTGCTTTGCACGCCCTTGGCCCACTCGGCACTGGCTCTCATGGCATTCTCGAGGGCCTCGCGCAGTTTTTGGTCTTCGATGGGTGCCACTTGGCGCTCAATCTCGGTGCGCTCGGCCTCACTTAGGTCGGCGTGCGGGGCCGGCGGGCGCTCGGTCGTCGCCGGGCGCAGGCGCTCCTTGGCGGCGGGCGGCGTGTGACCGGGTGCGGTGGTTTTGAACACCAGGCCGTCCACATGCGCACCGGCGCGCTCCATGCGCGCGCGGATGATCTCACGCAACAGCGTCATTTCCTGCGTCCACGAGGGCGAATCGAGATATACCAGCAGCTCATTGGGCTCGGGCAGGTAGCGCAGACCCGTCACATGCCGCCCCTCGCGCGTGCCCGAGCACACCGCGTTCCACGCGCGATAGACCGCGCGCGGCTCCTCGGCAGCCTCCATCTGCGCACGGCGCTCAGGCGTCGCCGACGCCAGGATGCGCTGGCGCTCTGCGTTCAACAAGCCACTGAAGGCGACCGTTTCGCTCTCGCGCTCGTAATTAGCACGTCTCACCCATGCTCACCACCTTGGCTCGATCAAGCAGGTCATCGGTAAAGTACCCCAGGTTTGTCGTGGTTATGACCGTTTGGATATCATCGCCGATCAGCCGCAGAAAAGCACCGCGGCGCTCGCCGTCGAGCTCGCTCATCACGTCGTCCAGAAGCAACAGCGGAGCAGTACCCAGAACATCGCGAGCCACGGCCACCTCGGCCACCTTCCAGGACAGTACCAACGTTCGCTGCTGTCCTTGGCTGGCAAATGAACGAGCGGAGCGACCCGCCACGGTAAATTCAATCTCGTCGCGATGCGGTCCCACCAACGTCACGCCGCGGCGAATTTCCTCGTCGGCGTGCTCATCAAGGGCAGCCAGCATGCGCTCGTACGCCCAGCCCTTCAGCTCTTCGCGATCATCGACCTGGGGCAAATCCCCCAGCGTGGACGCATAGGACACGTTGGCGGCTTCACCGGACGCCACTTGCCCGTAGGCAGTACGCACATGGCCCGCCAGCCGGTCGAGCAGGGCCAACCGGTGCACGAGCAGAGCCGCGCCCGCGCGGGCAATCGAATCGTTCCACGCGCCGAGCATCTCGCGGCAGCACCAGGCCTCCTTGAGCAAGGCGTTACGCTGGGTCACGCAGCGACCATAGGTGCTCGCAAGATCGGCATAGCGTGCGCTCAGTTGCATGCCAAAGTCGTCGAGGGCGGCGCGGCGCACACTGGCGCCTCGCTTAACCATGTCCAGATGGTCGGGGCAAAACAGCACGCTCGGCAGAACCCCGCGCACACCGGCGGCAGAGCATCTCTTGCCGTTGCGGCTAAACGAGCGTTTACCGTCCTCCGCGCTCAATCCCATATCAAGCACGCGGCCGTCGCCCTCGAGCCTCAGCTCGACCTTGCACGAGCCCACGCCGTCATGGACGAGCTCGGCTGCGGTCGGATGCCTAAACGAGGCGCCGCTCGTCAGCAGCTGCAGCGCCTCTATGAGATTGGTCTTTCCCGCCGCGTTGGGTCCCGCAAGTATCGTCACGCCCTCGTCCAGGGCAAGGCGATAGCTATCGAAGCTGCGGTAGTGCGCGACGGAAAGATCGCGGGCGAACATGGTCATAGGGCAGTTGCTAGATGCGGACCGGCATGACCAGGTACAGGTAGTTGATCTTGTCGTAGGACTTGAAGATGCCCGCCTGCGAGTAGCTCTTGAGCTCCAGCGTGATCTCCTTCTCCTTGGACAGGGCATTGAGGCAGCCAAAGATGTAGTGGTAGTTGAAGGCGATGGTGCCCGACTCGCCCTCGGCCTCGACATCGATCGTCTCCTGCGCAAGGTCCTGGTCATTGGAAATGGAGGACAGGCCCATCTGCCCGTTCTCGACATCGATCTCGAACTTGACGGCGGGGTTGGCGCTCGCGATAACGGCCACGCGCTTGAGGGCGGCGTTAAAGGCGGCGACGTCGATCTTGACGCTCGTCACGCACGAATCGGGGATGAGCTGCTTGTAGTTGGGGTACACGCCCTCGATGCGGCGCGACACGTAGGTGGTGTTGCCGGCCTCAAAGACGACCTGGGTGTCGGTAGCCCCGATCATGATGGTCGCCTGGCTGGCCATGATGTTCAGCGCGTCGTTAAAGGCGTCGGCCGGAACGTTGAGTTCAAAGGAGCCCTCGAGGGTTGAGGTCTCGACCTGCGTATCGCACACGGCCAAGCGGAAGGAATCGGTCGCCACCAGGCGCACGGTGTTGTTCTCGACCTTCATGTGCACGCCACCCAGGATGGGGCGGGCCTTGTCAGTCGAGGTGACGCGCCACACGCGGCCGACCATTTCGGACAAGATATCGGTCGGCAGTTCCACGGCGCTCTCGATGGCATAGGCCGGAAACTCGGGGAAGTCATTGGCATCGAGCGTGTTCAGGCGGAAAGAGCTCTTCTCACAACCAATCAGCACCTGGCGCTCGGACAGCTCAAAGGTGACCGGGGCATCGGGGAGGGTCTTGGTGATATTGGAGAGCATCTTACAAGGGATAACAATCTCGCCCTCTTCTTCGACATGTGCCGCGATGCGATGACGGATCGAGATGGTGTAGTTAGAGGTCTGGAATTCCAAGATGCCGTCTTGCGCCTTAACGAGCACGCCCGACAGGATGGGAAGGGTGGATGCCGAAGCGACACCCTTCATAACGACGCCGATGGCTTGTGTAAGCGAGCTCTGGCTGACGGTGAACTTCATCTTTTAATACCTTTCTATAGATATAAATATCTTAATAATAGTAATAGCACTGACGAAACTGTTGATTACTCCCAAAGACGCAGGTCAGACCCAGAAAAAGAATCGACAGCAACCTGTGTGCAACGGGGGTGGTTTTCCACGTTCAAAACCTGCGCAAAACTTTTCATCACCGCGGGTTGGGTTTTAAACACCTTATGCCCGTGGTTTCGACAAGTTTTCAACAGGTGTCTCTATTTCCCTACGAGCGCAGTGTAATTTTATCGCGCAGCGACTTGAGGTCTTCGGTGACGGTGCGGTCTTCCTGGATCATCTTCTGGACCTTTTTGTAGCTCGTGCTGACGGTCGAGTGGTTGCGGTTGCCAAATTCGGCGCCCACCGCCGTGGTCGTCATTTCGCACATCTCGATGGCCAGGTAGATAGCGATATGGCGTGCTTTGGCGATATTGGCGTTGCGACGCGGGCCGATGAGCTCCTCGTGTGTCACGCCGTACTGCTCTTCGATGACGGACTGAACCGTCTGGACGTTGATCTTTTTGGCCGATGTGTCGAAGTACTGGCTGGCGATGGCGTCGATATCGTCAAAGGTGAGCTCCCCGCCCTCGCGCTCGCGGTCACCCGCCTCGCCGGCGCAGCGCTCGCAAAAGCTCTCGAGTTCGCGGATGTTGGTGCCCGAGACCTCGGCCATGTGTTTAAAGTGTTCGTCGGTCAGGTGCCCGCCGTCGCCCCCATAGGCCGCCAGCAGCGAGTCGTCGCCTGCCTCGGGGGCGGCGACGATGGTGTTCTCGTAATAGCGCTGCAAGATCTTGTATTTCATCTCGTAGCTGGGCTCTGCAACCAGGCAGAGCATGCCAGCGTTGAAGCGGCTGGTCAGACGCTCGTCCATGCTCAGGTCCTTGGGGGCGCGGTCTGCCGCGATGACGACCTTCTTGTTGTTGCGGATGAACTCGTCCATGAGCTGGAAAAAGTAGTCCACGCTCGCGCGCTTGCCGATGATGTTTTGGATGTCATCGATGATGAGCACGTCCACGCCGTGGTACGCCTGCATGATGGGAGCGTTGCTCTTCTTTTGACGGTCGAACTCGGTCATCAGGTCGTCCAGATATGCCTGGGAGTTGGCATACTTGACCTTGATCTCGGGCGACTTCTCGGCGAGCTCGTTTTTGATGGCAAGCAGCAGGTGCGTCTTGCCCAGGCCCGATTTGCCGTAGATGAACAGTGATGTGCATGTGCCGCGCTCGTCCGCGAGGGCGGCAAACTTGAGTGCCGAGCGATAGGCATGGCTGTTCTCTGGGCCGTAGACAAAGTTCTCAAAGGTAAATTTTGAGTTCGCGGCGAGCGGGGCTCCATCCGTATTCTGCTCGGCCGGCACGGTCGGTGCTGGCATGGGTGAGGTGGGGGTCGCGGCTTGCGTGGATTTAGTCGGCGCCCCGCCCTTCATCTGGTTCATCATGCGACGAAAATCGTCGGCCGAGAGCGTGTTTTTGATTGCAATGCCCGAATCCGCGCCCGCCGCTGCGTCGTGAGCGATGGGCATGTGCGTGACGGGCGCGTTCGTTGGCGTCGCCGCCGCGGTCGGCAACGGTGCCATGGTTTCACGGGAAACATCGCTGTGCTGGTGCTCGACCGTCGACGCGTCGCCTGCGGAGGCCGGCACCGCCGGGGAAGCAGCGGGAGCCGTGGCGGGCGCCGTGGCGGGCGCCGTGGCGGCAGCGGATTCCGTCGCGGCGCCTTGCGGTGCCACGATGTCGAGCGCGATCGGTGCAAAGGCGATTTCTTCCAGATAGGCCTCAATAGTCGGCTGATGCTTTTTGAGCTGCGCGATGGCAAAGCGCGAGGGGGCCTCGATCGTGAGCGTATCTTCGGTTAGGCTTATGGCGCGCGATTGCCCCAGCATGTTGATGAGGCGTGCATCTTGGCCGTCGCGCTGGCAAAAGGCGATGGCATCCCCCAGGATGATGCTTGCTTCCTCGTCCACTGTCTCTCCCGTTCTTTAGCTCTGAGCTCGCACGCGAGCGGCGCCGAGTTCGGTCAGATGGTATTTCTGGCCATGCTTGATGACCAAGCCGGCCTGCGCCAAGTCATTGAGCGTGCGTGACCAAGTGGGGGCCGAGTTTCCAAACGCCCTCGCCAGATCGGTTGCACCGCACGCTTGATTTTGCGCCAGATAGCCCAGCGCGGCGTTGCCGCGATCGCTTACGAACACGTCCGGTTGTGGCTGCGCATGCTGATTTGCTGCATTAGGATACATCATTTGAGCTGCTGATTGTTGAGAACTCTGCATCGGTGGCATTTGCTGTTGAAAACTTTGAGGCCACTGTTGGTAAGGCTGCGGAGGCATCTGCTGGGCCCAGGGGTTGTACTGCTGCTGCGGCATCTGCTGGTACGGCTGCTGATATCCCTGCTGGTACTGCTGCGGGAACTGCTGGCCGTACCCCAGTGGCGGCATCTGCTGATATGGATATCCTTGTTGGTACGGCTGATAGCCCATTTGCTGGCCACCCGGTGCGCCCGTCGCCTGCTGCATTGCTGCTGCATCCTGATCCGCCAGCGGCACGGCCTCTGGCATGCTTGGCGGCATCGACATCGATGCCGCTTGGGGTTCTTGTGTAGGAGGCATTCCGGGCTGCTGCATCTGTCCCACGGGGGGCTGCATCTGCTGCGTTGCCATGGGCTGCTGCGCAAAAGCTCCCGGCAGGGGATATGTGGGCTGCTCCGTCTCGGGCCGCACGGCAGCGCCGCGTCCGCCGGCACGCTCGATTTCCTGCACGCGTTTAGGGTTCAGGCTTACCGTAACCACGGTGCCGTTGCCCATGTTGTCCTCGATGGATACGGCACCGCCGGCGTTTTCCAAATACTCCTGCACCATGGGAAAACCTGCTCCGGTTCCACGGATATAGCGCTTCATCTTGCTGTTTGCGCTGGTAACGCCAAAGTCGAAAGCGCGCTCCTTGTCGTCGATGCCGGGTCCTTGATCGGCAAAGCGGATGGTGTCTCCGCCGTCCAGAATCGAGATGATGGGCTCGGCAAAGTGCGCGTGGATAAAGTTTTCGACAATCTCGCGGATGACCATGAGCGAGATATGGCCACCTTGTTCTTTCATGCACTGGTAGACGGTGTTGGTCGTCTCTTCCAAATACGTGCGGACATCTTGCGGATCAATGACGATCACCCGCGGTGTCGACAGCATGTCGTCATAGACGGCGATGCGCGCGGCGTACATGGCTTTTGGCGCCTGCGTGGTCGTCTGCTCGCCTTCCGCACGCTCTTCGCGCACGCCGGTGATGTGCTCGTTGTCGGGTGCCGGGTCTCCGGAATCGACCATGGTGTAAAAGTCGTCAGACATGCCGCTCGCAATCTTTCAAAAGGTTTCGAACAAATAGTAGCTCACCGTGCAACGTTTCTCATCTTTCGACAACTTTTCAAAACTTGTTGAAAACTTTGGAAAACGGGCGAAAAGTTCTCAACATTGCCAACATGACCTGTTGAAAACTCGATGAAATATCGTGAAAGGTTGCCATGAGGCGCAAATTTCGGTTGTGCTTATGGGGGAACCGTGTGAACTGCGCAACCTTTTACCTTTGATTTCTTGACATTTGAACATTGATTTCCCTACAATCTTCAAGCTCACGTGTCTATATCTGCGTCCGCGTCCCCGCGGACACTCGAAATGCAGCAGGAGGAACTTAAGATGAAGCGTACGTATCAGCCTAATAAGCGTAAGCGTGCCAAGACCCATGGCTTCCGTGCCCGTATGGCCACTAAGGGTGGTCGTGCCGTGCTCGCCCGTCGTCGTGCCAAGGGCCGCAAGCGTCTCACTGTCTAGCAGCGATACACACATCTCGCATGAAGACTATTAAGTCTCGGCAAGATTTCGAGCATGTGTTCAGTCAGGGGCGTCGTTTCAATCACCCTCTGATTCGAATGACCATATGTGAATCGGTTGGCGAAGGCGACTCCGGAAGGGTCGCCTTCGTTGGTGCTAAGCGACTCGGTTGTGCCGTCGTGCGCAACCGATCTAAGCGTGTGATGCGCGAGGCCGCCCGCAGCTGCGGATTTCCCGTTGCGGGTTATGACATCATCTTGTTTGCAACTCCCAAGACGAGGGTTTCCTCGCCGCAGGAGATGGACAAGGCGTTGCGTTCGCTTATGAAGCGCGCCGGCGTTGCCGGGGAGGAGCGATGAGCAATCACGTTTTGCGACGTGTTGCCATCGCTCCTATTCGCATATATCAACAGGTTATTTCGCCCTTATTGCCTGACGCCTGCATTTATTACCCAACGTGCTCGCAATACGCCATCCAGGCGATTGAGAAGCACGGTGTTTTGAGAGGCTGCTGGCTTGCCGTGAGGCGCATCGCTCGTTGCAATCCCCTGCACGTCGGCGGTTATGACCCTGTGCCCTAGCGGGCACTCGCTATCGGAGGAAAACTTACATGTGGGATTGGATCGTTAACATCCTTTTCGAGCTGCTCAAGCTCATCCAGACCTTTGCGGTCGACTGGGGCCTGTCCATCATCATCCTGGTGGTCATCATCCGTCTGCTGCTGACGCCGCTCATGCTCAAGTCGACCAAGTCGACGGCTCGCATGCAGGTGCTGCAGCCCAAGATGCTCGAGATCCAGGAGCGCTATGCCGACGATCCCCAGCGTCAGGCCGAGGAGATGCAGAAGTTCTACAGCGAGAACAAGTTCAACCCCATGGCTGGCTGTCTGCCGCTGCTGATTCAGATGCCTATCCTGTTCGCCCTGTTTACATTGCTGCGCAACCTGCCGCAGTACTTTAACGACGGCACGTTCTCGTTCTTCAACATCCTGCCCGACCTGACCACCACGCCGAGTGCTTCCTTTGCCGATGGCTTTATGGTTGCACTGCCTGCGCTGGTTTGCCTGATCCTGTTCGCCGTCCTGACCCTGATTCCGCAGCTCTATATGTCGCGCAACCAGACCGGCCAGCAGGCTCAGAGCATGCGTATGATGGCCGTTGTCATGACGGTCATGATGCTTTGGATGGGCTGGAGCCTTCCCGTTGGTGTTCTGCTGTACTACGACGTCTCGTCTGCTTGGCAGGTTATCCAGCAGATTTTTGTGACGCAGAAGGTCATCGAGAAGGCGAAGGCCGATGAGGAGGAGCGTCTTAAGAACGCTCCGCTGCAGGTTGAGGTCACTCGTCGAGAGAAGAAGCCGCGCCCGCACAAGAAGAAGTAGTGGGATATCAATCTTATTTAGGTACCTAACTTTTGGAGTACGTTATGTCTGAAGAGATCATCGAGGATATGCTTGAGGAGGTTGCCCCGCAGGTCGCGGGCGATTATCCCGAGATTGCACAGCGCTACAAGGCTGGTGAAGAGCTGACCGATGAAGAGCTCGACACCATTGCCGATGTTGCGATTTCCATCCTGCGTTCCATCCTTTCGCACTTCGATGCCGCCAACTCTCCTATCGATGAGTATGAGGGCGACGAGGGTGAGCTGATTTTGGATGTAACGGCTTCCGACCTTGCTGTTCTCATTGGCCGTCATGGTCGCACCCTTGATGCCCTTCAGGTTATGTTCTCTTTGCTGGTGAGCCGCAAACTTGGCTTTAGGTATCCGGTTGTAGTGGACGTAGAGGGATACAAGAGTCGCCGTCAGGACAAGGTTGCTTCCATGGCTCAGTCTGCTGCCGAGCGTGCCATCCGCACTCATAAGAGTGTTTCGCTTCCGCCCATGAATGCCTACGAGCGTCGACTGGTTCACATTGCACTTCGTGGCAATGATGCCGTCGATACTCATTCTGAGGGTTCTGACCCTGATCGCCATGTGGTGATTGTTGCTCGATAATCTTCTCGAGCTTATGCTAAGGGGACGTGGTTTCCACGTCCCCTTTTTTTGTCAAAAGTTCTCGATACACTGATTTTTGTCAGAAAGGAGCTTTCGTTGTTAGTACTTACTGATCAGCAGGCTGACGAGATGTTGAGTCGTCTAACTTCCTATTGCAAAGAGTATTCCTTGCGCGTAACTGATGTTGAGCTGAGGAAATGTATTCAGCATTTGGATTTGGTTCTAGAAACAAATAAGACAACCAATCTCACCCGTATTCTTAACGTAGAAGATGCTGCAGTACTTCATATCCTCGACTCACTTGTTTTGCTCCCCTATATCAACAAGGCTCCTGAGGGAGCTTTGCTCGATATGGGAACAGGTGCGGGCTTCCCTGGTATTCCATTAACCATAACCACGCATCGTAAAGCTACTTATATTGACTCTGTTGGCAAGAAGGTTGATGCGGTTAATTCCTTTGTCCATGCTCTTGGATTGAAACATGCTCATGCGGTTCATGATCGTCTTGAAGAATATGGTCGAAGCCATAAGAAGCAGTTCTCTGTTGTAACCGCCCGCGCACTGGCCCCTCTACCGATTCTTGTTGAGTATGCGGCTCCGTATCTGAAGGATGGAGGGCTATTTGTTATAACCAAGGGCAATCCTTCGGGTGAGGAGCTTGCTTCCGGTATGTCAGCAGCCAAGATTTGCGGCTTCACTTTGCTTCTGAATGACGCAATTGATTTGCCTGAAGGCTTGGGTCACAGGGAGTTCATTGTTCTTAAGAAGAGTCATCCAGCATCTGTCTCATTGCCTCGTGCAAATGGCGTGGCAAAGAAGAATCCGCTTGCCTAGATGTTTCACGTGAAACATAATGGATACTAACAACTTGCAGTGTTTCACGTGAAACATGGCGGTTGATATCGATTCGGAATGTTTCACGTGAAACATAATCCGTTTGACAGCTTTAATACACACCAGGAGGGACCGTGGGATTTCGCGACGTTAAGCGTTCTAAGAGCGCAAAAGACACGCGTATCATTGCAATTATCAATCAAAAAGGCGGCGTCGGTAAGTCAACGACGGCTGTAAACCTTGCAGCAGCACTGGGTGAGCAGGGTTGTAAGACACTGATTGTCGATTTTGATCCGCAGGGAAACAGCACCAGTGGATTCGGAATTGAAAAAGAAGACCTTGATCACTGCATCTATGATGCATTGTTGAATGATATGCCGGCAGAATCGCTTGTTCTTGATACAAATTGTAAAAAGGTATTCGTTATTCCGGCTACAATTCAACTTGCGGGCGCGGAAATTGAGCTCGTAAGCGCAATTGCTCGTGAAACCCGCCTCAAAGATTTGCTTGAGCCGATTCAGGACGAGTTTGACTTTATTTTCATTGACTGTCCTCCTTCGCTCGGCCTGCTTACTATCAACGCTTTGACCGCAGCAGACAGCGTTTTGATTCCGATCCAGTGCGAATATTACGCACTCGAGGGCGTTACGAAGCTGCTTGAGTCAATGAAGATGGTCAAATCACGGCTGAACAAGGGCTTAGACACCTATGGTGTGCTTATGACCATGTATGACTCGCGTACTTCACTATCGAATCAGGTTGTTGAGGAGGTTCAATCGTACTTTGGTGATAAGGCGTTTAAGACGCTAATCCCCCGTACGGTTAAAATCTCCGAAGCTCCGTCTTTTGGAGAACCGGTAATTACCTATGCACCTCAAAATAAGGGTGCAAAAGCATATATGAACCTTGCAAAAGAGGTGATCAAGCGTGCCTAGTGTAAAGAAACGTGGCGGATTGGGACGTGGACTCAATGCTTTGGTCTCAGAGGCCGAGTATGAGACCGGTGGATCGGCGACATCGGCTGCAAATACCGCATCTGAAACAAAACTACCTATTGAGGATATCGTTCCCAACCCTAATCAGCCACGAATTCATTTTAACGAAACTGAACTTCGCGAGTTAAGCGAGTCAATCCAAGAGCACGGCGTTTTGCAGCCGCTTTTGGTTCGCAAGCATGGAAACGGCTATGAGATCATTGCTGGTGAGCGACGTTACCAAGCTTCAAAGCTTGCTGGTCTTGAGGAACTGCCTGTCATCATTAAGGATGTTAACGATGAAGAGATGCTGGCTCTTGCTCTTATCGAAAACCTTCAACGTTCTGATCTGAATCCCGTCGAAGAGGCTAAGGGCTATCGACAGCTCATCGATGCCAGCGGTATGACCCAGGAGGCATTGTCGAGGGCGGTAAGCAAGTCACGCTCTGCAATTACAAACTCGCTGCGCCTTCTCGATCTCCCCGAGGTAGTTCAGCAGATGATTTTTGAGGGCAAACTTACTGCTGGTCATGCGCGTGCGATTCTTGCAGTTCCCTATGAGGATGCTCGAATTCGACTTGCAGAGAAGGTTGTTGCAGAGGGCCTTTCCGTAAGAGCGACAGAAAATCTCGCTCCGTTGTTTTCTGCCGGAGAGACACCTAAGACGCCGAGGCCTGCAGCGCCTCAGTCTTTTAAAAAGGCTGCCCGCGTGCTTCGTCAGGTTTTTAAAACCAATGTGCGTGTGAAGAGCTCGCGTGGAAAGAATAAGATTGAGATTGAGTTTAAAGACGAGGAAGAGCTCTCTCGTATTCTTGGCGAAATGATTCAGTTTGATCAAGGATGCCAAGATGAGGAATAAGATTTTAACTGCGATTGCATTGGCGACGACTGTAGCGGCTGGTGCCTTTGCTGGATATAAGATCGCGACAGACGATGAACTTCGAGGTCGTCTGCTTCGAGGTGCGCAAGATATCGTCGATACTTCCAAGAAGAAAATGGATGTTATGACAGAAGATGTTGCCATGCGTACGGCTCAGGTAACAAAGAATCCTAAGATTAATCAAGGTTGGGTTAGCAACCAATGGGAAAATGTAGGCTATTAGGTACCTAACAATTACTTAGCATATTTTGATGGGTCCTTGTCTGATTCACGAGACAAGGACCCCTTATTTTGGCCGTAAAAAATGGGACAGAAGCAGCTGATTCAAAATTAAGGTCAATAAATGAAACGACCCCGGTTGCATATTCTGTAACCGGGTTCGTTCGATGTTTCACATGAAACGTTTTGGGATGCGACTCCCCTATGCGTTCTTCTGAACTTTGAAGCGCTGCTTCAGCTGTCCGCAAGCGGCGTCAATATCGTTACCACGGGAGTTACGAATCGTGGTCTCGATGCCACGGGACTCAAGACGACGCTGAAGATCCTCAACCTTATGAATCGGCGACGGCTTGAGCGGGCTACCCTCGATGTCGTTAAGCTGAATGAGGTTAACGTGGCACAGCGTTCCCTCACAGAAGTCGCAGAGCGCCTGCATTTCGGGATTCGTATCGTTGACGCCTTCGATCATGGCATACTCATAGGTCGGGCGGCGGCCGGTCTTCTCGGTGTAGAGCTGAAGCGCTTCGTGAAGGCGAAGCAGCGTGTACTTCTTAACACCGGGCATGAGCTTATTGCGCGTCGACTGGATGGCGGAATGCAGGGAAACGGCAAGCGTGAACTGCTCGGGGATGTCGGCAAATTTGCGAATACCGGGAATAACGCCACTGGTAGAGACGGTGAGGTGACGAGCGCCGATACCGATGCCATCGGGGTCGTTGAGGATTCGCAGCGCCTTGAGAACCTCGTCGTAGTTGGCAAACGGCTCGCCCTGGCCCATGAAGACAACGCTCGTGGCGCGCTCGCCAAAGTCGTTGGATACATGAAGTACCTGGTCGACGATCTCTTGAGCGGTCAGAGAGCGCTTGAGGCCGTTGAGACCGGTAGCGCAAAAGGCACAGCCCATGCCGCAGCCTGCCTGGGTGGAAACGCAGACGGAAAGCTTGTTACGACGGGGCATGCCGACAGTCTCGACGGAAACGCCGTCGTGGTATTCGAGCAGATACTTGCGCGAGCCATCTTTGGAAACCTGCTTGGTGAGTTCAGTGGGCGTGTCAAAGGCAAAAGCCTCTTTAAGCTGCTGGCGGAAAGCCTTGGGAATGTTGGTCATATCGTCAAACGAACAAACGTTCTTCTCGAAGACCCATTCAATGAGCTGCTTCGCGCGGAACGCGGGCTGGCCAAGTTCGGCCACGAGCTCGCGAATATCGTTTTGGCTCAAGTCGCGAATGTCCTGAGATTTAGTCCTGGGATTCATGGAAGCCTTTCGATTTTGGGGAAACGTAGAGGGTATCGCTACAATATGGTATCAGCTGCAGAAATTATAGAGGAGGAGTCTGCCCATGCCGGGTAAAAGCCTAGAGAACATGCACGTAGCGGTCTTGGCGGGCGGTCATTCCGCTGAGCGCGAGATCTCGCTCAATTCGGGAAAGAACGTTGTGGTGGCACTGAAGGAAGCCGGCTACACCTCGGTGGAGCTGCTCGATACGGCCGCTGATGACTTTATGGTAACCATGGCAACCGGCGGCTTTGACGTGGCGTTTATCGCCATGCACGGTGCCGGCGGCGAGGATGGTGCCATGCAGGGCGCCATGGAGACCCTGGGTATCCCCTACACGGCCTCGGGCGTGCTTGCTAGCGCCTGCGGTGCCGACAAAGAGGTCTCTAAGCTCCTGTACGCCAAGGCGGGCATTCCCATTGCCCCCGGCCTCGCACTCGAGGTGGGCGATGAAGTCGATATCGATCATATCGTCGAGGTTTGTGGCGAGCGCAGCTTTGTGAAGCCGGCCGTCAACGGTTCCAGCTATGGCATTTCCCTGGTCCATGAGCCCTCCGAGCTGCCCGCGGCAATTGCCAAGGCGTTTGAGTACGGCGACAAAGTGCTGGTCGAGAAGTGCATCGAGGGTACCGAGATCACCGTCGGCGTGTACGGCGAGGACGACGTGCGCGCCCTGCCGATTGTCGAAATTCGCAAGCCCGAGGACTGTGAGTTCTACGATCTGGACGTGAAGTATGTCGACCCTACGGACATCCATCGCATTCCGGCGCAGATTTCACCCGAGAATTACGCTCGCGCTCAGGAGCTTGCCTGTGCTGCTCACAAGGCCCTCGGTTGCCTGGGCATCTCGCGCAGCGATTTTATCGTGAGCGAGGACGGCCCCGTCATCCTCGAGACCAACACCATTCCCGGCATGACCGATACGTCGCTGTATCCGGATGAGATTCGCCACACAGACGACATGACGTTCCCGCAGGTCTGTGACAGCCTGATCCGTATGGGCCTTCGTCGAGCGGGCATTGCATGCTAATCGAGGACGCGGTTTCGTCAGGAACGCCGCAGTTTGTCATCGACTCCTATGCCACGCTTGCCGAGCGCGCCAAAACACAGTCCTTCGGCCTTATCGAGGAAGATGTGATCGTCCTCGATACCGAGACCACGGGTCTTTCGGTGCAGGACAACGAGCTGATCGAGATCTCGGCGGCCCGCCTTTCGGGTCGCGAGGTCGTCGACCGCTTCGATACCTTCGTGCATCCCAAGCAGCTGATTCCCGCCGAGATTACCGAGCTCACGAGCATTACAAATGCCGATGTGGCAGATGCCCCGTCGGCTGTTGAGGCCGTCGCCGCTCTCGCCGATTTTGTCGGTGGTTGCCCGGTGATCGCACATAACGCCACGTTCGACCGCTCGTTTATCGAGTCGGTCAAAGGCGGCGTCAACGTGAGCGATATTTGGATCGATTCGCTGGCGCTGTCGCGCATCGCGCTTCCTCGCCTGGCCTCGCACAAGTTGTCTTTTATGGCCGATCTGTTTGGCTGTGACTCGGTATCACACCGTGCCAATGCTGACGTCGACGCCCTGTGTGGCGTATGGCGCGTGTTGCTCGTGGCGCTCACCGACTTGCCTCAGGGCCTCATGGCGCGCCTAGCCGACATGCATCCGGATGTGCCTTGGTCCTATCGTCCTATCTTCTCATTCTTGGCAGGGCAGAACCCTGGTTCTATCTTCTCTCTCAGCGCCGCTCGTGCTGACGTTCTCAAGGCCGATCGCGCCGACGATCGGGTGGACGCCGACGAACTGCCGGTCCTCAAGATGCCGAGTCGTGAGGAGATTGAGGCAGACTATGCGCCAGGTGGCCTGGTCAATCGCATGTATCCCACCTACGAGCCGCGTGATGAGCAGATCGCGATGGCGCTCGAGGTCCGCGATGCGCTGGTCACGGGCACTCATCGTGTAATTGAGGCGGGCACGGGCGTCGGCAAATCGATGGCCTATCTGGTGCCTTTTGCCGAGGCAGCACGCCGTAACAACATCACGGTTGGTATTGCGACCAAATCGAACAATCTTGCCGACCAGCTCATGTACCATGAGCTGCCAAAACTTGCCGAGCAACTGGACGGTGGTCTGTCATCTTGTGCTCTCAAGGGGTATGACCACTATCCGTGTCTGCGCAAGCTTGAGCGCATGAGCCGCGGCCAGGTCGAGATTACCACCAAGCGCGATCCGGCGGACACGCTCACGGCGGTCGCGGTCATTATGGCGTACGTCTGCCAATCAGCCGATGGCGACCTCGACTCGCTTGGCATTCGGTGGCGCAGCGTCAACCGCCCCGACTTTACGACGGCCTCGCGCGAGTGTGCTCGTCGCCTCTGCCCGTTTTTCCCTGAAAAATGCTTGGTCCACGGCGCTCGCCGTCGTGCGGCGCATGCCGACGTGGTGGTCACCAACCATTCCCTGCTGTTCCGCAATGTTGCGGCCGAGGGCAGGATTTTGCCTCCGATTCGTCATTGGGTAATCGACGAGGCTCATTCTATCGAGCGCGAGGCGCGCCGTCAGTGGGCGCGCGTGGTGTCGGCGGACGAATCACGCGTTCTGTTTGAGCGCCTGGGTGGCTCGAGCACCGGTGCGCTAAGCCAGGTCTCCCGTGATTTGGCAACCTCTGAGGGCTCTACGCTCTATCTGGGCCTTACTGCCAAGGCGACGTCGACGGTTGCGCGCGCGAGCATGGCAATCGCCGACGTGTTCGATGGCGTTCGCGAGCTCGGTCGCCGTGCCCGTGGGGGTTATGACAATGCCAATCTATGGATTGGCCCCGAGCTGCGCGAATCTGACGACTGGCATGATTTCTTACCGTCGGCCTACACTGCCATCGACGCATTGGAACAAGCTGACAAGAGCGTCGACGCGCTGGTGCAAGCCGTCGCCGCCGACAAGCCCGAGGTTGTTGTCGACCTGGGTGATATCTCGCGCCGCCTGCACGAGCTTGCCGAGAACCTCAAACTCATCATTGATGGCACCGATGAACACTACGTGTATTCGCTGCAGGTCAATCGCAGACTGCGCGCCGGCGGAGAGTCAATGACTGCAGAGCGCATCGACATTGGCGAGGCTTTGGCAACCGAGTGGCTGCCCGAGGTTCACACGGCTATCTTTGCCTCGGCGACCATGACGGTGTCCAAAAGCTTTGAACACTTTAACCACGCGGTCGGCCTCGATCGCATCGGCGCTTCAACATCCTCATCGCTGCACTTGGACTCGAGCTACGACTTCGATTCGAACATGGCTGTAGTCGTTGCGGGCGATATCCCCGATCCGCGCGATCGCGAGAGCTATCTTACGGCGCTCGAGCGCGTGCTGGTCGACGCCCATCTTGCCATGGGCGGATCGGTGCTCACACTGTTCACCAATCGGCGCGACATGGAAGACCTGTACGCCCGCGTTGAGCCCAAGATGGCCCGTGCGGGTCTGGAGCTCGACTGCCAGCAGCGCAACTCATCTCCTCGTCGCCTGCGCGACCGGTTTATCAACGAGCCGACCTCGTCGCTTTTTGCGCTTAAGGCCTTCTGGGAGGGGTTTGACGCCAGCGGCGAGACGCTGCGTTGCGTCATCATTCCCAAGCTGCCGTTCTCGAGCCCCACGGACCCGCTCTCGTGCGAGCGCAACCTGCGCGAAGACCGCGCTTGGGCGCGCTATTCGCTGCCCGAGGCGGTGCTCGAGGTTAAGCAGGCGGCCGGCCGCCTTATCCGCTCGTCGACCGATTGCGGCGTGCTGATTCTGGCCGACCCGCGCCTGGTGACGAAGGGCTACGGAAAGAAGTTCTTAACGTCGCTGCCCACGAGCTCCTACCAGCGCATCGAATCGGCGCAGATCGGTCACTATCTGCAACTGTGGCGCGCACGTCACGAGCGGCGGCGCTAAAGCGGACAGACGAGGGTTTTTGCCATATCGCACAGACGCTTTGACAGGGCGGGGTCATCCAAGATGCGGATGGCTCCGCCCGCTGCGATTACCTGGCTCAGTAGCCAACGCTCGGAGCCGTAATGCACGGTTACCGTTGCCATGTCTGCCCCGCTGCGCTCGATTAGGGTGATGCCGGCCCAGTCCAGATGCTCCGCCATATCGAATGGCATCAAGAGCTTTGCGCTACGCTGCGTCCGGGCAAGGGAATCGTGGAGGGATGCGACGCCCGGTGTGTGAGGCACGACGGAGTCTTCCGTCAAGGTGAGTCCCTCGATTTTATCCATGCGATAGGTGCGCTGCTCATCGATCGCGATGTCCCAGGCAATCAGGTATGTTTGGTCGCCGTTTGCCGTAATGCGCAAGGGGTCGACCAGACGCTCGCGTGGCCGCGCATCGTCCATCGAGCGATACGAGATGCGGCAACGAACACCGTCCTGAATGGCGCAGCTCAGCTGCTGCCAGTGCGACCCGTGGTTGACGGTGTCAAAGACGCGCTGGTTATAGCCGAGCTCTTCGGGCAGAAGGGCATGTCGAATCCGAGCTGCCGTCTGCGGCTCGATCCCCAACGATTCAAGTTCATGGTTGAGCACGGCGCCCTCGGCGGCACTCAGGCGCAACGGTAGCACGCGCCCGGCGTCACCAGTGAGGGCCACGCGCTCGCCGCGGCATTCGCAGATGATGCGCGCGCCCGATTCTCGGTCCGCGAGCGTCGAGACGATCTCGAGAATCTCGTCGAGCGACGCCCCCGTGATGTCAAAGCGGCTGCAAATCTCGGTTCGTGTCATGCCGCTCTCGCCGGCGGCGTAGAGGGCCTCCATGATGTCGATGGCGTGCGAGAGCCTCTGCTCGCTGGTGAGTTTACGCACGGGCATGCTCGTGCACCGTCCTTTCAATGAGGTGGTTCCACGCCTGCTTGAGCGATTCGGGGGCCATGGGCCTCATGCCGTCCATGGCGTGGGCCATGCAAAATGAGGCGGCGGCTTCAAGATCGCGCACGTCAACGGTCCAGGTCCATCCCACATCGGTGTGTGCGAGCTCACCTCGCCCGCGCGTGAGGCCGTTGATCATATCGATCTGCGTCTGAGGGGCGAACGAGAACGTGGCTGCAACGGGCGGTCGGTCGGCAAAATCGAATTCAAAGAACAGATAGTCGTTGAGATCGAAGTTCGCGGGGATGACGTAGGCCTTCGAAGGACGCCAAGCGCGTACGATACGGTCGCAGCGGAATGTCCTGATGTCGTCGGTGACGTTGTCGAGGCCGCAGAAGTACGCCACGCCCTCGCGCTCGAACATGCCGTAGACGCAGACGGTACGTTCTTTCTGCTCGCCGTGTCCGTTCTGATATAAAAATCGCAGCGCACAACGCTCGGCAAAGGCGCTCCAAACCGCATCGACGGTGGGAGAGCGGCTGATCGGCGCCTCGTCTACCGTCGTCCTGCCGGTGAGATAGGCAATCTTGGAGCGAATATCGGCAAGCGGTGCGGCAAAAGTGGATGAGCCGGCCGCTAATGTCTGGTCGATGGCGTTGAGCAGGATATCGGCGTCGTCTGCGGTGATGAGGCCGCCTGCAGCAAACGTGTGCTCGCGGTCGATTGTCCACGAGCTTTCCTCGGTCTCCTGCGCACCGGCGGGGCGAACCTCCTTGATTAAGATGCCACGCTCGAGCAGTTTGTCACGATCGCGCCGAAACTTGCGCTTATCCGAGTCGATGTTGCCCGAGCCATATCCCAGGTCAGAATCCAAGACGATCTGCTCGGTCGTCAGCGGTTCGGGGGAGCTGTTGAGCACAAAGAAAAGATTGAGGATGCGCTGAGCCGTTTTATCGAAACCGGGCTCCGAATTCCCCTTTTTAATTGTTGCGGTCGCGTTGCTTGCCGTCATAGAGTCCTCGCATGAGAAGGTGGTTTGCTGCCATGATTTTAGTCCGATATGGAGATTAGGCTATATCCTTGTCCGCTCGGGGCGTTAAGATGGCCCGAATTCGGTCGTTTGCGCTCGCTCGGGGTATACTTTCGACTATATACGGTTCTAATGTGCATGCATTGGGCCTATTTGTCGGATTATGGATGTGGAGCGCACATGGCGAACACCCAGAACTATATTAACCACCTGCTGCAGAACACCGGCATTACGCCGGCATGCAGCGAAGAAGAGCGCTTGGCTGCCGAGGATATCGCTCAGATCTTCCGCAACCACGGCTTTGATCCCGAGGTTCAGGAGTTCAATGCCCCGGCGCCCAGTAGATTGGCATTTGCCGTTACCGGTATTCTTGCGTTTGCCGGCGCCCTGCTGATGGGTATCGGCGGCGGTATCGGCTTGGTCGGCACCTTGCTGGCCATTGTCGGTGCCGTTCTTTACGTGCTCGAGCGCACGGGCCGCCCCGTGGTTTCGCGCCTGGGCAAGACGGGCGTGAGCCAAAATGTCATCGCCTACCACAAGGCCTCGGGCCCGCTCGCATCTCCGCGCAACCGCCCGGTGGTCGTTGTCGCACACTACGACTCTCCCCGTGCTGAGCTGCTCGCCCGCGAGCCTTATGCCTCGTATCGTGCGCTCATCGCCAAGCTGTTGCCCGTTGCCACGGTTGCCCCCGCTGCCGTTGCCATCCTGCGTATCCTGCCGCTCCCCGGCGCGCTCAAGGTTCTGCTGTGGATTGTCGCGATCCTCGCTTCCCTCGTTGCGCTTGCCAACGCGGCAAACATCATCTCTAACCGCCATATTCTTCCCTATACGTCCGGCGCGGTGTGCAACAAGTCTTCTGTCGCCGCTATGCTCGGCGTTATGGACAACGTTGCTCCCTTCCAGGGCGAAAACGAGTTTCCCGACGATGTTCCGTTCGATACCTATTTTGGGGAGCAAAAGCGTCGTGCCGAGGAAATGGCGCGTGCAGCGGCGGAGTATGCCGCGGCCCAGCAGCAAAACGACTACGGCAACACCATCGAGTACGAAGAGCCTACCTACGCCGAGGACGAGTTTGGTCAGCCGATTGCTCCCGACACTCAGACTGAGCCCGAACAGGGCGAGGCTTTCGACGAGCAGATCGAGGGCTTTGAGGGTGCGTCTGCCGACGAGACGCTGATTGGCGCCATCGTGCCCGAGGATCAGAATCAGGCTGTCCAGGCTGAAGAGTTCAATGACGAGGTTTCCGCTGCCGAGCCGGTGGAGGAGCCTGTCGCGGCCGAGCCCGAGCCCAAGCTCTATCGCAATGCCGCCGGCAACATCCGCTTTGGTTCGGATGCCATCCGTGCGCTCGGAATGCTTCCCGAGTCCTGCACGCTCGATTACGAGGAGGGCGAGGAGCCGACGTTTGAGCCCGAGCCTGCGCCCGTTGTCACTGCGGATGATGAGTCTGCCGCGGTTACCGCTGCCGTTGCCGAGCCCGAGGCGGTGTCCGCGATCGATCCCGCGGCAGGACTGGACATTTTGGCTCCCGCCACGCCGGCGCAAGACGTTGCGGACGAGTCTGACGACGATTACGTTGAACAGCCGAGGCGCGTGTCTTACGAGAGCGATACTGATTTCTCTGCCGAGATTCCCGCGGCAACGCCCCATGCCGATATTGCATCCGCGTTCTCTTCGATTGGCGCCAGCGCTTCCAGCTTCTTTAAGGGTGCGCTTGCAAAGGGCAGGAAATTTGTCGACGATTTCGAGGAGAAGCGCGCTGCCGCACGCGAGGCTGCCGAGCAGGAGGCTATCGCTCAGCAGCAGGCAGCCGAGGCGGCACGTGAGCGCGCGGCGCAAGAGTTTGAGCAGAACGAGGCTATGCAGTCCGTGCCCGTCGACGCCGCCGAAGCTACAACGTCCTTTGAGTCCCAGCAACCGACGTCCGCGGATGTTGTTGAGGCGACAACGTCTTTCGAGGCTCAGCAGCACGTCGATAGCACCATGTCGTTTGATGCCGCGCAGTTCGATTCCACGATAACGTTTGAAAAGCAGGGCACCGCGATTGCCGAGCCCCTTCCTGTGTCCGATGAGCAGGGCGACGCGGTGGACGATGACGAGCCCATTGATGCTGCCGAAATTCAGGATGCTGCCGAGGACGAGCCCGTCGAGGCCAACTCTGACGAAGAGCAGTACGCGGCAGCCGAGCAAGATGATTCGACCGAGGTCGAGCAGGAGGAAGTGTCTGCGGTTTCCGAGACTCCCGAGACGGATGAGTCGAGGCCTTACTCCACGCAGATTTTCACCATGCCGACCCCGAGCGGTTCCGGTGCCACGGTTGCCGATGTTGCTCCCACCCAGGACGAAACAGTCGATTCCCTTATGGCCCAGATTTCCTCCCAGGCATCGCCGCGTCCGCAGATGAATGTTCCCGATCCGGCGTCGGCACCGTCGCCTGCACCTTCCTCGTCTCCGCTGGCTTCGGTCCCCGATCCGTCGCTGCCGTCTATGAAGCAGGCAAACGTTGCGTCTCGCACGTCGCTGTTCGACCTTCCCGATCCCTCTGCCCAGGTCAACGACCCCTTTGATACTGCCCAGGGTCCCGAACCCACATCGGCACCCGTTGCGCCTCCTATGCCCGTTGCGTCGGGCGCGCAGCCGATCGAGACCATTTCGGCTCCCGCCCCGGCGGCACCCAAGTCTCGCAAGCGCGGCCTGGGTGGCCTGTTCGGTCGTAAAAAGAAAAACGAGCAGGACAGCATGAGTGACTGGCTGGGCGTCGAAGACGATTACGATGCCAAAAAGTCCGGTCGCGGCATCGGTTCGTGGGATAACTTCGAGGACGATAACGATGGCTGGAAGGGTGGCGCTACGTCTTCCGATGGCGCTTCTTCCGAAGATATGCTCTCGGCTGTCGCCTCTATGGGCGATGATGAGCTGCTCGGTCACGATATCTGGTTTGTGGCAACCGGCGCCTCGGATTGTGATGGCGCCGGCATGAAGGCCTTCTTGGCTTCGCATCGCGATAAGCTCCGCGGCGTATTCTTTATCAATCTTGAATCCGTCGGCGCCGGTAGGCTTTCGGTTGTGACGGTCGAGGGCGAACAACAGCTGCTCAAGGGCGATCGCCGCATTATGAACCTGGTCAGCAAGGTCTGCAAGTCGTTCCATGTCGATTGTGGCGCGCTCGAGATGCCCTATGCCAAGACCGATGCCTACGCCGCGCTCGAGGCGAGCCGCCGAGCCCTCACCATCGCCGGTGTGGACGGCACACGTCTGGCTTGCGCTCGTACCGAGGACGACCTGCCCCACAATGTCAACCCGACGAACATTGCCACGGTATCCGAGGTCGTTACCGAGGTTATCCGCCGTTCGTAGGCGGAGCTCTAAGGAGTCAACGTGTTTTCGTATATTAAGAGCCATTGGCCTGTCTACGTGATTTTGACCTTGATTGCCATTGCGTTAGGATTTGGGGCCGCCTACATCGTGGGTGCGAAGGGCTCGACCCCCGTCTCCGCAATCAGCGAAGAGGTGGAGCAAGAACAGAGCACGGGTGCCGATGGGATTCCTGAGTCCGAGCAAGCAATCGTTGATGGTGGATCTTCGTCTGCAGAGTAGATACGGCGATTTAAATGATTGAAAGCGGGCGAGCCAGGGGACTGGCTCGCCCGCTTTTTCATCGCGCTAGCGC
Source organism: Collinsella aerofaciens (assembly GCA_048502435.1). Classification (GTDB taxonomy): domain Bacteria; phylum Actinomycetota; class Coriobacteriia; order Coriobacteriales; family Coriobacteriaceae; genus Collinsella; species Collinsella aerofaciens_CL. The sequence continues at coordinate 27,401 of DBFRXD010000020.1, forward strand.
TTCTTTGGGATCGACCTAAGGCGAGCGAACCATAGGGCTGCGGCACCCGAGGTCAGGAGCGCGGTGATGCAAGCGGCGATGGGAACTGGTCCTGTTGCCGGTAGGTCCTGCGGTAGGGTGCAGCGTTGAATGACACAGTCCTCGTCATGTGACTCAAGTTTATCGCCGCCGCCGTTGCGACAAAGATCGACGCGTGCGCTGTTGGTGAGTGCGGTTTGGGGCGTATAAGCCGACGTCGCCTGCATGTGCACGACTGCGCCCCGAGCGTCTGCACCAAGGATTGCTTTGGCATCGTCAAGGTCGTCGTGCTCATCTTTGAGATCATCGCGGGTCCAAGAATCCGCATCGCTTCGAGTCGTAAAGTCGGCGGCTACCGTACCGTATTCAATTCGAATGCCCGTTACGACGGTATTGGATGCAAGGTCGAGTTCTTTCGCCTCGAGTGTGGTGGATTCCGTGGTCGAGATATCCGCCTTCCAGAGGTGCCAACCGTCGTAATCGACGAGGCGGCAGTCCTCACCAAGGCTCTCTTTTACTTCGTCGGACTCAAGCCAAGGATTTTCGTGTCCATCGTCAAGTGTCGCGTTCGCCGGCTCATCGACGTCTGTCGAGTCCAACGGCGTCGTGCGATACCACACGTTGCACAGACCGTTGAGGTCGCCGATGGCGACGGGGGTTTCGATTGAGATGAATCTCGCCGTGCCGTCTTTGGCGCACTCAAGATCATCGGTAATCGTAAACTCATCAACCCAAGTAGCGGAATCGTTTCGAGCGTCGATGGTATAGGAGAAAAGTCCATCCGTATTAGTTTGCGTCGCGGCGCGATTTTTACCATCGCCGTTAGCCAACAGGCCCTTTTCGATAGGTTGGACAAGTTCCTGACGCTTGTCGACCTGTCCCTTGATCTCGATGGGCGCATCCTTCATCGCGACGGATTGGACTTCTCCCGTATCCTTTATTTCAAACGTTATTTCCTCGGCAAGGTCATAGGTCCGCGGAGACATCATTTCGCGCAACGAGTAGGTGCCGGGTGCAAGATGTTCGACGCGGTGTGGCTTGTCGGATGAGGTCCAGGAGTCTATTTCGGTTTTATCGGGACCATATAAGGTGAGTTGTGCGCCTTCCACTTCCTGCTCACCGCTTGCATCGACCTTGGAGATATCAACCTTGGTGTAATCGTCGGATACGTTAAGCCGTGCTTCTACAACGGGTGTTTTCTGGTCGGCATAAGTAAGGTCGACAATATGGGTTGTCCGATCGAGCAAGAAGCCTGCCGGCGCTTGAGTCTCGACAACCTCGTAGCGTGCGGTGCCAAGTCCCAGCGGGAGGTTGTCCGCGCGTGCTTCTCCAGTTTCATCCGTCGTGATGGTAGCGACAGTCTCACCGTCGAGCGCGGCAATGCTACCGTCGGGGCGCACGATATCACTTGAGGCACGGATCTCAAAGACGGCGCCCGCGAGGCTGCTGCCGTCTATGGCATCGGTTTTAACGATCCTGATGTTTCCGGTCGCGGCGTGGTCATAATACGAGGCGATTGCAACGGGCGTTAGGTTCATGTCGGCGGGTATGTTTACCTCGATCTCCTCGCCGACAAGATAGGGCTCTTTGGCCGAGGTTTCGCGTACATAATAGGTGCCCGGCACGAGCGATTCGGGCAGTGTGACGGTCCCGGTCGCGTCAGTCGTAAAGGTGTCCATTACGTTATGTGTTGGATACCAGCAAGTTTGTGAGACAGATTCGTGATTGCTGTCGAGTAGTTGGAAGGTGAATCCGGCTAGTGGAACAGAAGCGCCTGTTTGGGCATCGCGTTTTACAATCTGGAGATGCGTCGACAGAGCGTGGTTGTCCACGATATATTGAAGCTCGGCGCCGTTGGAAATCTGATTGGCCCCGACGGTCCATTCCCCTGCACGTTTAAAACCCTCGGGGACGGTTTCCGGAACCTCGCGAACCGTGTAGCCGGCACGGTCGTATGGGACGGCTCCGTGGACACCGGCGGGTCGCTTGCCTGCGCCGAACCATGCTTCGGGCTGATCTTTGGTGGAGGCAAAGCCATAGACGTTTGTGGTCAGTGTGCCAACAACCTGCTGAGAGCTGTTGCTGACAACCTCAAAGACAACACCTTCCGCCGGCTGCTCCAGGCCGGATTGGTCGCTATTGCCGTAATCCTTGAATTTGGAAATCTCAAGGTTGAACGCAATGGGGATATCGGAAACGCGAGATTCGATCTCGACCACTCCTGAATCGCCGAGCTGGTCGGCTCCAACGGTATAGGTCCAGCTGTCGTTGGATGGCAGGTAGCCCTCGGGGGCTTTTGATTCGTAGATGGTAAAGGTTCCTAAGGGGACATCGGCGAGGGTGGCCCGACCGCTTTCGTCGGTCGTGAGGATTTGTGCCCATCCAGGGGTTGATTGCGACACACACGTGAACTCTGCTCCTGCGAGTGAAGATCCCACCTGGGGGTCGGCATTCGTCGCGGCATCGAGTTTTACGATACGCAGGTTGATGGTGCCGGGCTGTTCATCAATGGCGACCCGCCCGCCGTCATTCCCCGTGGTAAAGGCAATACGATCGTGGCGGGGGACATAGCCGGCCGGCGCCTTCGTTTCAACTAGGTAGTATGCCGTGTTGGGCAGAAGTGTTGCTTGCGCTCGACCGTTGCTGTCCATCTTGATGGTGCCGACACGCGCGCCGCTGGCGCTCTCAAAAATATCGAATGTTGCCCCGGTAAACTGATAGGTATTGTTTCCGCTGGTAATAACGGTGTTAGCAGACTGCTTTTGGAAGGAAACAGAGACCGCCGGCAGTACATAGAGCATGTCTTGACGTTTGCTGCCGCCCGATACAGCCCCTAGATAGCGTCGCGCGCGGTGCGGAGCGGCTTTGATGCTTCCTGATTTTGCGCTGTCGTGGAGCCACCGCGCAGCCGCCACGACTTCATTGTCGGCGGTAAAGTGTCCGCTCTTGGTTTTACCCTGAGCGGTCGTGTAGGAGTAGGTGCCGTCGACATGGGTAGTGCCGTTGAGCATCCATACGGCAAGCTGGGTGGCGGCGCGGGCGCGATCGGGTGAAAGATGGTAACCGCCAAATGACGTGGCGGTAGGATATCCGTGACAAACGATTGCCGCGAACTCGTCGTCGAGCCACACCCAGCCTTGATCAAAGTTGAGCCATGGGCCGCCTGGCTTGGTGGGGCCGGGGCGCTCCTGGTTCATGCAGTAGGCAATTGAGGCGTCTTGAGCTTCATACTTGCCGATGAAGAAGGGCCCACAATCATCGCTAATAGTGCGGAAGCCGAGCTGGTCGTAGCCATCGACGGCAAATGCGGCTCCCGGTGCCAGACAGCCGAAAAGCAGGAAGAGGAGCAGGAGCAGCGGACCCGTTGCGATTGCGCTGTGGACAGAGTGCGTGGGTGCGTTGGACATGGCTGCTCCTTATCCCTCGTGCGTCGCACGGGGAGGCTGCGACGCGTAGGATGAGGCTACCCCCGAGGTTCATGCGGGTAAGTACCGGAGCCTGACCAAAAGCTTGCCCAATTCCTGACAAATTGAGCTCAAATACAACAATCAAGCAAAAGCGCAGGTAGAAGATAGGGAGAACAGGAGGTCAAAGGTCCTCATCTCCACAATTGACGCGATTTTCAAACGAATCTCCACAGCTAAAACAAGCATCGCCACCCTTGTATCGAACAAGACAACCGCGTTATACTAACCAACACACAAGCGGGCATCGCCAAGTGGTAAGGCATCAGCTTCCCAAGCTGACACTCGCGGGTTCGAGTCCCGTTGCCCGCTCCAGTAAAAAGCACAGGCACGGCAGCGTTACGTTGCCGTGCTTTTTACTACCAAGCGCCGGGACTCGAACCCGCCAGGGTGCGAGCGTTAAGCAAACGCGAAGCGTTTGTAGCGAGCAGGCGAAGGCGCCGACAGGCGCCTGAAGCCGGTGCGTATTTGCGAAGCAAATACGCGGATGTCCCGTTGCCCGCTCCATCGAGTACGGGGGACCTCGGGAACGTCGGGTCCAACCCGCTGTGCCCGTGCGTGTGCGCGGACCGGGTCTGCCGACCGCAGCCGGTGCGGATTTGCGAAGCAAATACGCGGACGTCCTCATGGTCGCTCCAATTCCAAAATGTTAGGTTAATGCCTACTGCCCATACTTGCACCTGCGCACGGTACAATGGTTGGGTTACGACCAACGTGCCAATAACCAAAAAGGAGCCGCTATGATCGATCGCTATACCCGCCCGGAGATGGGACACATCTTCTCCCTCGAGAACAAGTACGCCATTTGGCAGGAAATCGAGGTTCTGGCCTGCGAGGCCCAGGCGGAGCTCGGCAAGATCGGTATTTCCAAAGACGAGGCCCAGTGGATCCGCGACCATGCCAACTTTGAGAAGGCGAAGGTCGATGAGATCGAGGAAGTCACGCGCCACGACGTCATTGCCTTCCTGACCAACATGAAGGAATACATCGATGCCGATGTTCCCGAGGGCGACCCCAAGCCCAGCCGCTGGGTTCACTATGGCATGACCAGCTCCGATCTGGGCGACACGGCCCTGTGCTACCAGCTCACCCAGGCCTGCGACCTGATCATCGAGGACGTCAAGAAGCTCGGCGAGATTTGCAAGCGTCGCGCCTTTGAGGAGCGCAACACGCTCTGTGCCGGCCGCACTCATGGCATCCACGCCGAGCCGATGACCTTCGGCATGAAGTTTGGCTCTTGGGCCTGGGAGCTCAAGCGCGATCTGGATCGTCTTGAGGACGCCCGCAAGAATGTTGCCTTTGGTGCCATCTCGGGCGCTGTCGGCACCTACAGCTCCATCGAGCCGTTTGTCGAGGAATATGTCTGCGAGCACCTGGGCCTGGTTCACGACCCGCTGTCCACGCAGGTTATTAGCCGCGATCATCACGCCTACCTCGCCGGCGTTCTCGCCACCACCGCGGCCACCTGTGAGCGCATCGCTACCGAGGTTCGCAATCTGCAGAAGACCGATACACTCGAGGCCGAGGAACCGTTCCGTAAGGGTCAAAAGGGCAGCTCCGCCATGCCGCACAAGCGCAACCCCATCACCATGGAGAAGGTCTGCGGCCTGTCGCGCGTCGTGAAGGCCAACGCGCAGGTTGCCTTCGACAACGTCGCCCTGTGGCACGAGCGTGACATTTCGCACTCCTCTGCCGAGCGCGTCGCCCAGGCCGACAGCTTCATCGCCCTCGACCACATGTTCCAGTGCCTCATTCGCGTTATCGACGGCCTGCAGCTGTATCCGGCCCGCATGATGGCCAATCTCAACAAGACCCGCGGTCTCATCTTCTCCTCCAAGGTCCTGCTGGCCCTCGTCGATACGGGCATTACCCGCGAGGACGCCTACGCTATCGTGCAGGAAAACGCCATGGCCACCTGGCACGAGGTGCAGGATTGTGTCTCTGGCCCCACCTTTAAGGAGCGCCTCGAGGCCGATCCGCGCTGCACCGTCAGCCAGGAGAAGCTCGACGAGATCTTTGACCCGTGGGACTTCCTCACCCGCATCGACACGGTCTTTGATCGTCTGGAGCAGCTGAGCTTCGAGTAGGTTCGGGCATAACGTTAGCTTTTTAGGGCGCTTTGCTGGTAATGTGTGTTGCCGGCAAAGCGCCTCGTTGCATTTAGGGAAAGACGGGGATAATAGTCGTCTCGAATAACATTCTGAGAGGGGATCGCATGATTTCGTTTGATTACAAGCCTCAGGGCGTGTGTGCTCGCAATATTCACCTTGACCTTTCCGATGACGGCAACAAGGTGATAGGCGTTGAGTTTACCGGTGGCTGCGACGGCAATCTCAAGGCAATCTCCAAGCTGGTCGAGGGCGCTCCTGCCGATCGCGTAATCGAGGTTCTCGCCGGTAATACCTGCGGTATGAAAAAGACCTCCTGCGCCGACCAGCTTACGCGCGCCATCGAGGCCGCTCGCGCCGAGATCGCCTAATGGGTATCGCCGATCACATCAAGAACGGAATATCGCGTCGCGGCTTTGTACTCGGTGGGGCTGCCGCGGGCGCTGCCACGGTGCTTGCCGGATGCTCGAAAAAAACGGGTACCAGCGATGATGCCGCCGGCGAGCCGCAGGTTATCAAGGACGATTCCAAAATTATCTCGATTACGGATGAGTATGAGGCTGTCGACATCGATCTTGAGCCGGCGGCGTCGTGGACGCTGCCTCTGGGTACGCTGCTGTACTACTGCGACGGCGATTACGCCGCGGCGATGATGGCGCCCGCATCGGCATTGCACGCCAACACGCTCGGTGTGCTCAACCTGGGCGATGGCTCGCTTACCACATTAATCGAGGATCCTGTCGAGGGCACGGGATATGCATTCTACGATGTCCGCGCCGGCGACGGCGTATTCGCGTGGGTTGAGATGAACTTTGCCAATTCATCGTGGAAGCTCTACGCTCAAAATCTGTCGGGCGCTTCGCTCTCTGGCGATGTGGTTGAGCTCGATCGAGGTGGCAAGGACTATGATCCGCCCCTGTTTACGGCGTTCGGGTCATCAGTCATCTGGTATAAAATGCCTTCGGCAGGCGGCAATAAAACGAGTAGTGATTCGTTTTGCTATCGTCGCTCACTTGATGAATCCAAGGCCGAGACAATTTGGAAATCGACGGGCCGCTTTGCATCGGCCCCGCGCGCGAGCGACGGCATTTTGACCATCTCGCCGCGTGTCCGCAACGACGAGGGCGTCTACTACGGCATAACGGCAATCGATCTGACCGACGGCAACAACACCAAGCGTGCCCAGCTAGTCCTTCCCTCGTCAGTCTCGCCTTTCGAGGCCGTGTATATGGGCGATACCTTCGTGTTTTCTATCGAGGCGGCCTATAGCGGCGTGGGCAGCCTGGGCAATATGGGCACGTATATCGGTAATGAGGGAGGGCCGTACCTCTTTCTGTCACGCGAGCCGCTCGCATGTGCGGCTGGCAAGAAGAATAAATACCTTGTTAAGGTGCAGGCGTCGCATTTCCTGATCGACACCTCTGCCAAGACCTATGGCTCGCTGCTGACGCCCGACCGCGCTTTGGAGTATGGCGATTATCCAGCTACGGCGGGAAAATCGGACTCATTCCTTACGTACGCCACGGTGCGCAACAGCCAGGGTATACCAGAGACGGTCACTGCACGCCTATTCTCTCTTTAAGCTTAGAGGGGTTAAAAAGGCGCCAACAGGGGAATAAACGCGTTGTAATTGTGAGTACCGCCCGCCGAGCTGCCGCGTCATAGCGGCATCCGGCGGGCTCAGGTGCGTTAAAATGGGCTTGTTCTTAGCTAATTGAGACAGGGGGGCCGTGTTATGGCTTCAGATGCAAAAAAGATTCTGCTGGTCGAGGATGAGAAGGCAATCCGTGACGCCGTCGCTGCCTATCTCGAGCGCGAAGGCTACTGGGTTGTGGGCGTCGGCGACGGCCAGTCCGCGATCGAGGAGTTCGAGAAGCATCAGTTCGACCTGGTCGTGCTCGACCTTATGCTCCCCAAGATTCCCGGCGAGCGCGTTTGCCGCACCATTCGCGATACCTCGGATGTCCCCATCATCATGCTGACGGCTAAGGGCGAGATCGAGGACCGTATTATCGGTCTTGAGCTCGGCGCCGACGACTATCTGATTAAGCCGTTCTCGCCGCGCGAGCTCGTCGCCCGCGTTCGCGCTCTGTTCCGCCGTGCCCATCAGGCCGACGAGCCCGCCGTCGAGGTACTCGACTTCGGCGATCTGGTCATCGATATCTCGGGCCACAAGATCTTGGTCGAGGGCAAGGAAGTCGATCTGACGGCTTCCGAGTTTAAGCTGCTCACCACGCTTGCCCGCCATCCCGGCCGTGTGTATAACCGCATGGAGCTGGTCGAGAAAGTGCTCGGGTATGACTTTGAGGGCTATGAGCGCACCATCGATAGCCACGTGAAGAATCTTCGCGCCAAGCTGGGCGATGATCCCAAGAAGCCCAAGTGGCTCTACACCGTCCATGGTGTCGGCTATCGCTTCGAGGCTCCGGCCAAGACCGATAAGTCGGACGAGAAATAGGGAAATCACATATGACACCTGCGCGCTTTGAAATCGGACAAAAGCACAAGCAGGAGAGCGAGGCGGGTTCCAAGGCTAGTTGGAACACGCCTCGTTCCGATTCACGGCCAACGATGAGCTATCCCTCGCGCATGGCACTTGCTTTTGCTCTGACATCGCTCATGACGGTATTGGTGCTGGTGGGCGTTGTCTCTGTTGTGTGGGGCACGGTCTTTTCGGATTACACACGCTCCAATATCGTCGAAATCGCAAATTCCGCTGCCGAGAAGTTGGCAACCTCATATGAGGAAAACGGTTCTTGGACCGCGGGAGAACTGCGCACGGTCGCAACGTCGAGTTTGGTTTCCGACGATCTGGGCATGCAGGTCGTCAATAAAAAGGGCGTGATCGTTTATGACGATTCCTGGCCCTCGGCAAGCGCCACCGCCGATGTACGCGAAAACCAGGCTACGACCGACGACACGAGCGGCAAGAGGGCATCGCATAGCCCGGTCTCGTCTGCTCCAACCGACTCCGATAGCGTTGCTAACGTCGAGATTGTAACGTCTTCCGGCGAGCATGTCGGACAGGTAAAGCTGTGGGCCATCGGCTCCGACGCTCTGCTCACCAAGGCGGACTCTGCGTTTAGGGAGAAGACCTTTAACGCCATGGCCCTCGCTGCGGTTGTTGCAATCTGCATTTCGGTCGTTATCGGATCGCTCGTGTCGCGCATGCTCACCAAGCCGATTCATCGCATCACCAGTACCGCAAAGCAAATCCGTGACGGCGACCTGTCGGCTCGCACGGGACTGCGCGGTGATGACGAGATCGATCAGCTGGGTGAGACCTTCGATGAGATGGCCACTTCGCTCGAGAAGGATATGAAACACGAGAAGCGCCTGACCTCAGACGTTGCACACGAGCTTCGCACGCCGCTTATGGCCATGCTCGCAACGGTCGAGGCCATGCAGGATGGCGTGTATCCCACCGACGATGAGCATTTGGAGACCGTTGCTTCCGAGACGCGTCGCCTGGCTCGTCTGGTGCAGCAGATGCTCGACCTGTCGCGCATGGAAAACAGCACGGCTCCGCTCAACCTTGAGCCGGTGGACATGGTTCCGTTCGTGCGATCGATTGTGAATGGCCAGGAGCGCCTGTTTGCCGACCGTGACCTGCGTTTGCGCTTTGCAGATGAGACGCAGGGCCACGATGACGTTGTCGAGGCAGATCCCGACATGATCACGCAATGTGTTATCAACCTCATGAGCAACGCCATGCGCTACACCCCCGAGGGCGGTTGGGTCGTGGTGTCGGTGCTCAGTGACCGCAGGCACGTCAGCATTGCCGTTTCTGATACCGGCATCGGTATTGCCAAGGACGATCTGTCGCGCATTTTCGGGCGGTTTTGGCGCGCCGATGCCAGCCGCGCCCGCGAAGCTGGCGGCCTGGGCGTCGGCCTCGCCGTGACCAAGCAGATTGTCGAGCGTCACCATGGCTACATATCCGTGGAGTCGGAGCTTGGAAAGGGTACGACTTTTACAATTCATCTGCCCCGCGAGCACACGGCAGACGCGGCATCTACTACAATGGAGCACTAGCTTTTCGCTATTCGGTGAAGGAGGGGCCGCGTCCCTGCCGCTCCGAGTTTGCGAAAACATGCGGGAAAGAACCCGCATTTCTGTCGTATTTAGGTAAGGAGTGACTCACGTGACAACGATGGAGCGTCGTCCGGATTCCCGTGGCAAGGTTCGTGATATTTACGATGCCGGTGAAAACCTGCTGATGGTCGCCACCGACCGCATTTCTGCGTTCGACTTCATTCTTCCCGACGAGATTCCGTTTAAGGGAGAGGTGCTCAATCGCATCTCGGCATTCTGGTTCGATAAGTTTGCCGACATCGTCCCCAACCATCTCGTTTCCATCGACCCGGCGGATTTCCCCGAGGAGTTTGCTGAGTATCGTGACTACCTCGCTGGCCGCGCCATGCTGGTTAAGAAGGCCCAGACGATTCCTATCGAGTGCATCGTCCGCGGCTATCTGACCGGTTCGGGCAAGAAGACCTACGACGAGAACGGCACCGTCTGCGGCATCCAGCTGCCTGAGGGCCTGACCGAGGCTTCCAAGCTTCCCGAGCCGTTGTTCACGCCGTCTACGAAGGCCGAGATCGGTGACCACGACGAGAACATCTCGTTCGAGCGTTGCTGCGAGATCGTGGGCGAGGACATCGCCACGCAGATTCGTGACCTTTCCCTCAAGATCTACAAGGCCGCTGCCGAGTACGCCGCGACCCGTGGCATCATCATTGCCGACACCAAGTTCGAGTTTGGTGTTATTGATGGCAAGGTCACGCTGATCGACGAGTGCCTCACGCCCGACTCCAGCCGTTTCTGGCCTGCTGCCAGCTACGAGGAGGGCAAGATCCAGCCTAGCTACGACAAGCAATTCGTCCGCAATTGGCTCAAGGCCAACTGGGATATGACGGGGGAGACCCCGCACCTGCCCGCCGAGGTCATCGATGGCACGTCCGAGCGCTATCGCGAGGCCTTCCAGATCATCACGGGCTCCCAGTTCACAAGCATGAAGGAGAACGCATAAGTGAGTACCCGTAGCGCCACGAACAAGCGCACGCAATCCCACGAAGTTACCGGGGTTGCGCGCAAGTCTGCCGCATCTGCTAAGCCCGCCCGCCAAGCAGCGAGCTCCGTTCGCGTCGTGCCGGCTTCGTCTAAGGCACGCCGCAAAGAGCTCGAGAAGGGCGAGAACCTCGAGGGCCTCTCTAAAGAGGAGAAGCGCGCCCGCAAGGCCAAGCAGCGCGCCAAGGAGGACCGCATCTATACGGTGTCGAATATCCTCCTCAAGCAGGACGAGGACTACACCAAGCGCCGTCGCATCTGGTGGATTGTGCTCGCCATTGGCATGGTGCTCGTCGTGGCAATTTGGGGCTCGCTGTACTTCGCTCCCGCTGGCATGGTGTCCAGCCCTGTCCAGATGGTCGGCATCGTTTTGTCCTATGTCATCATCCTAGGTGACTTTATCTACGACTTCGCTCGTATTCGTCCCTTGCGCAACATGTACCGCGCGCAGGCCGAGGGCATGTCCGAGAACAAGCTCAACGCTCTTATCGAGCGCGCAGCTGCCGAGGAGGACAAGAAGGACTCCAAGAAGAAGTAGCGTTTGCATACATACTTATCGCTAAGATATAAGGCGCGTCGTTTTTGCGGCGCGCCTTTTTACTGTTCTATAGATAGATGGAGTGGCACATGATTCGAGCTGCCCTGACGGTCGAAGAGGCCCTGGAGGGTATGAAGTCCCTGGAGCCCAAGATTAAAAACTATGCGCGCCTGGTTGTCCGCAAGGGCGTAAACGTCAAGCCCGGCCAGGAAGTCGTCGTTCAGTCTCCGGTTGAGTGCGCGCCGTTTGCGCGCGTGGTGGTCGCGGAGGCCTATGCTGCCGGCGCCGGCCACGTGACGGTCATCTGGGCTGATGATGCCGTGACGAGGCTCACGTACGAGCATGTCGAGAAAAGCTATTTTGAGCAGACGCCCGAGTGGAAGCGCCTGCAGCTGGATTCCCTGGCCCAGGACGGTGCCTGCTTTATCTTTATCGAGGGTGCGGACCCCGCCGCCCTTAAGGGCATCGATCCCGCTAAGCCCGCTGCAGCTTCTAAGGCAAAGAACACGCAGTGCAAAGTTTTCCGCCGTGGACTGGATTACAACATCAATCCGTGGTGCATCGCCGGCGCTCCGGTCGTGGCTTGGGCGCGCGAGGTGTTCCCGGGAGACGCCGATGAGGTTGCAATCTATAAGCTGTGGAATGCGATTCTGCACACCGCTCGCGCCGATGGCCAGGACCCGGAGAGCGACTGGGAGCTCCATGACGCCGCATTCGAAAAGAACCTGCGTTTCCTGAACGACAATCGTTTCGACTGCCTGCATTACACCGCGGCAAATGGAACCGATCTGATGATTGGCATGACGAAGGGTCACGAGTGGGCCGGCGGCAAGGGCAAGACGCCCGATGGGCACCCCTTCTTCCCCAACATTCCCACCGAGGAAGTCTTCACTTCGCCCGATCGCATGCGCGCCGACGGTATCGTGTACTCGGCCATGCCGCTCATCCACCACGGCAATAAGGTCGACGATTTTTGGATTAAGTTCGAGGGCGGCCGCGTGGTGGACTACGACGCCCGCGTGGGCAAGGCAACGCTTGCAAGTATCATCGATACGGACGAGGGCGCTGCTCACCTGGGAGAAGTCGCGCTCATTTCCAAGAACACGCCGATCCGCGAAAGTGGCGTTCTGTTCTACGATACGCTCTATGACGAGAACGCTAGCTGCCATCTCGCGCTAGGTGTCGGTTTCCCCGAATGCATCGAGGGTGGGTACGACATGTCCAAGGAGGAGCTCCTGGAGCATGGTGTTAACGTCTCGAGCACGCACGTCGATTTTATGATCGGCACGGACGACATCGATATTACGGGCATTACGCCTGATGGACGTGAAGTTGTGATTTTCCAGAACGGCCAATGGAGTTGGGAATAGTCCCAGACCGTGGTACAATGCCACCCGCGGGCCGTTAGCTCAGCTGGCAGAGCAGGGGACTTTTAATCCCAAGGTCCAGGGTTCGAACCCCTGACGGCCCACCATAGAATAGAAAAGCGACTGGCGGATGCCGGCCGCTTTTTTTGTTACCGCGGCACGGGTTCGAACCCGAAAGGGCGCGGAGCTGAGTAAACGCGTGAGCGTTTGCCAGCGCAGCGCGCAAGGCGCGAAAGCGCCGCAGCGGCCGCCTGCGGAGCAGGCTGAACCCCTGACGGCCCACCCAAAGATTGTTGAGACGGTCAACTTCGGTTGGCCGTCTTTTTTGTTGCCGGTGCACGGGTTCGAACCCGTATCTATCTATATATAAGAACGCTTGGCGAACAAAACCCGCCTTTTACCGATGGGAAACAAATAGCTGATGCCTTTGGAGTAAAGTAGCGCTCCAGAGATGACCGATGTCTCAATACTCATAAAACAGCTGGTCATCGCCAATATCAGAAGCCAATGCTTCAGTTTTAACCTCAGTGACGCGACTGAGGGATCTATTCATTTGTGAACAAAATATGGAGTGCGCGATTCCCGCCCCCGGGGCCCCTCCGGTCTGGCAATATATCTCCTTGCCGCGCGGCCCGGTGGAACCGGATGAGCCGCGAGGGCGTGCACCTTGAGAACCGGATACTGCGAG
>DBFRXD010000021.1:0-34955 GCA_048502435.1 Collinsella aerofaciens
TGGTGCCTCATGGACAACCACGTCCACCTCGTTGTAGAAGATCAAGCCCAGCGGCTCGGTCTTGCCGTGGGCAGCCTGCTCGGCTCCTATGCGAAGTATTTCAACCAAAAGACGGGGCATGTCGGCAGCGTGTTCCATCCCAGGTTCTTCAGCGAGGCCATCGACACGGACGACTACCTACTCGCCACAGTTCGCTATGTGCACATCAATCCAGCTAAGGCTGGAATTTGCCCCGCGCCGGAGTATCGCTGGAGCAGTTATCGCGCATATGCCGAAGGATCCGGCGACGACATATGCTCGACCGCATTGGTGCTGGACATGCTTCAAGGGCCGAAGGGCTTTGTCGAACTTTGCGCGGGCGGACAGCCAGGCGATATTGGCTTCGAAGGCGTTGTCAAACTCTCGAGCAACGAGGCGCTCGAGGTAGCGAACAGGATCGTCGCATCCTTTGGCTGCGCAGACACCTCCGCCGTGAAAGCACTGCCCCCTGCACGTCGCAACGAGGTCATTGCGGCGTTACGCGGCAATAGCCTCACCATCAAGCAGATCGAGCGTCTGACGGGCATCGGCACCGGCGTCATTGCCCGCGTTCGCGCTTGCGCGTAAGCTGCTGGGAGAATAAAGGGAACCTGCCGAGCACAGGCGGGGCGAAGGCACCGGCGCACCATGTTAAAAAACCCCTGGGGTTATGCTACATTCGACGAAAAACTGCCGCCCAGATAAGCTCTGAGCGGCAGTGTTTTGCGCTATGTAAAATTACCCCTGGGGTTATTCTACAAGCTTACGCTACTCGTTGAGAGCGGCGTTCACGGCAACGGCGCACGCAACGGTGCAGCCGACCATGGGGTTGTTGCCCATGCCGATGAGGCCCATCATGTCGACGTGCGCGGGCACCGAGGAGGAGCCGGCGAACTGGGCGCTCGAGTGCATGCGACCCATGGTGTCGGTCATGCCGTAGGAGGCGGGGCCGGCAGCCATGTTGTCCGGGTGCAGGGTACGGCCGGTGCCGCCACCGGAGGCCACGGAGAAGTACTTCTTACCGGCGAGCACGCGCTCCTTGAAGTAGGTGCCGGCGACCGGGTGCTGGAAGCGCGTGGGGTTGGTGGAGTTACCGGTGATCGAGATGTCGACGTTCTCGTGCCACATGATGGCAACGCCCTCGCGGACGTCGTCGGCACCGTAGCAGTTGACCTCGGAGCGCGGGCCATCTGAGTACGGGATCTTCTCGACGATCTTGAGCTCGCCCGTGAAGTAATCGAACTGGGTCTTCACGTAGGTGAAACCGTTGATGCGGGCGATGATCTGGGCGGCGTCCTTGCCCAGACCATTGAGGATAACGCGCAGCGGCTTCTTGCGAGCCTTGTTGGCGTTCAGAGCCAGGCCGATAGCACCCTCAGCGGCAGCGAAGGACTCGTGACCGGCCAGGAAGGCGAAGCACTCGGTGTCGTCGGAGAGCAGCATAGCGCCCAGGTTGCCGTGGCCCAGACCGACCTTGCGGTCCTCGGCGACGGAGCCGGGAACGGTGAAGGCCTGGATGCCCTCGCCGATGATGGCGGCAGCCTCAGAAGCAGACTTGGCGCCACGCTTGACAGCGAGAGCGCAACCGAGGGTGTAGGCCCACTCGGCGTTCTGGAAGGCGATGGACTGGGTGTTGTTGACGATCTCACGCGGGTTGAAGCCCTTGTCGGTGCAGATCTGCAGAGCTTCCTCGAGGGAGGCGATGCCGTTGTCGGCGAGGCACTTGTTGATCTTGTCAGCGCGGCGCTCGTAACCTTCGAACGTAACAGTCATAGTTATTTCCCTCCCTTTCTACTCGTGAACCGGGAACACGCTGGCGACGGAGTGAGTCTCCTCGTCGGTGCGCGGGTCGATGTACTTGGCAGCGTTCTCCCACTGACCATAGTGGCCCATAGCGCCAGCGATGGCCTCCTCGGGGGTCTTGCCGGCCTTGACGGCGTCGGTGAACTTGCCGAGGTTCAGGAACTCGAACGCGATGATCTCGTTCTTGTCGTTGAGAGCCATGCGGGTGACGTAGCCCTGAGCGAGCTCGAGGTAACGAGCGCCCTTGGCCTTGGTGCCGAACATGGTGCCGACCTGAGAGCGAAGGCCCTTGCCGAGGTCGTCGAGGGAGGCGCCCACGGGCAGGCCGCCCTCGGAGAACGCGGTCTGGCTGCGGCCGTAAACGATCTGCAGGAAGATCTCGCGCATAGCAACGTTGATGGCGTCGCAGACGAGGTCGGTGTTGAGGGCCTCGAGGATGGTCTTACCGGGAAGGATCTCGGAAGCCATGGCGGCAGAGTGGGTCATGCCCGAGCAGCCGATGGTCTCAACGAGGGCCTCCTCGATGATGCCGTCCTTGACGTTCAGCGTGAGCTTGCAGGCGCCCTGCTGAGGTGCGCACCAACCCACACCGTGCGTAAGACCGGAGATGTCGGAAATCTCCTTAGCCTGGACCCACTTGCCCTCCTCGGGGATGGGTGCGGGGCCGTGGTATGCACCCTTGGCAACGGGGCACATGTTCTCCACTTCCTGTGAGTACTGCATGCCTCTCCTCTCTATCGTGTTGGCGTCCCGTCTGGGGGCCGTGGCTGGCGATTGCCGGGCGACCCTTCGAAAGGGACATGACATGCAGCCCCTATAATACCGCGAAATGCACGGAATATTCGGCGAACGGCTCAGTTTTCGTAGCGAGAAGTCCGGAAGTTTTAATTGAAACGGTTTAACCCTATGTTCTGTGGTCGTGAACTTCCGTAGAGGGGGTCCGTCTTGGGCAAGCTATTGGTCAGCTCTTGTAAGCATTGCGGGGGTTGACCTGTTGCAACGATGCCGTTCGCCGCCTGATTACTGCCTTTGGCCGCGCGAGTGTATTGTTTTGCGTGAATGTTTTGATGGCACGCTTCAATCGTGCTGTATTGGATGGCAAGCAGATCCCGGCGAAGGGAGCGCCATGCAGCGCGTTTGGAGAACGGTTACCGGCTTTTACTATGTCTGTGCCCGCGGTACGGACAAGCAGTTCATCTTTGAGGGCGATGAAGACCGGTGGGAGTTTTTGGAGCTGATGCGCGAGTGCTGCCGCGAGGAGGGCGTGACGGTCGTTGCGTGGTGCCTTATGAACGACCACGTGGATCTGGTACTCTCGGATTATGAGGACACGATGAGCGCGGCGATGCACCGACTGCTTTTGACGTACGCTCGTCGGTTCAACAAGCGTACCGGACGCTCCGGGCATCTGTTCCAGAACCGTTTTGACCGGCGCTCGCTCGATACCGACTGGCAGGTGATGGAGGCTATTCGCTCCGTACACGCCGATCCGCAGGAGGCTGGCATCAGCTTAATCGAGCGTTATCCCTGGAGCAGCTTTGCGGAGCATTTGTGCGCTTACGACGGTGACGCGGCTGATGTCGCGAGAGGATTTTCTGATCCTTCTTGCGTGCTTGAGCTTTTTGGTTCTGCCGAGGGCTTTATTACCCATTCGCTTTCGACGCCCGACGGCGGCGAGCCAGCGCTGGGCGATATGAAAGAGACGGAGTGGGAACGCCACGCCTTTGCCGGCAAATTGGCGAAGAGCCTCGGGGTTCCGCTCAACGGGGTTAAAACTGCACCGCTGGCGCAGCGCGATACCGTTATTGTTGGATTGAACAATGCCGGTTTTACGGTGCGCCAGATTGAGCGGTATACCGGGATTGGCAAAAGTACCGTCTCTCGTATCGTGCGCGCCCGCGCGCGAACGGCGATGCGGGCTGGCGGAAACGTGGCGTAGGACTGCCTGTGCACCGCAGCTGGGGTCGCCCATATGTCACAACCATTAGTTCTAAAAGCTTGGTACGGTAACTGCACTTCTTAATATGCATAGAACAATCGTCATCTTGCATAAAATAACGGCTCGGTCCGGGTTTGCCCGTGCCTACCCCCGTCTGCGCCGTGCAAAAAACGGAGTTTTCAGCATCGTGTTGCTGTCGGCACCGCCGCAATCTTGCAACATACGGGTCCCGAAGCTATTGATTCCCGCCGTTGCGCCCCCGAAGCACGTGCCTGCGTCCCGTCAGACCGCGATGCTTGTTCTAAAACACAATATATATGCGCCTAAAGACGTTGATTAACGCTTTCGATGCGTATACACACAGCTTGGCGTGCTGAATACTCGCAAAAATGCACGCCGCTCCCTATGGGACCCGTCTGCGGCAGGCGCGAAGCGAGTCGGAGCTTCGCAGAACGGGGCTTGGCGCATTGCTTGGCGGGCCCGGGGCCCTGCCGCAGGCCTTTGGTGCTGTGGAAAACTCCCGTGCTCGCGTCTGGCTGTGTGGCAAATGTCAGACGGGGCGCCGGACGCGCGGACTTTGTGCGTTCGCGCTCATTAGGTAAAAACAGAGCCGCCCGTATCGGGCGGCTCGGCAATCAAAAACCTTGGATTCGGGGCATAAACTACTGGTTTGTTTGCCCCTCGAGCATGCCGTCGAGGGTGCGCCAGGCGAGCTCGGCGCACTTGACGCGGGCGGGCATGTGCGAGATGTCCTGGAGCTGGGCGGCTTCGTCCAGGTCTTCCAGGTCCTCCTCGGAGAGCTGCTCGCCGCGGATCATGGCGAGGAAGAGCTCCGCCAGGCGGCGAGCCTCCTCGACCGTCTCACCGGTGATGAGGTCGGCCATGATGTCGGCGCTGGCCTGGCTGATGGCGCAGCCATGACCGGTAAAGGAGGCCTCCTCGATCACGCCCTTCTCGACACGCAGCTGCAAGGTGAGCTCGTCGCCACAGCTGGGGTTGATGCCGTCGTGCTCGTGCGTGGGGGCATCCATCTCGTACTTATAGTCGGGGTGCGAGTTGTGCTCCATAAACGTGGTGGAGGTGTATAGATTACCCATTGAACGTGCTCCAAACGTGATGCAGACCGGCGATGAACTTGTCGATGTCGGCCTTGTCGTTGTAGAAGGCCACGCTGGCGCGGCAGCAGGCAAGGTTCTCGACGCCCAGCCAGGTAAGCAGCGGCTGCGCGCAGTGGTGGCCGGCGCGGATGCAGACGCCGTCCATGTCCATGATGCTCGCGACGTCGTGCGGATGGATGCCCTTGACGTTAAAGCTCACAACGCCGTGGTGGTTGTCCCAATAGATGGAGCCGATGATCTGGACAAAGTCGAGCTGCATGAGTTCGCCCATCAGATAGTGGACGAGTGCCTGCTCGCGGGCCTGGATGTTCTCGTAGCCCACCGTGTTGACCAGGTAATCAAGCGCCGCACCCGTGGCGAAGATGCCGGCGGCGTCCTGCGTGCCGGCTTCGAACTTCTCGGGGACGGGCGCCCAGACGGCGTCCTGCTCGGTGACAGAGTCGATCATCTCGCCACCGGTGAGCATGGGCGGCATGGCGTTGAGCAGGTCCATCTTGCCCCACAGCACGCCGATGCCCATGGGGCCCATGGCCTTGTGCGCGCTAAAGGCAAAGAAGTCGGCTCCCAGGTCGGCCACATCGACCGGCATGTGCGGCAGCGACTGCGCGCCGTCGACGACCAGATAGCCGCCGTACTTGTGGACGAGCTTGCCGAGGTTCTTGACCGGGTTCTCGACGCCCAGCACGTTAGAAACCTGACCCACGGCCAAGATTTTGGTCTTGGGGCCCACCTTGGACAGAACCTCCTCGGTGGTGAGTTGACCGGTCTTGGTGGGGTAGAGGTAGACGAGCTTGGCGCCGGTCTCGCGGCAGACCTGCTGCCACGGAATCAGGTTGGAGTGGTGCTCCATGATGGTGATGACGACCTCGTCGCCCGGCTCGAGGACTGTGGGTGCAAAGCTCTTGGCGACCAGGTTGAGCGACTCGCTCGTGTTGCGGGTGAAGACGACCTCGTTGGCCTGGGCAGCGCCGATGAGGTCGGCGATCTGCTGGCGCACCTTCGCGATAGCCTCAGTGGCCTCGACGGACAGCGAGTACAGGCCGCGCAGAGGGTTGGCGTTCATGCGCTGGTAGAAGTCGCGCTCGGCGTCGAGCACACAGGCAGGACGCTGCGCGGTGGCGGCACTATCGAGGAAGGCGATCTCGGGGTGCTGCTGGAAAAGCGGGAATTGTGCCTTGTAGGGATTGGTCTCGATGTCGACGGTAGGCCAGCCGCGCGAGGCCTCGTCGCTGGCGTCGAGCTCCATAGGCTCCGGTGCGGTACAGGTGTCGCATTTAACGTGCTCGGTGTCGATCATGCGAGCTCCTCTTCAAAGTTGTCGATCAGGTTGTTGCCCAGGCGGACGACGGCGGCGCGGGTGCGCTCGTCGGTCGCGGAAAGCGCGGCGTCCTCCAGCTTGGCGCGGATGAACAGGTCCTCGGCGGCGTTTTGGTCAAGGCCTCGGCAGGCGAGGTAGAACAGTTGCTCGTCGCGGACGTGACCGATGGTGGCGCCGTGGTTGCCGGCAACGTCGTCCTCGTCGCAGAGAATGACGGGGACGGTCTTGTTGTCGACGCCCTTGTTGGCCAACAGCACGGTTTCGCGCTCGGTGCCGACGGCACCCTTGCAGCCGTGCACGAGGTCGATGGTGCCGCGGTAGACCTTCTTGGACGTGCCGGTCAGTACGCCGTTGGCGTCGATCTCGCACTCGGTCTTGCGACCGCGGTGGCGCAGCTCGTAGTTAAAGTCGCGCACCTGCTCGCGGGCGCCCAGGTAGTCAGTATCGATGGTGACCTTGGCGGTATCGCCCAGCAGGTCGCCGGCAAGGCCGGTGGCGCTGGCGCCGGCACCCAGGACGGTGTGCTGCACGTTGACGCGCGCACCCTCGTCCAGGAACAGGCCGGTGTCGTCGAGCGCGATCCAGCTATCGTCGAGCGTCTGCGTGCAGGTCACGTTGACGGTGGCGTACTCGTGGGCGCACACGCACAGCACGGAACCCACGACGCCTTGGCCGGCAACGGGGGAGTCCAGGGCGATCTGCAGGTCGAGCGTTGCCTGCGGGCGGGCGACGACGTCGATGACGGCGATGGTCGCGGCAGCATCGACACCGCTCACACGCACGGTAACCGTGGCGTGCTTGTATGCGGGCACATCGATGACGACGCGCTTGGTGGCGTGCTCGGCCAAGTAGGCGTAGGCAGCCTCGCCCATGCCGGTCTCGAAGGCTTCAGCAGGGGAGAGCTCCTCCTCGAGCTTGATAGCACCGGCCTGGTAGACAGAGGTGGCGGGCGCGTCGAGCTCGGTCTCGGGCGTGATGCGGGCGCGGTCGGCAGCATCGCCGGGGGCGGAGGCGCGGCGCTCGGGGAAGCGCTCGGCGATGGCGTCCATGGCGGCTTCGAACGCGTCTGCCACGCCAGTAAACTGCTCGTCCAAGCCCTCGACCTCAACGGCCTCGGTGGGAGCGGCGGCAAGCTCGTCAGAGAGCTCGAGCTTGGTCTGGTTCATCTTGAGCCAACCCCAAGTGGCCGCCGGCATCGCGTTGACCTGCTCAAGGGTGGTAGCAGCGGTGTTGGTGGTCTGTTTCATTATCCGATCGCTCCTTCCATCTCGAGCTTGATCAGGTTGTTCATCTCGACAGCGTACTCAAGCGGCAGCTCCTTGGAGACCGGGTTGGCAAAGCCGTTGACGATCATGGTGCGGGCCTCTTCCTCCGAGATACCGCGGCTCATCAGGTAGAACACCTTGTCGTCGCCGATGCGGCCGATAGTTGCCTCGTGGCCGATGTCGACGTTCTTGGCACGGATGTCCATGGCCGGAATAGTGTCGGAGCGGCTCTGGTCGTCGAGCATGAGCGACTGGCAGCTCACGGTTGCCTTGGAACCCTCGGCCTTGGGCGTGGCCACGATGGAGCTGCGGAAGGTCTGGATGCCGCCGCTCTTGGAGATGCCCTTGGTCTCGACGGTTGCCGAAGTATCGGGCGCGTTGAGCACGACCTTGCAGCCGGTATCCAGGTTCTGGCCGGCGCCGGCAAAGGTAATGCCGGTAAAGCTCGAGCGGGCGCGGCGTCCGCTGAGCACGCTCATGGGGTAGAGGTAGCCCACGTGGCTACCGAAGGAGCCGCTGATCCACTCGATGTCGCCGTCCTCGTCCACGCGCGCACGCTTGGTGTTGAGGTTGTACATGTTCTTGGACCAATTCTCGATGGTAGAGTAGCGCAGGTGCGCACGCTTGCCCACAAAGAGCTCGACGGCGCCGGCGTGGAGGTTGGCCACGTTGTACTTGGGCGCGGAGCAACCCTCAATGAAGTGCAGGTCGGCATCGTCCTCGACGATGATGAGCGTGTGCTCAAACTGGCCGGCGCCCTTGGCGTTAAGACGGAAGTAACTCTGCAGCGGGAAGTCGAGCTTGGTGCCCTTGGGCACGTAGACAAACGAGCCGCCCGACCATACGGCGCCGTGCAGGGCCGCAAACTTGTGGTCGGTGGGCGGGATGAGCGTCATAAACTTCTCGTGGATGAGCGGTTCCCACTGCGGGTCGTGCAGGGCCTCCTCGATGCCGGAGTAGACGATGCCCATCTTAGACGCTGTGTCCTGCATGTTGTGGTAGACGAGCTCGGAGTCGTACTGCGCGCCGACGCCTGCCAGATAGCTGCGCTCGGCCTCGGGGATGCCCAGGCGCTCAAAGGTGCTCTTGATGTCGTCGGGCACCGACTCCCAGTCGTGCTTTTGGTCGGTGTTGGGCTTGACATAGGTGACGATGTTATCCATGTCCAGGCCCTCGATGGAGGGGCCCCACGTCGGGTCGGGAAAACGATTAAAGATCTCGAGGGACTTTAAGCGCAGGTCGAGCATCCACTGCGGCTCGTCCTTCTTGGCGCTGATCTCGCGCACGATGTCGGGCGTGATGCCGGCGTCGAGGCGCTCAAATCCCTCCTCGCCATAGGTGAAGTCGTAGAGGCTGCGGTCGATGTCCGCGACCTCGGTGCGGTTCTTGGTCATTGCGTCGCCCCTTTACGCCTGCTGCTCGGCAGCGGCGGCCTCGGCCTGGGCGCGCTGCTCGGCGGCCTCGCGCTCGAAGGTCTCAAAGCCGTTCTTGTCGATCCAGGGGATCAGCGAGGCGTCGTCCTCGCGCACGATGTGGCCCTTGACCATAACGTGGACGCGGTCGACATCCAGGTGCTCCAAGATGCGCGTGTTGTGCGTGATGATGAGCATGGAACCGTCGCAGCTCCTGCGGTAGGCGTCCATGCCGTGGCTGACGGTGGAAAGGGCGTCGACGTCCAGGCCGGAGTCGGTCTCGTCCAGGATAGCGAGCTTGGGCTGCAGCAGCAGAAGTTGGAGCATTTCGACCTTCTTCTTCTCGCCGCCCGAGAAGCCCACGCCCAGCTCGCGGTTGAGGTAGGCGGTATCCATGTTGAGCTCGGCCGCGAGCTCCTTGACGCGGCGGCGGAACTCCTTACCCTTCATCTCCAGGCCGGGGCGGCCGGCGATGCTGGCGCGCAAAAAGCTCGACAGCGGCACGCCGGGGATCTCGACCGGTGCCTGGAAGCTCAGGAACAGGCCGGCGCGTGAGCGCTTGTCGGTGGTGAGCTTGGTGATGTCCTGGCCGTCAAAGACGATACGGCCGTCGTTGACCGTGTAGACGGGGTCGCCCATGACCAGGTGGCCGAGGGTGGACTTGCCGGCGCCGTTGGGTCCCATCAGCACATGGGTCTCGCCGGCGGCGACGTTGAGGTTGACGTTGTGGAGGATGGTCTTCTCGTCCACGGAGGCGGTGAGACCTTCGATGGAAAGCAGCGGATTTGCGCTCATGCTGTCCCTCTCTGTATATGGTGTACTCATAGGTGTACTAAACCCTAGGAATCTTCTCGGAATAAAGTTACTATGGGTTCGGCGTTAGTCAAGGGAAAACCCGACTAATCCACTCGACTTTTTAGATGTGGGACATAATAATCAGGTTTGTTTGCCCCGCGTGCATAGGATTTGGGACAAATAGGCCTGATTTTGTCCCAGGAACAACGGGAGGGTAGGTATGCTCATTTCTTCCAAGGGCCGCTATGCCCTCCGGTTAATGATCTATATCGCGGCGCTGGGTGACGCCGAGGGCAAGATTGCCTTGCGCGAGGTTGCCGACCGCGAGCATATCTCGCAAAAGTATCTGGAGCAGCTGGTTCGTCCGCTTATGAAGGCTGGCCTGCTTAAGAGCGTGCGCGGCAAGGGCGGCGGCTACATGATGGCCAAGGATCCAGCCGAGGTGCGTGCCGGCGACATCCTGCGCGCCGTCGAGGGCAGCACGGCTCCGGTGGCGTGCGATGGCATCGACAATAGCTGCACCCGCAGCGACCTGTGCTCCACCGTTAGGTTCTGGCGCGGGCTGGACGACGTGATCGAAAAGTACGTCGACGGCGTGACGTTGGCCGACCTGGCTGCCGTCCCCGAGATCAACTTTGACATTAAGCTGTAGGTTGAGCGCAATTCCTTAAGATTTCGCGGAGGGTTGTTGCCGTTTACCGAGGGGTTGTTGTGCAACAACGGGCGAGCTGCAATACTTATTTCTATCTTTGCAAACTGCACTTTAACTATACCAATGCAGGGAGGATCTTATGCAGCCCAAGCATTCCGCGATTGTCGCGGGCCTGACGCTGGCGCTTTCGTTTGGCGCCATTTCCGCGCCGGCACCCGCTGCTGCCGAGGAGCCCACGCCGGGCGTTGCCTCGGATGCCACCGATATCGATAAGGGTCTCTACACCCAGCAGTCCTTCTCGGGCGTACTGAGGTCGGTCCAGGGCGTTTCGTTTGTCAACGTGACTCCCGAGATGAAGTACTTTACCAAGTACGAGAGCCATGGCAACTACAACCAGGGCTTTTCGTACGGTGACGGCTATAACGCGCTGGGTTATTACCAGTTCGACCGTCGTTGGTCGCTCATTCCGTTTATGAAGCAGGCCTACAACTACAACCCCGAAAAATACAGCATGCTCAAGGATGCGATTGATCGCGGCAGCGAGATTTCCAACACGAGTAATGTCATGTACGAGAACGGCCAGCTCACCGAGCTGGGCCATATCGCGCAGGATGCCTTCCAAGGTGCGTACAACACCGATCCTGTTGAGTTCTCAGCACTTCAAGATGCGTATGCGTACAACTCGTACTATGCGGTGACCGAGGCGTGGCTCAAGAGCGGCCTGGGTATTGATATTTCGGGCCGCGCCGATTGCGTCAAGGGCATGGTGTGGAGCATTACCAACATGTGCGGCACCGGTGGCTGCAGGGACTTTTTCCGCTGGGCGAATCTTTCCAATGATATGTCCGACCGCGAGTTTGTGACGGCGCTCTCCAACAGCGTGGTCAATAACGTGGCGACCAAGTATTCGAGCCAGCCCCAGTATCATGAGGGCTGGAAGAATCGTTATAAGAATGAGCTGAAGGACTGCTTGGCTTATATCGCCGAGGACGAGGCAGCCGCTGCGACGCCCGTGCAGCCCGAGCCCACACCGGCGCCCTCGCCGACACCTGATTCGAATGACGATTCGAGTGACGATCCCAACGATGACAGGATGGATACGCCCTCGACCGATGCTGACGGTAATGGCTCGGCTGGTGGCACTACCAACGACGGCTCTACCTCGAACGACTCCAATTCGAACGGCTCTGCTGCGGGCGATTCGTCTTCAAGCTCTGCCGGCAATACGGACAGCGACGCTTCTGGTTCGACCGGCGCTGACACCTCTAACTCATCTACCGGCTCGAGCGATTCGTCCGTTGACACCGGCTCTAACAACGGCTCCGGCTCTGACGCAACCCCTGATTCCGATGCTTCCAAGGACGACTCGAATAAGGCGCCGGACGCTCCCGTTGCTTCGCCGGACAAGAAGCCTTCTTTCTCCGAGCAGCTTGGTTCTACGCTGGGCTCTTCGCTGATGGCTGGCGTCAATAATGGTTCGACTCAGAACAAGGACAACTCTGATCAGGCTTCCACGGAAAAGACCGAAGCCGTAAAGGGCGACTCCAAGGATAAGGCTTCCGAGAAGGTTGAATCCGATAAGGGTTCTAGCTCTGATGAGAAGGACGACAAGTCCGCTCAGAAGAAGGACGAGGACAAGAAGTCTGAATCTGAGGAGAAGGACAAGAACAAGGACAAGACCGAGGACGGAAAGCAGCAGGGCGAGGACAGCAGTAAGGGCAACACCGACAACCAGAACCAAGAGCAAAATGACTCCAAGACGGTGACCACAACAACCACCACTACAACGACTAAGACTTCGGGCGGTAACATGCCCAAGACGGGCGACCTTATCGTTATGGCGAGCCTTGCCAGCGCGAGCTTGGCCACGCTGGGCGCTACGTCTATCGTAAGTGGTAAGTATAAGCTCGATCAGCAGAAGAAGGCTTCTGGGGAGGACGACTCGGGGGAGTAGGCTCTTAGTTGCCAGATAACTAAATAGTCGGGACGGGGTCCGGTGCGAATGTATCGGGCCCCGTTTTGTTGTGCAACGATTAATTGTGCCCCCTCACACCTCTTGTTACTACCGTTGCCCGATATGTTTGCGCGGCGACATCGGTACATGCGATGCGGTCATTACAATTGGCATCGTGCTGCGATTTAGGGGGAACGTTTTGGTGTCTGAACAGGCAAATGTTGATTGTGCTGCTGGCTTTGGCGTGCGTTTGATCGGCTGTGCCGACGATGCGGCTTTGCCCATTGGCATGCACGACTATGCGGAGGCTCTTGGTTGCTGCACGCTGGTCGACAAGACCATGTTTATTGCCGATGCGTTGGACTGCGACGCGTCCGTTGTGGTGTGCTGTCGACCCGAGGGTTTTGGCAAAAGCATGAACTTGTCGATGCTCAGGGCTTTTCTGGAGCGTCCAGCGGTTGGTCGCGCTGATCAGCGTTTGTTTGCCAATGCTCAGATTTGGGATGCAGACGGTGGGCGCTATCGGGATGAGTATGCTTGCTATCCGGTGATATCGCTGGACTTTTCTGGCGCTGCGAGGCGTGGTGCCGCTATTGCCGACGTCGTGCGCGATGCCCTTTCGGGCGAGTGCGCTCGCTTGTTGGCGCTCTTGGAGGCTCCTGATTTAGCTCGAGATAAGGTGCGTCACATCGAACGCGTCGCGCGTGGCGTGGCGAGCGCGGACGAGGTTGACTCGGTGCTCGGTGTGCTCATTGAGCTGCTGGAGATGGCCTGCGATGAGCAGGTTGTATTGCTCGTTGATGGGTACGATGCGGCGTGGTCTCGCCGTGCGAGCGCGAGGGACGCTTCCGACGCCGATCCGGCAGGGCTATTCGATCGCGTGCTGTTCGACGCCATTGCCACTGCGCGCGATTCGTTGCGGCTGACGTGTCTGATGGGGGAGCGTCCCGGCCCTGCCGAAGCGGCGCTTCCTTTGCATGGCTGCTCGTATTGTCTGACGACGCCGCTTTCGACGTGGTGTGACCGTTGGTTCGGCTTTTCGGATGCCGAGGTCCGGGCTCTGTTGAATCATGCTGGGCGCGAGGAATACCTTGATGATGCGCGTGAATGGCTCGAGGGATATCGGTTTGGTAGGGCCTGTTGCTCGAGTCCAGCGCGTGTGATCGGTTTTCTGGACCGAGGCTGCACGGCGCCTGTGCGCGCCGATCTGTATGGGTATGCGGATTGCCTGAGTAGGGTAGTTGCCGGGTGGAATCTCGACCGCCTTTCGGTCTTGTTTGATTTGCTCGAGGCCTATGGGTGTGCTGAGGTCCCGCTTTGTTTGGGCACTGCAGAGCCAGATGTCTCGCCTGACGATGGCATGTGGACAGCGCTGTATCTGTCCGGTTTTCTCACGACGGATATGACTGAGGAGCCAGAGCATGGCGATCGGCTCCGTGCTTTGCGATTGCCCAATAACGAGCTTCGCCAGGCCTTGCGTCTAGTGATTGTTGAGTGGTTTGAGTGCGCTGCCGAAGACATTCGAGACGTCGATGCGTTTCGCGACGGGCTGTGCCGTAGGAACGAGGATACGGTGAGGCGGGCGCTAAGCCGCATCCTGGGGGATGCGGGAATCGGTGAGACCGACCCAGATAAGCCGCTACCATATCATCTGCTCTTGCAGGGACTCTGCTTTGGCTTGCCGGGCTATGCCAATCCTGCCTCGAGGCGAAAGTGTGGCGCGGGTCGCTGGGACATCCAGGTTTTCCCTACGGGTGCTGTGTTCGACGTAGCAGACACGATTGGCATGCTGGACGAGCGCCCACTGATAACGATTAACTTGATGTATGACCCCGATGTGGATGCGCTAGGGTTGGAATTGCTGGCCGTGCAGTCGCTACTCGACATAGAGCGCGACGGCATCGACGAAATCCGTGTGCCGCGCCCCGGCGTGGGTCGCATGCGCTGGGGGTTCGGTTTTGATGGGCAGCATGTGGCTACGGTGTGCCAGCGGCTTTAAGCGCCGAGGTGTTTCCGGCTTCCGTTACTCGGTGTCCTTCATGGGCGGCATGGGCTTCCAGTTGGGATCCTTGACGATCTTGCGGGCGTCCTTCATGCCTCGGCGCAGCGCCGGAATACCGGTCTTAAAGCACTTGTCAACGGCAGCCAGGCGAATGAACTCCTTGCAGAAGGTCGCGACGTTGCCCAGACGGAACAGCGCGGGGTGATAGTCGCCGTAAATCTGCATGTAGCGGGCCAGATAACCGCGGTTGCGCATGATGTAGTAGCGGTTGGTGTCGCTCGTAGAGTTGAGCTGGCGCTTGCCGGCGATATCCCAGTTAGAGACAGCGCGGGCACGCTTGAGCACCACGTCGGCAACAACGGCGGCGGGGAAGTGCTGGCTGGCCACGTAGCCGTAGCAGGCATCGTCGCCGTAGATGAAGAATCGCGCATCCGGCAGGCCGATCTTGTCGACCACGCGGCGCGAGAACAGGCCGCCTTCAAAGCACAACTGGTTCATGGCGCGGTAGCCCTTGGGGCCCAGGTCCCACTTAGCGATGGGGTTGGGGATACCAAGCGAAAGGATGAGCTGGTACTGCCAAAAGAAGGCGCCGCCGTCAAAGTCCAGGCGCGAACCCTGGATGACATCGTAGCGGTCGGTCCACTTGGCAAGACGCTCGATGCCTTCGGGGATGACGAGCACGTCGTCGTCCATCACCCAGAACCACTGGGCGCCCAGGTCGTAGGCGCACTTGGTGCCGGCGGAGAAGCCGCCCGCGCCGCCACCGTTTTCAAGCTGCGGCGCGTAGATAACGCGGTCGGTGCCGCCCTGCGCGTCAGGTTGCTCGGTGTCGATGCCCCACAGGTTGGCCAGGCGCTCGTTGAATGCGGTGCACATGGCCTCGGTCTCGCGTGAATTCTCGTTATCGACAATCACGATGCGCCAGGGCGTTGCCGTGAGCTCGGTCATGGAGTCGAACAAGTTGGCTAGGAGTTCCTGGCGCTTGTAAGTAACGACGACGATGGCGAGCTTGTCGATGGGAGCGGGGAGGGTTGAAGGCATGGGGCAATATATCCTTTCACGCGCGGCGGGCGAGTGCTGCGCGGAAGCTATCGAATACGTCCTTGGGACTGTCCTATTGTAAAGGCTCGGCGCACCTTGGCGGCAAGCTTTGAATAAAACGCAGGAACCTGCCATGGCTGTAGCGGCTTTAGGGTCTGACGGCAGCGTGTCTATTGCCGCTTGGGCTTGCGAGCGATAGGGCTTCTAGCTGCGTCGATGGTGAGAAGCGTCAGGGCAAAGACGATGCTAATGACGGTACCCGTGACGATACAAATAACTGCCGGGCTGTTTTGGCTGACCAGTATGTTTGCGAGCAACGTATTGAAGACGGGACGCCACAGGCTATTGGTGAGCGACTGCATCACATAGAAACCGAGCGTGGCGGTCGATAAGGTGACGATGGCACCTGCAGTCCGCGAATTGCCTGAGGCACTGCGTCGGGTAGCCGCAAAGAGCAGGGAGGCGGCAGCGAGGGCAAACGAGATCAGCGAGGTCGATTTGTAGGAGAGGATTGTCATCGCTGTGAGGTTGTCGGTGAAGGAGAGTGCTCCTTCCAGGATGATGGTGAGCACCAAAACCGTTACGAGCGAGCGCATGCCCAAGGCGCCCACCCTGTCCGAATCCATGACATCGGTAACGTCGCGGAGCAGTCCGCCGATCAAAAACGCGACTACGTACGTGGTAGCGCTCATGAGCTTTTGGAGCCAAGAAAACTCGCCGGCGCTTGTCGCACTCATAGCGGCTAAATACCCGTTAACAACAAATGCGAGGATGCCAACGGCGATGACCGTCGTCTTGTAGGTTTTCTGGGGGAGTCGACTCTTAGCCAGTCCAAACCATGGCGCCATGAAGACCGTGGCGGCATAGACCCAGATAAACTCAAGGCCTAATGTGTACCAGTAGTGCGTATTGAGGGTAACATCGGGAATGGGTGAGACGACCGTGGACCACGCGAGCGCCACGAGGCAATAAAACGCAGTGGGCATAATGACCTTGCCAAGGCGCTGCGCCGTCCGTTGCATTTGCGACTTCCACGTTGCTCCACCGTCCCAAGCACGCGCGGCTGAAGCGATGAGAAAATAGCCCGAGATCATAAAGAAGACCTCGTTGGCCCAGCAGCCAAGCAAGTTAATAAAACCGAGTACGCCGGAATAGGGGAACATCGCAAGTGGGGCATATTCCACGGCGCCGACGCAGACGGCTTGGAACGTCCACTGAAAGGTGTGGAACACCGCGATGCCGGCGACCGCGACCAAACGCAGCGCTTCGATGGGTATGTTACGTGCGGCTTTGGGCTGCATGACGTCCTTTCTTATCGGTTTGCCTCTGCGAGCTCCATAGATTATATAAACGTCCGCTGGCGCGCTGGCCCTTTGATACCATGAAACGACAGGTATTTCCTAAGGAGCACATTTGTCTACTAACGCCTCTGGCAGCCCTGTTCTGTCGCTGCTTATTCCCATTTACAATGTTCAGCGCTACCTGCGCGAGTGTCTCGATTCCGCCCTGGCGCAGACGCTCAAGGATATTGAGATCATCTGCATTAACGACGGGTCGACCG
This sequence comes from Collinsella aerofaciens, assembly GCA_048502435.1. Classification (GTDB taxonomy): domain Bacteria; phylum Actinomycetota; class Coriobacteriia; order Coriobacteriales; family Coriobacteriaceae; genus Collinsella; species Collinsella aerofaciens_CL. The sequence goes on from DBFRXD010000021.1 coordinate 16,879, forward strand.
ACAACTCGCCGGCGATTATCCGCGAGTATATGGAGCGCGATGGGCGCGTCAAGATGATCGACAAGGCCAACAGCGGCTACGGCGACTCGATGAACCGCGGTCTGGAGATGGCGCGTGGCAAGTACGTTGGCATCTTGGAGTCCGATGACTTTATGGCGCCCGACGCACTCGAAAAGCTTGTCTCGGCCGCCGACACCAATAATGCCGACTTTGCGAAGGCGAACTTTGTTTTCTACTGGTCTAAGCCCGAGGAGCGCCGTTCGCTGCACGAGATGTTTAAAGCCAAGGACTGTGGCAAGCCGGTGCACCCGAGCGATACGACGCAGTTCTTTAAGCAAAAGCCGTCGATTTGGTCGGCCGTGTACCGTCGCGATTTTCTTGAGCGCAACGGCATTACGTTCCTGCCGACTCCGGGGGCGTCCTTTCAGGACACGTCGTTTGCCTTTAAGGTGAGCGCGTGCGCCGATAAGGCTGTTTACCTGCATGATGCCGTGTTGTCGTATCGCCAAGACAACGAGAATTCCTCGGTCAATTCTTCGGCTAAGGTCTTTTGCGTCAATACCGAGTATGCCGAGATTGAGCGTTGGATTCGAGAGGATTATGCCCGCGACCACGCAAGTGATGACGTCGCGCGCATGCTCAAGTTCAATCAGCTCATTAAGTACGATTCGTATATGTGGAACTACGTGCGCCTGGCGCCTAAGTTCTATAAGGAGTTCCTGGTGCAGATGGCCAAGGAATTTCAGGCGGCCTTGGATGCGGGGGAGTTTTCGCTTGACGACCTCAAGCCGTGGAAGCGCGCGAATCTCGCTGCCATCCTCAAAGATCCTGAGGGCTGGGTTGGCGAGCATCCGAGCTTTGCGACGGATGGTGCCTTGGGGCGTGCTAAGTATTACGCCTCGGTTGGAGGCCCGGGCGTGGTCGCCGCCTTCCTCATCGAATCGCTGAGGGGGTAGGTCGGCATGGGAGAGGCCTCGTGTCCTAAAGCTACCATTGTCGTCCCCGTTTATAACTCCGCGCGCTCCATTCAGCGATGCCTCGATTCGCTGTTGGCTCAGTCCGAGCGCTCGATTCAGGTTGTCTGCGTCAACGACGGTTCGACTGATGATTCGTTGAACGCGTTGCACCAGGTCGCGCAGGCCGACGATCGCGTACTGGTGATTGACCAGGAAAATGCGGGCGTCTCGTGTGCTCGAAATGCCGGTATCGATGCCGCCGAGGGCGAGACCGTCTTTTTTGTGGACGCTGACGATTACATCGATGCCCAGACGGTCGAGCGCGTGCTGCATGCCATGGAGTCTGCAGATGCCGAGGCCTCCGTTTTTGGCGGCGTCTGTGAGCCTGCCGATGCTGCCCCCAAACGCGTCCAGCAACTCATGAGCCCCAAAGCCGGTACCTTCGGCGCCCGTGATCCCCAACTGCTGTTCCATTCGAATGCGCAGCCCTATGCCTGCCGTGCGGCTTTTTCGCGCGAGCTGCTCAATCGCGAAGGCATTCGCTTTGCCCCCGGTTTGGCTTTGGGCGAGGACGTCGTCTTCCAATTTGCGACTTATGCGCTTGCCCGCAAGACCGTCGTCATGCCGGACAAGTTCTACCACTACGTGATGGAGAGCGAATCGGCGACGCACGAGTTCAACAGTGCCGAGGCTCGCGCCAAAAAGCTTGACGCCCACATGAGGATGCTCGAGGAGGTCTTGGAGGACTGGTCGGCCTACGGTCTTTTGGACCTGTGTCCCGGTGAGCTGATAACTTGGTTTTTGGACCTTATTGTGTTCGACCTGGCACGCTTGGATGCCGATGACTTCCATCGCGTGGCGGCTCGCGTCAACATGGACCTCACGACGTTTTTGGGAACGGAGTGGGCGGATATGCCTGCTAAGGGCGCCGTTCGCCGTGTTGCCCACAAGCTCGTTGCGGCGACCTCGAGCGTTTCGATGGCAGACGCCACGCTGTTCTATCTTTCGACCCGCGGTCTCAAAGCCTGCCTGGAGCGCTTTCTCTAATTCCAAGCGCTGCCGCCCGCCGCAGCTCGGCTGCTAAAATAACCCTGTTAAACGCTATTCAACAGGAGGTTCTCTTGCAGAACTCTGATACCCCTAAAGTTTCGCTGCTTGTCCCCATTTGCAATGTCGAACGCTACCTGCGCGAGTGCCTCGATTCGGCCGTGGCTCAGACGCTCAAGGACATCGAGATCATCTGCATCAATGACGGTTCCACCGATAGCTCGCCGGATATCATTCGCGAGTACATGGAGCGCGACCCCCGTGTAAAGATGATTGACAAAGCCAACAGCGGCTACGGCGACTCGATGAACCACGGTCTGGAGATGGCGCGTGGCAAGTACGTTGGCATCTTGGAGTCCGATGACTTTATGGCGCCCGACGCACTCGAAAAGCTTGTCTCGGCCGCCGATAGCAATAATGCCGACTTTGCGAAGGCGAACTTTGATTTCTACTGGTCTAAGCCCGAGGAGCGCCGTTCGCTGCACGAGATGTTTAAAGCCAAGGACTGTGGCAAGCCAGTGCACCCGAGCGATACGACGCAGTTCTTTAGGCAAAAGCCGTCGATTTGGTCGGCAGTGTACCGTCGCGATTTTCTTGAGCGCAACGGCATTAAGTTCCTGCCGACTCCGGGGGCATCCTTTCAGGACACGTCATTCGCCTTTAAGGTGATCGCGTGCGCCGATAAGGCTGTTTACCTGCATGATGCTGTTTTGTCGTATCGACAGGACAACGAGAATTCCTCGGTCAATTCTTCGGCTAAGGTCTTTTGCGTCAATACCGAGTATGCCGAGATTGAGCGTTGGATTCGAGAGGATTATGCCCGCGACCACGCAAGCGTCGATGTCGCGCGCATGCTCAAGTTCAATCAGCTCATTAAGTACGATTCGTACATGTGGAACTACGTGCGCCTGGCGCCTAAGTTCTATAAGGAGTTCCTGGTGCAGATGGCCAAGGAATTTCAGGCGGCCTTGGACGCCGGGGACTTTTCGCTTGACGACCTCAAGCCGTGGAAGCGCGCAAATCTCGCTGCCATCCTCAAAGATCCTGAGGGCTGGGTTGACGAGCATCCGAGTTTTGCGACGGATGGTGCCTTGGGGCGTGCTAAGTATTACGCCTCGGTTGGAGGCCCAGGCGTGGTTGCTGCCTTCCTCATCGAATCGCTGAGGGGGTAGGTCGACATGGGAGAGACTTTGACCCCCAAAGCGACCATTGTCGTTCCCGTCTACAATTCGTCGCGCTCCATTCAGCGATGCCTCGATTCGCTGTTGGCCCAGTCTGAGCGTTCGATTCAGGTTGCCTGCGTCAACGACGGTTCGACTGATGATTCGTTGAACGTGTTGCGCCAGATCGCGCAGGCCGACGATCGCGTACTGGTGATTGACCAGGAAAACGCGGGCGTCTCGTGCGCTAGAAATGCCGGCATCAATGCCGCCGAGGGCGAGACCGTCTTTTTTGTGGACGCTGACGATTACATCGATGCCCAGACGGTCGAGCGCGTGCTGCATGCCATGGAGTCTGCAGATGCCGAGGCCGCCGTCTTTGGCGGCATCTGTGAACCTGCCGACGCTGCCCCCAAACGCGTCCAGCAACTCATGAGCCCCAAAGCCGGTACCTTCGGCGCCCGTGATCCCCAACTGCTGTTCCATTCGAATGCGCAGCCCTATGCTTGCCGTGCGGCCTTTTCGCGCGAGCTGCTCAATCGCGAAGGCATACGCTTCGCCCCCGGTTTGGCTTTGGGCGAGGATGTCGTCTTCCAATTTGCGGCTTATGCGCTTGCCCGCAAGACCGTCGTCATGCCTGACAAGTTCTACCACTACGTGATGGAGAGCGAATCGGCGACGCACGAGTTCAACAGTGCCGAGGCTCGCGCCAAAAAGCTTGACGCCCACATGAGGATGCTCGAGGAGGTCTTGGAGGACTGGGCGGCCTACGATTTTTTGGACCTGTGTCCCGGCGAGCTGATAACTTGGTTTTTGGACCTTATTGTGTTCGACCTGGCGCGCTTGGATGCCGATGGTTTCCGCCGCGTTGCCAGTCGCGTCAACAGGGCTTTCACGACGTTATTGGGAACGGAGTGGGCGGATATGCCTGCTAAGGGCGCCGTTCGCCGTGTTGCCCACAAGCTCGTTGCGGCGACCTCGGGCGTTTCGATGGCAGACGCCACGCTGTTCTATCTTTCGACTCGCGGTCTCAAAGCCTGCCTGGAGCGCTTTATCTAATTCCAAGCGCTGCCGCCCGCCGCAACTCGGCTGCTAAAATAACCCTGTTACACGCTATTCAACAGGAGGTTCTCTTGCAGAACTCTGATACCCCTAAAGTTTCGCTGCTTGTCCCCATTTGCAATGTCGAGCGCTACCTGCGCGAGTGCCTCGATTCCGCCGTGGCGCAGACGCTCAAGGACATCGAGATCATCTGTATCAACGACGGCTCCACCGATAGCTCGCCGGATATCATCCGCGAGTACATGGAGCGCGATCCCCGTGTGAAGATGATCGACAAGGCCAACAGCGGCTACGGTGACTCGATGAACCGCGGCCTGGAGATGGCGCGCGGCGAGTACGTGGGCATCCTTGAGTCCGACGACTTTATGTTTGAGGATTCGCTCCAAAAGCTGGTCGCCAAGGCCGATGCTGAGCATGCCGATGTGGTGAAGGGCGACTTTTACCTGTATTGGTCCACGCCCAGCGAGCGCCGTGAGCTGTTTGGGATTATCGACGAGCATATGACGGGCGCCGCGTATTGCCCCGTCGATCGCCCGGGCATCTTCTACCGCAAACCTTCCATTTGGTCGGCTATCTATCGGCGCGAGTTCCTCAACGATAATCAGATTCGGTTCCTTCCCACGCCGGGAGCTTCGTATCAGGACGCAGGCTTTAACTTTAAGGTTTGGGCTTGCGCCGAGCGTGCCGCGTTTATTGCGGCTCCCATTTTGTGCTATCGCCAGGATAACGAGAAGAGCTCCGTTAATTCGCCCAACAAAGTGTTTTGCGTGTGCGACGAATATGCCGAGATGCAACGTTTTTTGGACGAGCGTCCCGAGCTCAAGGCTCAGCTCCAGGGCATTTTAATGCGCATGAAGGTCGATACGTACCGTTGGAATGATGAGCGTCTGGTCGATGAGCTACGCGAGCAGTTTTGGGAGAAGGCTTCACCCGAGCTGAAGGCCGATTGGGATGCCGGTTGCTTTGACCTGTCGCTGTTCGACCCGCGTGGCGAGACCGACTTGCGCTTGATGGTCAAGTCGCCCCGCGCCTATATCGATTCGCGTTTTGACTTTAAAAAGCCGGGCAAGCTCAATACGTTTAAGCATTACTTTAAGATTGGCGGCCTGCCGCTGGTCTGGCGCGTGCTGACGTATCAGCGCACCTACGGCGACAACCCGCATCCCGATGACGTTCCGGCTGCACAGTAGGAGCGAGTGATTATGGTTACCCCCAAGATTTCCGTTGTCGTTCCCATCTATAACGTGGAGGAGTGCCTGGCTTGGTGCCTGGACTCCCTGCTTGCGCAGGATATGCCCGATTGGGAAGGTGTGCTGGTCAACGATGGCTCGCCGGACGGATCGCGCGATATTGCGGCTGCCTATTGCGAAAAGGACGCGCGCTTTATGCTGGTCGATAAGGAGAACGGGGGCCTGTCGAGTGCGCGTAATGCAGGCATCGCCGCGTCCACGGCGCCTATCGTCGCGTTCTTGGATTCCGACGACCGCTTTACGCCCGATGCATGCCGTGTGATCGTCGATGCCTTTGAGCGCGAGGACTGCGACGTTTTGACCTTTGGTGCGAATCCGTATCCGCTGGAGGCGGGGTATCCGTGGCTTAACTATGTGCTGAGCCCGCGCGATGTGTCGTTTGAAGGCTATAGCTCCGACCTGCTGTTTAAGGAAGCGTCTCGCCCCTTTGCATGGCGCACCGCCTGCGGGCGTGAGTTTTTGCTGGGCAACGGGATCGTGTTCGACGAAACCGTTAAGTATGGCGAGGACCAGGTCTTCGATTTTGCCGTGTACGGTCGTTCGCACAAGACCGCGCTTATCTCGAACAAGCTGTATGACTACCGCGTGGCGCGCAAAGGCTCGCTCATGGACACCATGCGCTATGACGACGAGACGCGCCTGCTGGAGCACGTGAAGATTTACTCCGCGGTGCTGGCTGACTGGCAGCGCGACGGTCTCGATGTCCAGCATGCCGATGACCTGGCGTACTTCCTATGCGATCTGGTGCTGTACGATGCGCTCAGGTTGCTGGGTTCGGACTGCGGCAAGGTGTTTGCTGCCGTTGCCACGGCGCTTGCCGGTTCTGCCGTGGGCAGCGATGCTGCGCTCGCACAATGCGCTCCTTCTGTTGCTGCTATGGTGCGTGCGGCGCTTATCAGCAAGGCCCCCAATGCCCGTGAGTGCAAAAAGTTCATGTTCGATTACGACGTCTTGAGGTTTGGGCGCCTGGGTGCCTGCAAACGCATGGCAGCGAACGCCCTGGGAAAGCGAGAAGTGTAGATGAGTATCAAGCGTTTGGCGCTTTGCCGCAGTCAGGGCCGTCTGTTTGTGCTGCTTCGTTTTGCCGGTCAGGATGTCGCCGCGCTTATTGAGCGGGAGGGCTCTCAGGCGTTTGCCCAAGCGACGACGAGCGGTTCTTGTGTGCCGTCGCTGGTGCTCCCGGTCGATCATGGCCGTGTGCTGGCGCTTTGTCCTTCCGTTTCCGATTACGAGCGCGAGCTCGCCGTCTTGGTGCTTCCGTTTTTGGATGGCTCGTCGATGGATGTCGTTTTTGCATCCGGTGGCCAAAGGTTGGGCTCCATTCGCCTCGATAGCCGCGTGGCCAAGCTGGAATCCAAGGTTAACTACAAAGCAAAGCCTGCGCTGTGCGCGCTTATCCGCGATGCTCAGCGTGGCGAACACTGCGGTTTCTACGAGATCGATGCCACTCGCTATTTGCCGGCAGACGCCGGCGCGGTGTGGCGCTATGAGGTTACTTGGGCGGGAGACCTCCAGTGCGCGCCTGAGCTCCAGATCTTCGATGCGCATATGAATGCCATCGATGTCACCGTGCATGTGTTTGAATCGCAGGTCGATATGCCGCAGCAGAACGGATGCCGCGTCAATAAAACGTATCTGAGTGTTGAGATGCCTCAGGATATACGAGATTTTGTCGCGATTGTGAGCGACCCCACAGGGCAGATCCAGAGCGGGTTTTGCGCCATGGATGGTCGCCTGTACAACGGCATGGTCGATGACAGTTGGAACCGCATGAAGGACGCGCGTGCAGACGACGCAGCTTATCGACGTTGGTTTGAGCGACATCGCGCAAAGCCGGGCGATTTAGCGTGCCAGCGTGTCGCTTCGGCGGCCTTTGCCTATAGGCCGCTCGTGAGCATCGTGGTGCCGTGCTACAAGACTGATCGGGTCTACCTGCGCGAGCTGCTGGACTCGGTGCTGGTCCAAAGCTATGACAACTGGGAATTGCTGCTTATGGACGCCTCGCCCGAATGGGACGCGGTTGCCAATCTTGCGGCGGGCGTCAACGATGAGCGCGTCCGTTGTATTGAGCTGCCCGGTAATGGCGGCATTGTGGTCAACACCAACGCAGGTATTCAGCAGGCGACTGGAGACTACATCGCGTTCTTGGACCACGATGACATCCTGGAACCGGACGCGTTATTCCACTATGTTGCCGCGCTGAACAAGGCTGCCGAGGGCGAGCGTCCCCAGGTCCTGTTCTGCGACGAGGACATGTTCCAGAAAACGGGGGAGTGGGGTCAGCCGGTCTTTAAGACCAAACTCAACGTCGACTTGCTCTATAGCCATAACTGCGTGACGCATTTTCTGATGGTGGAGAAGGCGCTTATCGATCGCATTGGCATGTCGCCGGAAGACGTCGCGGGCGCCCAAGATTACGACCTGACGCTCCGCTGCCTTGCAGCCGGCGCGCGCTTTGAGCACGTTGCGCATGTGCTGTATCACTGGCGCGTGCATCCGGGATCGACCGCCGACGGTTCTGCCGATAGCAAGCCGTATGCTATTGAAGCCGGGCGCCTGGCGCTGCAGCGCCACCTTGATGCGCAGGGCGTTCGCGGAACGGTCGAGGAGACCGAGACACCATTTGTCTATCGCATGCGCTATGCGCTGCCGGAGCCTACGCCGCTGGTGAGTATTGTGATTCCCACCAAGGATCACGTTGAGACGCTCGATGCCTGCGTGATGTCGATCGCCCAGAAGGCCTCGTATGCCAACTACGAGATCGTTTTGGTGGAGAACAACAGCGAAGCCCCGGAGACGTTTGCGTATTACGAAACCCTGCCAGAGCGCGTGGCCGCAGTATCTGAAGGCAAAGGTAGCGCATGTGTTGTGTACTGGCCGGGCGAGTTCAATTACTCCCAGATCATTAACTTTGGCGTGGAGCATGCCAAGGGCGACTATCTGCTGCTGCTCAACAACGATACCGAGGTCATAAGCCCCGACTTTATCGAAGAGATGATGAGCTATCTGCAGCGTCCCGATGCGGGCGTGGTGGGCGCCAAACTCTACTTTGCCGATCATCTGGTGCAGCATGCCGGCATTCTGGTTGGCGTGCGTGGCGCACTTGCCCATGCCAACCAGGACTTCTCGGCAAAGCGCGAGGGCTATCTTGCCCGCGCTGTGCGCCCGGGCAACTTTAGCGCCGTGACGGGTGCCTGCCAGATGGTGCGACGCGACGTATTTGAGCAGGTCGGAGGCTATAACGAGGAATTCGCCGTCGGTTTTAACGACGCCGACTTTTGCCTGCGCGTGTGGGAGGCGGGCTACCGCACCATCTTTACGCCCTATGCCGAGCTGTATCACTACGAGTTCACCTCGCGCGGCAGGGAAGAGGCCAACGAGGAAAAGATGAGTCGCTGGAAGCGCGAGCAAGCACTGTTCATGCAGCACTGGCCTGAGTTCTTCTTGGATGGCGATCCGTGGTTGGGGCCGAACTTATCCGCTGAGAGCGAGTATTTCTCGTATTAAGGCAATGGTTTTTAGGAAGTCCTTAACTTTCTTTCGCTATGAGCTGGAAGAAAGTAACGTTGGACTACTTGCTAAGATAAATTACGAAAACTCGATACTTTCGCGATAAGTTTATACAAGCTTATACAGCTCGATATTATTCGATATAGTCTGTGACAATTATTGAAACGATGATTGACTGTTAATCGATTCCCTAGAAAGGCAAACAAGTGAGCGCCGCTGTATTCCATAACCCGTTTCGTCCCACTGCCGGCGCTGAGCCTCCGCGCATAATTGGTCGTGATGATATCGCCCTTGAGTTTACCGAGAGCTTGAATGCGGGAATTGGTGCACCTGCGAGGCTCATGCGCATTGCTGGACCGAGGGGCTCCGGAAAAACTGTTTTGCTCTGCGATCTGAGAGATCGTGCGCGAGAGCTTGGATGGAAGACCGCTATTGTTTCTGCTGGCCCTAACCTATTGCTGGACTTGAGGGATCAGGTTGCTGATTCTTCCCTTGCGACTAATGCTTCGGTCGGCGTAAACGCCGGCTTTGTTTCCGTGAAAGTCGATGTTGCACCCAAAGAGTCGAGTCTTAGAAAGTTGCTAAGCTCGGCAGCGAAGTCAGCCAAGGGTCTTTTTATTGCCATCGATGAAGTTCAGGACGCCCCGATTGACGATATGCGTGCCATTGCGTCTACGGTTCAGCTTTTGATAGGGGAAAAAGTAGATATCGCACTTGCCTTTGCCGGTTTACCCGCCGGTGTTATGGACCTTATTAACGGCAAAGCGCTTACGTTCTTGCGTCGTGCCCTCCCCGAAGATCTGGCGCCTATCAACCAGGTGGAGGTCGCGCTCTCTATGGGCGATAGCTTTGTCGCGACTGGTTTGACCATAGAGGACAATCTTCTGTCGAGAGCCGCTAAGGCCACTAAGGGCTATGCCTATCTGGTGCAACTGGTCGGTTACTCCATTTGGCAGCGCGCCAATTTGCATCGTGCCAAAAGTACCATCGTGAGTGAACGCGATGTTGCCGAAGGCATTGCGCTGGCAGAGGCTCGTTTTCACGATGTTGTTCATGAGCCCGCGATTTCTGGACTGGGGCCTAACGATATCAAATACCTATTGGCGATGTGCGAGGACAAACAACAGTCCAAATCAGCCGAGATTGCTAGGCGCATGGGTAAAAAGACCAATGAGATCAGCTCTATTAGGGCAAAATTGCTACAAAGGGAGGTTATTCAGGCACCACAGAGGGGCTACGTGCAGTTTGCCGTGCCGGACCTAGATATCTATCTGCGAGAGAATGCCGAGGAGATTCTCGAACGGTTCTAGGTCGAGGCTTAATTAGGTTTTGATTTTACTTGGGGGCATTATGGCAAAAATACGAGATTCCCGTATCGAATTACTTCGCATTGTCCTTATGTGGACGGTAATGGCTCATCATTTTGTTGTTCACAACGCTGATTCTGTTTCCGTATTTCCTGGTTCGTTTACTAGGTTTTTCTACAATATCTTTTTCTATCCAATTGGAAGAACTGCGGTCGGCTGTTTTGTTGCAATAACAATCTGGTTTGTTGCGGGGAAAGCTGGATACTCCATTAAACAAGCTGTCAAACAGATAGCCTTCATCCAAGGCACGGTTCTCTTTTATAGTATTGCGCTGGGTTTTTTCTTCATGCTTCGCGGCGATATTCAAGTAAGTCCAACCAATTTGATAGATATTTTTGCACCAATTCTTACTGGTTCTAGTTGGTGGTTTGTAACCGTCTATGCTTGGCTTGTATTTTTACTGCCCTTTTTAATTCCGGCTTTGCATGCGTTGGACCAGAAACTACATCTTTATCTATCAATCTTTCTGGTCTTCGCCTTTGGATTCCTGCGTTATGTGCCGCTCTTTTGGATTCCCATCGACGGGCTACTAGTGGATTTTATTATAATTTGCGTTCTTGTTTGCTATATTCGCTGGTATGTAGATTTGTCAACAGTGAATATAAGGCACTTGGTTGCTTGCTGCATTGCTTCTTTTGTTGGAGTTGCAATCTCGTTTTATGGTCAATTCCATTTTGATGGTTTGCTGGGCTCGACCTTTGCGAATTTGTATAACGGCTTTTTTGGTTCGCCGGCGTCTATTTTTTCACTAGTTATAGCCATCTCCGTCTTGTTGATCGATTTAAAAATGCCGCATTTTTCCTCCCGTTTCGTTAACACTGTTGCGAAACTTTGTTTTGCTACTTATCTTATTTCTGACTATGGGCCTATCCAAAGTTGGCTCTGGAGCTCGCAGTTTCCCTTTACGCGTGTCGGCGTTGGACTGGGAATGTTGCAGGTGCTTCTGGTTCCAACAGCTGTGTTCACGATTTGCTTAATGTTGGAAGGTCTCAGGAAGCTCTTGATTGGTTTCATCATACGTTTTATCGGCCCTTTCGATTTGTTAAATAAAGCTTTGTCGTAGAACCAAGACCTTTGATATTTTCTTCCGCATACGTGATTTGACGACGATCCCGCTACGCTGGTGGTGGAAAGATTGGGATTCCGAACCAGCGTTCACTGGTTGTAGCGGATTGGTCGATAATCATCTAGGAAAGCGCGTCGTGAGCACGCAAAACCTGTTAGAGGCATGGTAACGCCCACGGTTGTTGCAACTAAGACGACTATCACCGAGGCTGCTGTTAAGAAGCCGATCGAGCCGAAGGCTGACATGGTAACCGTTGCTAAGTTTCTGAGACCGTCGATGATGACTCGGTCGGCATGCCTCTGGTGCTGGTGTTGTTGGAGGCGCTATTAATTGCTGTAGAGGCTTCGGTTTAAATCAAGGAATCGAACCGGTTTCCACATCAATAGAATGCGCTGGCCGCATATGACGTATCGATGTGGGCATGATATTGCGTTTTTTAATTTTCGGCCACAAAGATGTCTTTTGCAAAGCGTGGGGGCTATCTTGCCCGTGCTGTGCGCCCGGGCAACTTCAGTGCCGTGACGGGCGCCTACCAGATGGTCCTACGCGACGTATTTGAGCAGGTCGGAGGCTACAACGAGGAACTCGCCGCCGGCTTTAACGATGCAGACTTTTGCCCTCGGGTGTGGGTGGCCGGCTACCGCACCATCTTTACGCCCTATGCAGAGCTGTACCACCACGAGTTCACCTCGCGCGGCAGGGGAGAGGGCAACGAGGAAAAACTGCGCCGCTGGAAGCGCTAGCAAGCACTGTTCATGCGGCGCTGGCCTGAGTTCTTCTTGGATGGCGATCCGTGGCTCGGGCCGAACCTATCCTCCGACAGTGAGTACTTCTTGCTTTAGAGCGAAGTAATTTCAAGATCCGGCAAAGTGCCCTCAAGAGCTGCAAGAGCGGTGGGGTTCAAGTACTCCTCGTTCAAGCGGCTCTTGTCATATTGAAAACGTGGCTCAGAATTTTTCAGGTGGTTGTATTAAATTGGTTCGCTTATGTGCTCGGTTTGACTCAGAAGCTATTCAGCGTAACGGTTGAGGTGTGGTGACTCATATTTAAATTGCAGCTGCAAAGACACCTTTTATCGATTTCCCGTTGAAAAACTGAATTGATAGTTTAAAAATAACTTTAGAGAGCCTTAAATCTCGGAGAAAGGATGTCGTATGGAAAACCTTCGAGAAAGATGGCACGGACTAACAGTGCTGGGAGTTGTTGCATTTGCTGCTGCCTGCATGACGGTTGCCCCGGCGCCCTCATTTGCTGATATTGCTGGCGGTGGCGGAGGCGGTGGACCGATTACGGAATGGTGTTCCGACGGTCGTCCGATTTCTTACTGGGGCTATGACGGTTGGAACGGCACTCAAAATGAACAGACGTCTGACCCTCTTACGCGGTATAGCGTTGAGTGCAATGCTGGGGGGACTGCTCACAGGGATTTTCTAGTAGGCTTAAACTCAATTGATCAGAGCGCCTCGAGGACCGATTCTTCTGTAGTTACATCACGTCCCGCAGGTACATACTATTTCAACAAAGATGGTTTCATGAAGACCGGACTCGTTTGGTGCGAGGACGGCAAACTTCGCTATTTCGATCCGAAAACTGGCGTCATGGTCACGAACCAGTGGCATAACGATTACGAAGCCGTCTGGTACTATTTTGGCGCTGACGGGACCGCAGTTTCGGGCTGGCAGTCTATCGGTGGGGACAAGTACTACTTCTACCCCGAAAGCCATGATATGGCATACGGCCGAGTTCAAATTGACGGCAAGAATTACTTCCTGAACACCCCTGGCGCCAACGCCGATGGCCGCATGCAGCATGGCGGCTGGTTCTACGACTCCATCTACGGAAAGTGGTCCTATGCGACCTCCGACGGTGAGCTATTGACCGGTTGGCATAATCTCGGCGGGGCTTGGTACTATTTCAACGAATCTGGGGTTATGCTGACTGGCTGGATCAACGATTCGGGTACCTGGTACTACACTAATGCCTCCGGTGCGATGGTCACTGGCTGGCTCAACATCGGCGGTACTTGGTTCTACCTCGACGGCTCGGGCGCCATGGTCGCTAACAGCTGGCGCAGTCTCGGCGGCTCCTGGTACTGGTTCGGCGACTCCGGTGCAATGGCCACTGGCTGGTTCTTGGCAGGCGGCTCTTGGTACTATGCGAGCGGTTCGGGCGCCATGGCAACCGGCTGGCTCAGCAATGGCGGCACGTGGTATTGGCTCGGAGGTTCGGGCGCTATGGCCTCTAGCTCTTGGGCTAACGTTGGTGGAGTTTGGTACTGGTTCGACGATTCCGGTGCGATGGCCACCGGCTGGCGTCAGGTCGGCGACGCCTGGTACTACTTTAGCGGTTCCGGCGCTATGGCCCACGACGCCTGGGTCGGCGACTACTACCTCCAGTCTTCCGGCGCCATGGCTACGAATGCCTGGGTTGGCTCCTACTATGTCGGCGAGGACGGCAAGTGGATTCCGGGCTACGGTTTAGTTTGGTATAAGAGCGGTAGCGATGTTTACCATACGCATAAGTGTCGTACCGTTGGCAAGGACGCAAAGGGCTATTCGCAGATCTCTATCCAGGAGGCCCAGAAGCGCGGTGCTTTACGAGAGTGCAAGAACTGCCAACAAATTGGCTAACGCATTATTGAGCTAGTTTTGATTGAGGCCCCGTTGCCCTGAGGTGACGGGGTCGCTGCGTGATTGGATACCGTGCTGCTATGAAGAAATGCTCATTCGGGGTGTTGGTTTTTTCTGGCCTTGTTTCTTTGGGGCTCCTTTTGGGTTCGCCCTCGATGTTATACGCCCTTGATTCGAATAACACTGACGAAGGTCCCGCATCTAACGTTGCTATTGCTTCTGTCGAGTCAGGCGTTGATGCTCAGCGCGAATCGACCTTCGCTGTCGAGCAGAACTCTCAGGTGGATAATGAGACCCCTTCTGAGGTTTCGAATCAAATTGTTTGGCATCAGGGGTGGATATCACCCGAAGAAGGGGCTGGTTATTGGCGTTGGGGCTTGTCCGACGGAACAATTGCTGTTTCTTCTTGGAGACATATAAACGGTAGGTGGTACTGGTTCGACGACGAAGGTCGAATGGCTCAGGATGGGTTGGTTCAAGTCGGGGGTGCGACGTATGCCTTCTCCTCTTCGGGCGCAATGCGTGTCGGCTGGTACCTAGATTCTACGGGCTCCACTTCTGCTTGGCGTTATTTCTCCGGTTCTGGCGCCATGGTAAAAGGCTGGCTTTCAGACGGCAGCAACTGGTATTGGCTGGATGATGAGGGCAAGATGGTCCACGATGCGATGCTGCAGATTGGGGGAGCCACGTATGGATTCTCTTCTTCTGGTGCAATGCTTATCGGATGGCATCTTGATGCTTCTGTCTGGCATTATTTTTCCGGCTCTGGCGCTCTGGTAAAGGGCTGGCTCTCGGATGGGGGTCGTTGGTACTGGCTTGATCCTGCAGACGGTTCTATGGCCACCGGGCTGAATGAATGCAATGGCACCTCTTATATCTTTAACAGTTCAGGGGCCATGCTATCCTCCCAGTGGGCACTTATTGACAACAACTGGTATTACGCTGACTCCAACGGCTTACTGCATGGAGGTTGGTTACTTCTAGGGAATTCTTGGTATTACCTGGATCCAGGAAGCCATATTATGCTCACGGGCTTTGTGCAAGTGGGCTCGTCCACCTATTTCCTTACGAGCTCAGGTGCCATGGCAACAGGCTGGGCACTTGCTGATGGTACTTGGTATTACGCCGCATC
Source organism: Collinsella aerofaciens (assembly GCA_048502435.1). Taxonomy (GTDB): domain Bacteria; phylum Actinomycetota; class Coriobacteriia; order Coriobacteriales; family Coriobacteriaceae; genus Collinsella; species Collinsella aerofaciens_CL. The sequence goes on from DBFRXD010000021.1 coordinate 32,059, forward strand.
AAACGGAGCTATTCAACGAGGGCGATGGATAAAGTCCGGAAGCGCCTGGTATTACCTTGATGATGTATCCGGCGCAATGCGTACTGGTGAATTTGCGGTAGGAAGCAAGCGCTATTTTTCTTATGATTCCGGTGCAATGGCATCTTCGTGCTGGATCAACTTGAACGATGGTATGGCATGGGCGAATTCGTCTGGAGCACTGAGCGAGCCGTTGCCTACTTCATCTGATGGATCTCCTGTAGTCGCTGATCGTACTGACTCGTCTTCATTGCCAGGTGTGATTCATATTGGAGATGCGGTTTTCTATGCGGATGCGAATGGTGTCGTTAACGTGGCGTCTGGTTGGATTATGTCGAAAGACGCTTCTGACGAAAGTGGCAATACTTGGTATTACGCATCTTCCAATGGTGTCCTTAAGTCTGGTTGGCAATATGTCAACGGTGCGTGGTATTGGATGGACCCTTCCACATTCAAGATGAAAACTGGATGGCTTAATGACGGCGGTACGTGGTACTGGCTCCAGCCTTCGGGTGCCATGTTTGCTAACGGGTGGCTGAAAATCGATGGCGTTGACTATTACTTCAATGCAAGTGGTGCATGGTTGAATACGTCTGGTTCTGTTTTGGGGGTCAATAGGTCCAGCTTGGTCAATTGGCTTATGAGCCACGAAAACGACGGCTATTACCGTGGAACACGCTACGACACGCATCTCAGCCAGGAAACGTGCATGTACCCAAAGGGTGATCCGCGTTGGGACGGTTATACGGGCATGAATTGTGGTGGATTTGTATCGCATGCATATATGAAGGCGGGCGGGAATTTAGCTCCCATTGCCGCCGAGCAGAGCCATTCCCCTTGGAGTGGAGGTCCCGGAAGGGGCGGCTGCGTAAACGCTTATCGTTGGTACGGCTACGCTATCGATACGTGTGCGAACGTGACTTATTTCAACTCTATTGATGAGTTGTTACGTAGTGGTTTGGCTCGTAAGGGGGACATTGTGTTCTTCAATCCTTACAACCCATATGCGGACGATAGCCACATTGGCTTTTTCTGGGGCAATTCGCCGAGCGAAAATTTGTTCTGGCATAGTGATGGTTATGGAAATCGCATCTCCGGTTTGACTGCTTTGGGCCCATCGAAAGTAATCTTGATTCGTTAGAATTCCGCGTTGTAGGGGACTCTCTGGGTCCCCTACCTTTTTGACATCTGGTTTGAAAGCTAACTGATGTCGGCATTCTTTGGGGCTAAGAGTAGAGACTAGGAGTCCTTGGTTTCACCCTGCTGGGAAGTTCTTGTTTACATTGTGGTATTGCGTGCAGTTATTTGTCGTCCTAGATGGCATCTTGTCCAGTTGGATGTTCGGAAATCTTTCACAGCCATGCTGTAAACTAAACGCAAACAAGAACGAATGACGAGGTTTACATGAGCAAACATCTTAAGTTATTTTCGGCATTGTTGGTACTGATGGTCCTTGCGCCCATTTCTGTGTTTGTTTTTCCCTCGAACGCGGAAGCTGCGCGGTCCCTAGTTGAGAATTCCTGGCGTTATGAGGATGGGCAATTGGTCGCAGAGGATGCTTCTTCCGAAGAAGATGGAATAGCCTTATTGTCCATGGACATTCTTCCCGATGGGGCTACGGCGCAGGGCATCGATGTCAGTGAGCATCAAGGACGTATTGACTGGAATGCTGTTAAGGCTTCTGGTATCGATTTCGCTATTCTGCGTGTTGGATTTGGCGCTCCATCTTGGGGCGGTCGAGTTGACTATCAATTTAATCGAAATATTTCTGAGTGCGAGCGACTCGGAATTCCCTACGGCGTCTATATCTATTCATATGCTTTTGATAATCAGCAGGCAGCCGATGAGGCATCAATGGTGATCAATTGCCTTTCTGGACATAATCCAAGATTGCCGGTGTATTACGATCTTGAGGATAACTCGATAATTGCAAATGGACGTCAAACCGGAATTGCATCGAGGGCGCAGGTTTTTTGTAATAGGATTTCTGCCGCAGGATATGAGCCTGGTATTTATGCAAATTTAAATTGGTTTAACAACATTTTGACTGACTCTGTATTTAAGAGTAGCTCTTGGGATCATTGGATTGCTCAATATAACTCGCAATGTGACTATACCGGCAATTACAGTTTTTGGCAGTATAAGAGCAACGGAAAAGTCCCTGGAATCAACGGCAACGTTGATATGAACTACGCGTATGTTGATGTCTCCCTTTATCATTGGCAACTAATTGACAGCACCTGGTATTATGCAGCCTCCAACGGCAAGGCGTATGCCGGATGGTTGTTTCAGAGCGGCACGTGGTACTGGCTCGAGCCCGACGCGGGCGGTGCCATGGCAACCGGCCTTCACGAGTGCAACGGCTCCCTGTACTGGTTTAATTCGTCCGGCGCCATGGCGACCGGGTGGGTCCTCGACGGCGGGACCTGGTACTACGCGACTGGCTCCGGCGTGCTCGCGCGCGGCCCCGTATCCGTCGGCGGCGTGCCCTACTGCTTCGACGCCCGGACGGGGGCCATGCTGACGGGCTACCAGACGGACGCGCAGGGCGTCCGCCGCTACTTCGGCAGCTGCGGCCCCCTTAACGGCTGGGGCCTCGTCGACGGCTCCTGGTACTGGTTCGCGAACGGCATCGCCTCGACCGGCTGGCTTTACACCGGCGGCTCCTGGTACTGGCTCGACCCCGACGCGGGCGGCGCCATGGTGACGGGCCTTCACGCATGCAACGGCTCCGCATACTGGTTCAACTCCTCCGGCGCCATGGCGACCGGGTGGGTCCTCGACGGCGGGACCTGGTACTACGCGACTGGCTCCGGTGCCCTCGCCTCCGGCTGGCTCAACCTAAACGGTACGTGGTACTGGCTCGATCCCTCGACGCA
>DBFRXD010000022.1:0-21778 GCA_048502435.1 Collinsella aerofaciens
GGCGCCGGAACCATGATAAGAGATGGTATTGAGAACGAAACGATTAGCCATTGATAGCCTCCCATCGTGTGCGGGGCACCCATTACGCCCCACGCTATGAGTCCCATCCTAACGCTTTTGAAACAAAAAACACGTGAGAACGTCAAAATTGTTAAAGCGTTTCAACAGGAGATGAAAAATACTGCGGCAAAGGGACAACCCCTCTGCCGCATTCCTCTACTTTCGACAGCCCTCTTTCCAAGCCTCGGCCGCAACCTTCCAGCGAAAACGCAAGTCGCGCTCGCGGTCGATGAACATGATGGCAAACGCGACAAACAACAGCACGCTCGCCACGACGATGGCGTGCAGGCCCATGCGCTCAATACACCAGTTGCCCAACACGGCGCCAAACACAAAGGTAAAGATCACGCCAAAGTACAGCAGGCCGTTTTCCAAAAAGCCGCGCTTGTGGGTGATGATGTAATCGTCCACGTTTTGCAGCGCGTTGCGCAAGTTGCCGATACACATGGTCGTGGCGATGCCGTGACCGTGGATCTTGCGGAAGCTCTCGACTTGCATACCGCAGGCAAACGAAGTAAGGCAGTTGGCGAGCAGGTTGAAATCGCCGCCCGGGATAAAGCTCACGCCCAGCAAGATAACGGCTTCAAAAAACACCGTCACCTGGCGCCAGTGAATCACGCTGCCAAACCGCTCGTGAACCAGGTCGGCAAGCATAATGCCCACAGCAAACGACACCACGGGGAAGAAATAGCGTCCCGCCAGCGCCCAGTTGCCCTCCGAAATGCTCACGCCCACCAGCAAGATATTGCCCGTCTGCGCATTTGCGAAAACATGGTCGCGCCCAATGTACGAATAAACGTCCATAAAGCCACCGGCGAGCGCCAAGATGATGCCCAGCTCAATAGACTCCGATATCTGCTTGGCACGCTGCATCGTCGTGCATCCTCCTTGTTGACGACTCTCTCGTGCGTTGGCGGAAACATAGCCGCCGTTCATACTGTAACCCATTGACAACATGGCGTGCGCGCGAGACGACCCCTTCGACACGGGGATACACAGTCTGGAAACAAACGACTGGCTCAGCGACGCTCTCACTCACCAGCTCATGTACTCCACCAGTCTTTTTAGCCCCGTCCCAAAAAGACTGGTTACAATTACGTGCAGCATACAAACACCGGGAGGGATCGTGGCAAAAAAGCCTCAGCACGCTCAGAACAGCCAACGCGGACAGCAGGGCAAACAGGGCCAGCAGCAAAAGCGCGGCGGCAAGGCGCAGGCCACGGTCGCCCGCACCAAGCATTCCCAAGCGACGCCCGCCCGCCCCTGGCGACCGGGCCGCGACAAGTTCCTCCCCGTCAGCCGCGCCGACATGGATGCGCGTGGCTGGGACCAGTGCGACTTTGTCTACATCTGCGGCGATGCCTACGTGGACCATCCGAGCTTTGGCATGGCCATCATCAGCCGCGTGCTCGATGCGCATGGCTACAAGGTGGGTATCATCTGCCAGCCCGACTGGACCGACCCCGCCAGTATCACCGTGCTCGGCGAGCCGCGCCTGGGCTTTCTCGTCAGCGCCGGCAACATGGACTCCATGGTCAACCACTATTCGGTGACCAAGCACCGCCGCCACACCGATGCCTATACCCCCGGCGGCGAGGAGGGGCGCCGTCCCAACCGAGCCGTCACGGTCTACGGCAACCTCATCCGCCAGACGTTCAAGGACGCCCCCATCATCATCGGCGGCATCGAGGCAAGCCTGCGCCGCCTGGCCCACTACGACTACTGGCAGGACAAGCTCAAGCGCTCGGTACTGCTCGACTCGGGCGCCGACATCCTCATCTACGGCATGGGCGAGCATGCGATCGTCGAGATCGCCGACGCGCTCGATGCCGGACTGCCTGTCGATCAGATCACCTACATCAACGGTACCGTCTACCGCACGGGTTCGCTCGACGAGGTCTACGACTACGACCTGCTGCCCAGCTGGGACGACCTTGCCGCTGACAAGCTCAACTATGCGCGCAGCTTTAACGTGCAGCAGCAGAATATGGACCCCATCACCGGCCATCGCCTGGTAGAGCCCTACCCCAACAGCGTCTATGTGGTGCAGAACCCGCCGTCGGCGACGCTCACCACCGATGAGATGGACGAGGTTGCCGAACTCCCCTACGCACGCGATTGGCATCCCGACTACGACGCGGCAGGCGGCGTGCCGGCCTTTGCCGAGATCAAGTTTTCCATTAGCTCCAACCGCGGCTGTTTTGGCGAGTGCTCGTTTTGCGCGCTCACCTTCCACCAGGGACGCGTGCTGCAGATGCGCAGCCACGACTCGATCATGCGCGAGGCCGAGCTGCTCACGCGCGATCCCGAGTTTAAGGGCTACATCAACGACGTGGGCGGACCGACGGCTAACTTTAGCCGCCCGGCCTGCGACAAGCAGCTCAAGCACGGCGTGTGCAGGAACAAGCGCTGCCTGTGGCCGAGCGTGTGCAAAAACATGGTGGTCGACGAGAGCGGATACACGCAGCTGCTGCGCGACCTGCGCCAGCTGCCGGGCGTCAAGAAGGTCTTCGTCCGCAGCGGCATCCGCTTTGACTACACCATGGCCGACTCCTCGGACGAGTTTTTGCGCGAGCTGCTGGAGCACCATGTCTCGGGCCAGCTACGCGTAGCGCCCGAGCACGTGAGCGACGCGGTGCTGTCCGTGATGGGCAAGCCGAGCCGCGCCGTCTACGACGCGTTCTGCCGTAAATTTGAACGCCTGAACCGTGAATACGGACTCAAGCAGTACGTGGTGCCGTATCTGATCTCGAGCCATCCCGGCTCGACGATGAAGGAAGCCGTGGACCTTGCCGAGGCCGTGCGCGACATGGGCTACATGCCCGAACAAGTGCAGGACTTCTACCCCACCCCGTCCACCATGTCGACCTGCATGTACTACACCGGCGTGGACCCACGCACCATGCAGCCGATCTACGTGGCACGCGACCCGCACGAGAAGGCCATGCAGCGTGCGCTCATCCAGTACCGCAAACCCGAGAACTACAAGCTCGTGCGCGAGGCGCTGGAAAAAGCCGGCCGCCGCGATCTGATTGGCTACACCAAGCATTGCCTGATTCGTCCCGTGCCCCCGCGCCCGGGCGAGACGTCTGCTGGCGGTGGGCATGGCACCGGCAAGAAGGGCGGCAAGGCCCACGGTGGTGCTGGCAGCAAGGGGCCCAAGGGCAGCAAGGGGCACGGCGGCATCTCGCGCGCGCAAAACACTGCCGGGCGCAACCGTGCAGCTCAGGGGCGTCAGGGTGCCAACGGAGGCGGACGCCGCAACTAGGGCAGCGGTGCTGTCGCTATGCCCGTCTCGCATGCGTGGCGCAGTGAGCGCATCGTCTCCACGAGGATTATGCCGGCTATGGTGACCGTGATTATCACGTCGAGCGGTGTGTTCACAAACCACAACAGACCCATCAGGTACGACCCGGCGTTAAAGGCAAAGTGCAGCAGGATCGTGTAGCGGAGCTTTCCGGTGGTCACGAGCACCCAGCCAAAGATGAGGCCGGCGGCACCTGCATAGCAGCCCTGCACCCAGTTCATGTGCATAAAACCGAAAATCGCCGCCTGCAACACGACCGCCGCGGCGATACCCCAGGTACTCGGGGCCGCCCAGGGCACCATGGCGCCGTCTTGCGCCCGCGTGCGACGCAGGCGCTTCCAAAGTGGGCGGCACTGCGGGTTAAACGCTCGAAGCGAAAACTCAAAAATGATGCCGCGCACCAACAACTCCTCGCAAAAGGGAGCGCCGAGCACCGTGGTCAGGACGGCAAGAAGGTTGGTATCGCCCATGCCTGTTTCCTCGACGAGCTCGCTATAGTCTGCCGCAACCTCGGGCAGCAGCGACAGCACGCCGTCGCATAGGTAGCTAATGACCACCTGCATGGATAGGCCGATCACGACAACGCATGCGATGCGCTTCCATGCAGCATTTGCTCCCCCGCCGAGCGGGCGCTCACCTTGCCGGCGCGCCATGAAGGAGCGGGGCCACAGATAGCGCCACCACAGCAGCGCCATCAAAAACGACGCCGTCTGAGCGGCAGCCTGAAACCATTGGATATCGAGGTTGTCGATCGGGAAACCCGTCAGTGCCGACACGATGTCCAGCGCGGAGAACAAAACAATGCTCAGGGCAATATCGGCAGCAACAACACCAAAACAGGCAAGCGCCCAAACCAGCGCATTGAGCATGCCAACCTCCTCAAAACCCGGCACTTGGGGACGTTCCTTAACTGCCGGCAGAAATGGAACGTCCCCAAGTGCCGGCAGTTTGGGACAGTCATTGTTGATGAGAATCGGGCGCAGCGCCAAAAGCCCCGCTCGGCGAGATGTCGAACGGGAAGGTGCCGCAGCGATTGAAAGCGGCGATGAACATGCGGATGGCGTTGGACGGTGTGGTGCCCACGAGCTGGGTTGCCGCCGCGAAGGCCGCCTTTTCCTCGGGCAAAACCTTCGCGACAACCGGGGTCATGTGTTCTGCCATGGCGCTTCCTTCTTGAAACGACGGTGGTGCGGATGGATGCGGGCCACGCGGCTGGGCGACGGGCTGTGAAGGCAACCCGATTGGCCCGCATCTGGAGTTTGTTCTACGGCGTTGGTATTACTTGGTAATCCTAAGTATTACCCCGTAGATAGAATACCATACCCGACCCCATGGAGACAGAAGAAAACGAATCATTTTATTGTTGAGTTAGCGCCTGAAATGGCTTTTAGAGCGTGATGATATCCGAGATATCGAGGGCCCGAGCGTCAGCGGCATCGTGCGTGGCAAGCAACAGCATGCGGCCGTCGAGCAAGTCGAGCACGACCTCGGCGCATGCGTCGCGCGCAGCGATGTCTAGACCGGTAAAGGGCTCGTCCAGAATCACTGCGCCGCCCGGGCACAGCAGGGCTCGGGCAATCTCGACGCGACGACGCTGCCCACCCGAGAGCTCAGCCACGCGTGCATGCACATCGATCCCCGGTACCAGCAGGCGCAACAGGGCTGCGGCACTCGAGGCATCCACGCGCGCGTCGGCGCACACCAGCACATTATCCAAGGCAGAAGCGTCCTCGACCAGGCGCACATCCTGAAACACCATGGAGCACGGTGCGCACTCCCCCGCCGCCAGCGCAAGCAACGTCGACTTGCCCACGCCCGAAGCGCCCATCACACAGGTGCGTCCACCGGCGGGCACATGAAGCACCAGCCCGTCGAGCGCCGGCGCCCAAGGCGCGCGATCGCCCACGGCAAGCGCAAGCTCCGCTGCAGCACCATCGCTCGCAGCCCCTGTACGCCCGCGCAGTCCATGCCCATGCGCCCGCACGGCAGTTCGCCACGCCACGGGCCCCGAAGCCCGCAGCAACCACACCAGCACGCGCTCGCATGCCCACGATGCCGCCACGACCAGCACGGTCCACGCCAGCAGGTCAGCCGTCTCGATGAGCAGCTTCGCCTGATAGATGCGCTCGCCCACGGTGCCCGTCGCCATGCCGATGAGCTCCGCCGCCACGCCGGCCTTCCAGCTCATGCCGATCACGGCACGCGCGCACGAAAGCACAAACGGCAGGACCTCGCGCCAGGTATGGGCGCAAAACAGACGCCAACCCCGCACGCCATGCAGATGAAACATCTGCTCCAGCGACTGATCAACCTGCGTCAAACCCTCGACCAGCGAAAAATACACGCCCGGCAGCGCCATCAAAAAGACCGCGGCGATGCTCACGCGCGCCGACCCCAACCAAATGAGCAGCAGGACCACCACGCAGGCAACCGGTGTCGCCTTAACAAACGAAAGCGCAGGCGCCACCAAGCGGGCAAACGTCAGCGACCGCACCGAGGCTCCCGCCATCACGACGCCGCACACCGCGGCAAGCGCCAGCCCGCCCAAGATACGCGCACCCGAGCCCGCCAGAATCGCCCACGCGCCGGCATCGCACAGCAGCCGCAGCAACGCCACCACAACAGCGCTCGGTCCCGGCAAAATCAACGGCTGCGCCACGAGACCCGCCACCAGCACCCACACGGCAAGCCAAAAGGCGGCGACGGCACCACCTGCCGCCACCGCCTTCATACGCTCTGTCATTTGTCGAGCAAACGCACGCACGGGCTACTCCATGTAGTAGAAATCATCAGCCGGGAGCTTGCCGCCCACGGCGCTCGCATCCGCATCGGCCAGCACCTGCAGGTACCCACCGAGCGCCGCCTTCATATCTTTCCCCGTCTGGCATACAAGCATGCACCCGGGAATCGCCTTTTCGGCAATCGCGGCGTTATCGACGACACCCGCATCGACCACGGCCTGCGCCCAGTCCGCCGGCGCCGCATTGACGGCCTTCACGCTCGCCTCATGGCAGCGCAAGAATTCCGCCACGGCATCGGGATGTTCCTCGGCAAAGGCGCGGCGCACCACGGTCACGCCCGTCAGCAGGCGCGAACCCGTGTCGCCCGCCAGCTCATCCCACACATCGGTCAGACTTACCGGAGTCGACAGCTTGCCTTCGCTCTTGGCGATGGCAGCGGTCTTGAACGGCTCGGGCAGCACGCCCACGGCAGACGGATCGGCAAGCAGCGCCGACAGCACCTCGGTGGGCTCGCTCTTAAACTCAAGCGCCACCTGGCCGGTCAGGCCCGCGCGGTCCAGCAGGTAGTTCATGACGTACTCCGGCGTGGTGCCCTTGCCCGTCATATAGACGGTATGGCCCGCCAGATCGCCAAACGAGGCCACACTTGCGTCGCCCGTCACCACGTTCAGCACGCCCAGCGTGTTGATGTCGATGACCTGCACCGCGCCCTCGGTCTTGTTGTAAAGCACGCTCGCCACGTTGGCGGGCACTAGGGCGATATCGACATCGCCCTGAATGACCTTGGGCACAATCTCGTCGGCGGCGGTGTTGATCGCAAAGTCGAACTCGTTGTCCGTGGCACCGTCGGCCGCCCGGTCCATAAACTGCACCAGACCGATTGACGTCGGACCCTTGAGCGAGGCGACGTGCACCTCAACCGGCTCGGCAGCGGCACCACTAGCGGCAGACCCGGCAGCGGAGCCCGCAGCAGACCCCGCCCCGGCAGCCCCGCCGCCACAGCCCGCGAGCGCAAGTGACAGGGCGCCCGCGGCGAGCGCCGAGGCAAACCCCCGGCGCGACATCTCAACATCAAACGCGCGCATCGCTAGCATGTCCCCTCGTTAGGCATCGACCAGGCATGATGGTCGGTATGCAGCAACTCCTCGGCCAGCGGCGAGAGCGGCGCGCCCAAAAACTCGCGGTAGCACGCCTGGACATCGGGATTCTCGTGCGAGAAACGAATGTCCGCCTTCGCATCCAGGCTCCACAGCACCTGGCCACGCTCAGCCGCCAGCTCGCAGCCGTCGTGGATGGGCTGACCGCCGCCACCGACGCAGCCGCCCGGGCACGCCATGACCTCAACAAAGTCATATCTCACACGGCCGTCGCGAATCGCGTCGAGCAGACGGGCGGCGTTGCCCAGCCCGTGCGCCACGGCGACGCGCACCTTGGTACCGTCGATATCGGCCACGGCCTCCTTCCAGCCCTCGAGTCCGCGCACGTCAGTGAAGAAGTCGGCATCCGGGTTCTTGCCCGTCACCAGGTAATATGCCGAGCGCACGGCGGCCTCCATCACGCCGCCCGTGGCGCCAAAGATCACACCCGCGCCCGTGCCAAAGCCCAACGGCGTATCGAGCGGCTCCTCGACCAGCGTGTCAACGCTCACGTGGCTCGCGCGGATCATGCGCACCATCTCGCGCACCGTCAGCGCAACGTCCACGTCGGGCGCGCCGCCCTCGCCCATCATGCTCGGCAGCGCACACTCGGCCTTCTTGGCCGTGCATGGCATAACGGACACCACGAACAGACGCTCGGGCTCCACGCCCAGCACCTTGGCGTAGTAGGTCTTGGCGATAGCGCCGAACATCTGCTGCGGCGACTTTGACGTGGACAGGCTGTCGACAAACTCGGGGTAACGTGCCTTCACAAAGCGCACCCAGCCCGGGCAGCAGCTCGTAAACATGGGCCAGCCGCGGCTGTCGCCCTCACCCTTAGCGGCGGCGCCCAGGCGCTCGAGCAGCTCGGAGCCCTCCTCCATAATGGTGAGGTCGGCCGAAAAATCGGTATCGAACACATACTCAAAGCCTACGCGGCGCAGCGCGCAAGCCAGACGCTCGACGGTTGCCTCCTCGCGCGGAATGCCGAGCTCCTCGCCCCAAGCGCTACGCACGGCCGGCGCGATCTGCACCAGCACGATCTTGTCGGGATTAGCGAGCGCGTCAAACACGGTCTCGGTGTCGTCGCGCTCGCGCAGCGCGCCCGTCGGGCAATGCGTGATGCACTGGCCGCACGCGACGCAATCGGTCTTGCCGATCGGCACGCGCCCGCGGGTGCCCACGGCAGTATGCGTGGCGCGGTTGGTCAGGTCCCAAATCCCTAGGCCCTGTACGCTCTCGCACACCTTGATGCAGCGCATGCATTTAATGCACTTGTCGTTTTCGCGGATGATGGGGAAATCGAAATCCCAGCCCTCGCCCGCCAAATGCCTTTGATACGGCAGATAGAAAATGCCCAGGTCGTTGGCAATGGTCTGCAGGTTGCAGTTACCGCTGCGCACACAGCTCGTGCAGCGTGAATCGTGCTGCGAAAGCAGCAGCTGCACGTTGGTGCGGCGCGCCTCGCGGGCCTTGGGGCTGTTGGTGTGGACCACCATGCCATCGAGCACGTAGTTGTTGCAGGCGGCAACCAGCTGGTCGCAGCCCTCAACCTCGACCACGCACACGCGGCAGCCGCCGATCTCGTTCAGATCGCGCAGGTAGCACAGGGTGGGAATCTGGATGCCGACGGACTTGGCCGCGTCCAGGATCGTGGTGTGCTCGGGCACCACGACCTCGCAATTATCGATAGTGAGCTTGACCATATTGAGTGCTCCGCTTTCGGTGTTATCGCTGACAGTGGGGTTGTTGAGCTCTACCATTCCAGGTTCCTCCCTCCGCGGAACGCGCCAAAACCAAAGTGGTCGCAACGCAGGCAGCGGCTTGCCTCCTGGCGCGCCTCCTCCTCGGTAAGGCCCTGCTCGACCAGATTCCAATCGTGAATACGCTCGCCGGCCTCGCGCTCACCCAGCTCGCAGCGGCCGCACTCGTGCTTGCCCTTAAACTGAACGGTCGGCAGCTCCACGTCGAGCTTGATCTTGTGGTCGAAGCCCAGATAGCGGTCGATGTTTGCCGAAGCCACGCGGCCGGCGTTGATGGCACGGATGACGGTGGCGGGGCCGGTCTGGCAGTCGCCGCCGCTAAAGAGGCCATCGAAGTTGGGCACGGCACCGTCCGAGTCGGTGACCACGCAACCCCACTTGCAGGCGATGCCCATGTCCTCAAACGGCTTGGAATCGATGTCCTGGCCAATGGCGACAAACACGCGCTCGCAGGGGATGACGCGCTCGGGCGTAGCGGCGGCACGCGGAGCCGGACGACCGCGGCGGGGCTCGCCGATAATCTGCGGTTGCACGCGCAGGCCGCTCACGCGACCATCTTCGCCCGTCTCGATGGCGAGCGGCGCCGTGAGCTCCAGAACCTCGCAACCCTCGGTCTGGGCGCCGGCAATCTCGGCGTCCTGGGCCGTCATATCGCAGATGCGACGGCGGTAGACGATGCTCACCTTTTCGGCACCGCAGCGCACGGCAGAGCGCGCCACGTCCATGGCCACGTTGCCGCCGCCGATGACGCACACGCGCTGGCCGCTCAGGTCGGGCAGCTCGTCGTCTCCGATGGCGCGCAGCATCTTGACGGCCGACTCCACGCCGGGCGCCTCTTCACCCGGAAGGCCGAGCTTCTTGTCGCTATGGGCACCGATGGCCAGGTAGACGGCATCGAACTCGTCGCGCAGGCGAGCGAGCTCCTCGCCGTTCACGGAGTGATCGAGCTCAACGTCGATGCCGGCGCTCAAGATCCAGTCGATCTCGGCCTGCAGGCGCTCGCGCGGCAGACGATAGCTGGGGATGCCGTAGCGCAGCATGCCGCCCAAGTGGTGGCGCTGCTCAAAAATGGTCACCTTGTGGCCCATCACGGCCAGGTAGTAGGCACAGGAAAGGCCAGCCGGGCCGCCGCCGATCACGGAGACGCGCTTACCGGTGTTGTCCACTACATGCGGCTTGTGGTCGTTGAGGTCACTGTGCTCAACGGCAAAACGCTTGAGGGCGAGGATGTTCATGGGGTCGTCGACCATGCCACGGCGGCAATGCATCTCGCAGGGATGCTCGCACACCAGGCCGCAAACGAGCGGCAGCGGGTTATTCTTGCGGATGACCTTGACGGCATCGGCATAGCGGCCGGCCTCGACGAGCGAAATGTAACCGGGAATGTCGACATGCGCCGGACAGCCCGAGACGCACGGGACGCGGGCCTCGCGGTCAAAGCCACAGGAGTGCTCGCGGATGTGGTGCTCAAAATCGTCACGGAAACCGCGGATAGCCGTAAGCGCCATGGCGCCGGCCTCGTAACCGATGGCGCAATCGCTCGAAAGATAGATGGTGCGGGCGGTGCGCTCGATCAGATTGAGCGTGGACTCGTCGGCGCGGCCCTCGAGCACATCGGCGAGCAGATCGCTCAGCGCGCTCAGGCCCACGCGGCAGGGCGTGCACTTGCCGCAGCTCTGGGTGGAGCACAGGTTGACGAGCGCTGCCGTAAACTCAACGGGACACGGGGCGAGCGAACTCACCGCCAGACGACGTCCGAGCGCATCGTGCAGGTCGTCCATGACGGCCTGAGCGTGGCTGCGTTCCATTACGTGCAGTCGAGCCATAAGATCCCCTCTCACATGGCAGCCCGGAGGCGAGGCCGGGCGAAATTGCTACACGCACAACACTGACCTAAAAAGTTGTTAGGTCTCCACGCAGTTCGGCAGGCGGTATGAAATGTCACCATCAGCGGTGAAAATGAACATTATCGCAGATAAATGCCATATTTGATAAAACGCGTTACCAAACGACAATGCCCCGCCCACGCAATCACGTGGGCGGGGCATTGCTTCAGGCATGCGGCCAGCGACCCTGTTGCTTTTACTTAAGCTCGGGCCAGTAACCCTTGTTGGCCTCGATCATGTCGTCGAGAACCTCCTTGGCGACCTTCATCGACGGCACGGTCTTGTTGAGCGTAAAGGCCTTAAGCGCCTTCTCGTACGAACCCTCGATCGTAGCCTCGACAATGAGCTTCTCGGAGTTCAGCTGCTGCATCATGAGGCCCTGCTGGAACAGCGGAATGTTGTCGCGGCTGATGACCTCGGGGCCGTTCTTGCCAATGTAGGCAGGCAGCTCGACCATAGCGTCGTAGGGCATGTTGGGGATGGCGCCCTTGTTCTCGCAAATGACCAGGAAGCGCTGCTTGGTGTCGTTCTTCAGAGCGATAGCCAGATCGGCAATCCAGTCGCCGTGGCTGCCCGCATAGAACGTGCTCTCGTCGATCTCGCCCGTCTTCTCGTAATGGTCGATACCATCAAAGAGGTTCTTCTCACGCGTCTCCTCAACCTCGTTAGCACGGGTGCGCTCGGGGTTGGAGTGCTCGACGAACTCCTTCTGCTGCAGGTAGTAGTTCAGATACGTGTTGGGCAGGTACTCCGGGAAGCACTCCATGATCTCGTACTCGCCCTTCCAGACGTAGTACCAGCTGCCCTTGGTGTGGCGGTTCTGCTCGGGGTGCTCGTCGACGGCCTCCTCGGGCTTCTTTGCCATGAGCGAGCCCATGCCCTTGAGGTAAGAGTCGGGCAGCAGAATCTCATGCTCCTTGATGTACTCGCGCAGCTGCGGGAGCACCTCCTCGCCCTTGTGGCGGATCGAGGTGAACCAACCAAAGTGGTTGAGGCCAAAGTAATCGTACTCGACATCCTTCTTGTCGATATCGAGCGCGGCGCAAACCACGTCGATGATCGCGATCGGCATGTCGCAGATGTTGATGATACGAGCGCTGGGACGCAGCACGCGGCAGCCCTCGGAGACGATGGCGGCAGGGTTGGAGTAGTTGAGAATCCAGTAGTCCTTCTTGGCGTACTTCTCAACGTCATCGATCAGCTCGACCATGGGGAAGATGGTGCGCATGCCGTAGGCAAGGCCGCCGCAACCGCAAGTCTCCTGACCCACGCAGCCGTGACGCAGCGGAATCTTCTCGTCCTGCTCGCGCATGGCGTAGCCGCCCACGCGCATCTGGGCAAACACGAAGCTCGCGTCGGTAAAAGCCGTCTTTTTGTCGGTGGTCACCGTGAGCTTGATGTCCAGGCCGAGGTCCTCGTGCAAAATCCAGTCCACGAGCACGCCGATCTTGCGCTGGCGCTCCTCGTTGATGTCGTACAGACGAATCTCGTCAACGTCGAGCTCGTCCTTGCGCAGGGCGATGGACTTGACGATGCCGGGGGTAAAGGTGGATCCGCCACCACACAGAGTAATGATCATTGTTTACTGCTCCTTCTCAATTGCGTTTTCGACCTTGTCGCGCATCTCGGCGACCTTCATGCCAAAGATGATCTGGATATTATTGCCGTTGCGGTTGATGCCGCTGTTGGGCACGTGGTTGATGAGGTCCTCATTGATGAGGTCCGGGTTCTTAACGTTCACGCGGAGACGCGTAAAGCAGTTCTCGAGCTCCTCGATGTTGTCCTTGCCGCCAAGACCTGCGACCAGGTCGGCAATACCTGCATCGACGCCCTCTGCGGGAGCCGCGGCAACGGCGCCCTGCTTCACCGCGACAGACGCGGCGGCCTCGCCCTCGGCAACGGACTCGGCGAGCTCGGACTCCTCCTCGCGGCCAGGCGTGTGGAGGTTGAGCTTCTTAATAAGGAAGGTGAAGAGGAAGAAGTACAGAGCGGCGTTGACGACTCCAAGCACCAGCATAACCGGCCAGTTGGTCTTGTCGACACCGAGGACCAGGTTGGAAACCACGATGTTGATGATGCCGCCTGCAGTCGAAGCGGGCACGGAGAGGACCTTGAGCAGAACCAGGAAAATACCGGAAAGAATCGAGTGAACGACAAAGAGCACGGGAGCGGCAAAGACAAAGAGGAAGTCCATGGGCTCGGTGACGCAGGAGAGCACGGCGGTGATGATCAGCGGGATGATAACTGCCTTGGTCTTATCCTTGTTCCCCTTGTAAGCGGTGAAGATAAAGGCGAGACCGATGCCGATGTAGGGCCACAGGTTGTTGAAGGTGTAGCTGTTGAAGTAGGTGCTATCGGAGAAGGGCTGGCCCGTCATTGCCATCTCGGCAACACGGATGGGGTAGGCGCCGGCGATAACCTGATCACCCAGCGTCAGGGTGCCACCCACATCGGAGAACTGGAACGGGGTGTAGATGAGGTGGTGCAGACCGGTGGGAACGAGCAGCTTGTTGAGCATGCCGTAGATAAACAGACCGATGTTGCCCGACTCCTTAATGATGCCGGCAACGGAGGAGATGGCGCCCTGAACCGGAGGCCAAACGATGCAGAAGCCAGCGCCCATGATCCAGGAAATGATGATCATGATCAGGAACGGGAAGCGAACGCCCGAGAACATCGAAAGGGCAATGGGGAACTGCTTGTTCGAGTACTTGTTGAACACGGTACCGGTGATGCAACCGAGAATGATGCCGCCGAACACGCCGGTATCGAGCACCTGAATGCCCATAACGGTGGCCTGGCCGGTTCCGGTAAGACCGAGCATGCCGCTCGCATCGGCAAGAGAGCCGGTGGCGTTGAGCACGATGTTGTTAGCCTGCAGGAACAGGAAGAACGACATCAGGGCAATCAGCGAAGCATGGCCCTTGTTCTTCTTTGCCATGGCGCCGGCGATACCCACGCAGAACAGAATCGAGAGGTTGTTGATGATAAACATCAGCGACTGGTAGACAACGGCGCCCACAAGCTGGAACGGACCGGAGCCCAGTACGGGGACCAAAGCGCAAATGGTCTTGTTGGTCAGAATGATGCCCACAATGAGCAGGATGCCGGCAACCGAGAGATACATCATCGGCTGGACGATCGACTTCGCGAACACCTCCAACGGCGCTTTGAAATTGAACTTCTTTTTTGCGGTCATAGCGGTACTCCCCTTCCTTTTCCGCAAATTAAGACAGATGTGCCCTGAACAAGACCGTGAGCCTTGCCTTATATCAATCGATGTGTGGGCACGTTATGCCTAGAGACCAGGTTCTCCAAGCAGGTTAACAATGTGATATGCGAGATAGCTCTTCTCGGCATCGGTAACGACAACGTTATAGGTAGACGGCAAGTGGGCGGCTATGGCGTCCGCGCACGAGAATGCGCACGGATACGCCGTTTCATCGATTCGGAACAGCGCGTCGCCATTGATTTGCCCGGCCGTGGGGTCAAGCGCCCGCTGTGCGAAAAACTGCAGGTGGCGGACGAAACGCTCATAGGGCAACGAGGTGTCATCGAGGGTCGTAGCATAGCGCTTGGAAACAATCGCGAGCACGTCGCGAACAAGCTGGACCGAGACGATTAGACGGTCGGAGCGTTGCGGCATGGTGGCGTTGACGATATGCAGCGTAATGAAGCCCTGCTCTTCTTCGCTCATCTGGATGCCCATATACTCCTTGATAATCTGCAGCGCACGGCCCGCAAGTGCATACTCCTTGCGATAGAACTGCTGGATCTCGAGCAGCAACGGATTCTCACAGGAGACGCCCTTGCGCTCGCGCTCCAAAGCAAGGCTGATATGGTCTGCGAGAGCAATGAGAATCTTGTCGTTGATATCAACATTGAGCTCTCGACGGAGCATCTGAACAATATCCTCGGCAATCATGAGGTTGACGGTGGGGATGGACTCCAAAAGATGTGCCAAGCGGTCAATCGTACGCGAGTCCTGAGAAGTTCCCTTCTGCAACGCGTAGGTCTTTTCAATCGACGCCTCGTCGATGGCATCGCCGGCATGACGGCCAAAGCAGAGGCCTCGCCCGATGACGATGAGCTCGGAGCCATCGTCCGAAGTGACCATTGCGACGTTGTTGTTAAAAACTCGCTTGATAACCACGGTACCCACCACAAGAATTTACTCGGAAAGCCAGATGACAGGCTCTTTAACAGCAACAGGGCCGGAAGCATGCTCGCGAAGAGTCGAGTTCTCCGAGCGCTCGCACACGATAACGAAGACCGTGGGATCGAAGCCGGCGGCGCGAACCGCGTCGAAATCGACCTCGACGAGGGGCTGGCCCGCGTCGACATGGTCACCCTGGGCAACAAGCGCATGGAAGCCCTTGCCCTCAAGCTTAACAGTGTCGATTCCGATATGCAGCATCACCTGAGCAGAGCTGTCGTCGGACATGATGCCCAGCGCGTGCTCAGTCGGAAACAGCGCCGCGACGGTGCCGGAAACAGGAGCGCACACCGTTCCCTCTTGGGGAACCACGGCAACGCCATCGCCCACGGCACGGCTGCTAAAAGCGGGGTCATTGGTATTTTCTAGATGAACAAGCTCGCCGGCAACGGGAGCGAGGATTTCGAACTCGGAAGCTGCAGTCGTCTGCTTATCCGAGCCGCCCATAAGGCGAGAAAAGAAACCCATGGTGACATGTCCCTTCATAAATATAGCCCAACCAAAATCAATCGAATGCACCCATTGAGACACACCCGTTCTAAGACTTTGGTTAGGCCCACGTCCGAGGGGACTCGGTAACCTTCCGCATTTCTTTTACGGGGGTTATTATAGACAAGCCCAAAGCCGGAACAATCATTATGACCGGCGAACGGTATTTTTTCTCCGATAAACGGTATTTAAGCGGCACTTAGGGACGTTCCTTTTCTGCCGGCACTCGGGGACACTCCTCACTCTGGTGCATTGGGGACAGGTTTGTTTGCACCAGGTCGGTGCAGATTAACCTGGCCCCATTGCGCCAATTTCGTATGCGCTAGATGAAGAGCTCGCATTCCTTCCGCACGACGCAAACCTTGCTCAGCATCTGGGAAACAGCGGATAGTTTGCTGGAATCAAGCTTGCGAGCACCTCGCGGACATACGGCGATGCAGCGCATGCAGGAGATGCACGCCTCGCCAGCTGCTCGTTTGGGGTCACCCTTGTCGATAGCACAAACGGGGCACGCCGCGGCGCATGCACCGCAGGAGACGCAATCCTCTGTTGCCTCGGGCGCCATGCGGTGACCTCCAGCTTGTTTATAAGGACGATTGCCGGGGATAGAGGGCTCGGACGCATCCTCAGCCAACAGCTTTTGCTGAATTTGCTGAGCAAACTCAGCAAGCTGCGCCGCATCCTGCGCATCCGGACGACCGGCAGCAAACTGTCGCGCAATGGAATGTTCTGCAATGGCCGCAACTGCCGCGATCACCCGGAATCCCGCATGCTTCGCAACGTCCTCCAGCTCTACGAGCGTGTCCTCAAACGCGCGGTTTCCGTAGACGCACACCAGAACGGCCCGCGCTCCGTTGCCGTGAACCATGCCCAACCGGTCAGCCACCACAGCCGGGATTCTACCGGCATACGCCGGCACAGAGATTACGGCCACGTCGTCCTCAGTCATCGAGACAGCGCTGAAATCTAGCCCGCTATCGGTCAGATCGACGGTAACGGTATTCTTGTCCAGTGCCCCGGCCACAAGGCCAGACACCTTCTGCGTTCCACCCGTCGGACTAAACACAATTTCGAATACGCTCATCGAGACACCCTCCCCCTACGTCTGGCAACGCGTCAAGCCGTTTTCACATCCAGCCAGAGTATACGGCACGTGGGATCCCCATTTTGGTGCATCAAGCACCCCAATGCACCAACCCTACGCTGTCTGCCTCTTCGTTTTGTATAAATTACGGTACAGATTGTATATATTTACGGGATACCGCCGTGTTCTCCCGAGGTACCCCATCCTGGCCCGTGCAAAAAACGGAGTATTCTGCAACGTGACCGCGCCAGCAATACCCCGAGCGGGCAAACCTTTAGGGCGCTGCGTCATTTTGGGTTCCGACATGGCGAGAATGACGCGCCCCTGCTCCGGAAAACGACGAAATCTGACTCAGAACGCTCGCTAGGGATATCCGAAAGCCACCGTTGGCGACGTCAAATCATATGCAGACAACTCGAACTGTAGAATACTCCAAAAAATGCACGGCGCACCCCATGGGACCCATTGCCGCATGGTAGGAAACAGGCCCACGGCATCCTCTAGATGCATTCCCGAGGAAATCACATTTGAACTAGCGATCGGATACGGCAAACAAAAAGGGCCCCGAGCGTAGTTGCTCGGGGCCCTTGGTTCACCTCGCTCTAGCGGGCGATGCGTATGTTACTTGCGCTTGCCGCCGCCGTCACCGGGGCGACGGGAGCTGCCGCCGCGCTTGCCGCCACGACTATTGCCATAGCAACCACGATTATCGCGACCGCCGGCACGGCCGCCGCGGGAGCCGGCCTGGTTGCCGCCACGCCCGCCACGATAGCCGCCACGACGCTCCTCGCGGGTATCGTCGTAGTTGCGCCAGTCATCGCGACGATCGCGGCTGGCACGCGGGTCACGACGATCACGCGACTCGTTAGAACGACCAGCGCCGCCGCGGCCGCCATTGCCGCGAGCACCCTCGCGACGCTCGCCGCCGCGGCTACCGCGCTCTTCAAAGCGCTTGCCGCCACGGGACTCACCGCCACGGGCAGTACGCTCACCGCGACCCTCGCCGCCGCGACGCTCATCACGGCCGCCGCGCTCGTCATCACGACCGGAACGCCGGCGGTCGCCCTCGCGCTCGACACGACGACGACCGCCGCGGTCCTCGTCCTCACGACGACGGCGGTGTGCCTCGCCCTGGAACTGCTTGGCACGGCGCTCGGCACGGTTGCCGCGCGGGGCCTGCTCGACGGCACCAGCACCGCCGCGCTCCTCGGCAGCCACCTCGCGGGCCACGCTCTCCACGGCCTCATCCACGCGAGCCTGAACGCCCTCGCGCACGCGAGTCTTGTCGCCGCGACGCTCGTCGCGACCGCGGTTGGAACGACCGGCCACATCGCCGTAGTCATCGCCGTTGCGCTTGCCATCGCGACGTGCCTGCTCAAGCTTCTTCTTGCTCTTGGACTTGCCGCGCTTGGTCTTCTTCTTCACCTTGAAGGCCGCAGGGTCGCGCTCGGGATCAACCGCAGGCGGGTTGGGACCCACATGCAGGTCGCCGGCCTCGTAGATGTCGGCGGTCTTGTCCATGAGCTTCTCGATCTCGTAGAACTCGTCCACATCCTGCTCGGTCACAAACGTAATGGCCCAGCCCAGCTCGCCGGCGCGGCCCGTACGGCCAATACGGTGGATGTAGTCGGTCGGCTCGGCCGGCACGTCAAAGTTCACGACGTAGCGCACGTCGCTGATGTCGATGCCGCGGGCAAGCACGTCGGTTGCCACCAGCACGTCGACGGTACCGTCGCGGAAGGCCGAAAGGGCACGCTCGCGCTGGGCCTGGC
The DNA here is from genome assembly GCA_048502435.1 of Collinsella aerofaciens. GTDB lineage: Bacteria > Actinomycetota > Coriobacteriia > Coriobacteriales > Coriobacteriaceae > Collinsella > Collinsella aerofaciens_CL. The sequence continues at coordinate 18,455 of DBFRXD010000022.1, forward strand.
TGCGGTTGCCGTGGATCGCGGCGGCCTTGATGCCCTTGCGCTCCAGACGACGGCAGCAGCTGTCGGCACGGTGCTTGGTGCGCATAAAGACGATGGTGCGCTCCGGGCCCTCCTTCTTGAGGAACTCGGGCAGCAGGTTGTTCTTGGCCTCGATGGACACCGGGAACACAAACTGGTCGACGGTGTCGGCAGTCGACGTAGCGGGCGCGATCTCCACGCGGGCCGGGTCGCTCACCAGGTCGGTGATCTCGCCCACGGCCTCCTCGTCGAGCGTCGCCGAGAACAGCAGCGTCTGGCGCTCGGCCGGCGTCTCGCGCACAATGCGGCGGACGGCGGGCAAAAAGCCCATGTCGAGCATGCGGTCGGCCTCGTCGAGCACCAGCACCTTGACCTCGTCCAGGTGGCAGGCGCCCTGCTCGATCAAATCGACCAGACGGCCCGGCGTGGCAACCAGGATGTCGCAGCCGTACTTGAGGGCAGCGGTCTGCGGCTTGTAGCTCACGCCGCCCACGACGGTCACGGCGACATGACCGGTGACGTCGGCGATCTTGCTCGCGACCTCGTCGATCTGCTGGGCAAGCTCGCGCGTGGGGGTGATGACGAGCATCACGGGGCCGCGGCCGTTGCCCTCGGGCTTTTTAGCGCCGCGACGGCGGTTGCGGCCGCTGCGCTCGCGCACAGGCTTGGGCGGAGCGATGTGCTCCAGGTTGTTCATGGTCGGCAGCAAAAAGGCAGCCGTCTTGCCGGTGCCGGTCTGAGCGGCGGCAAGCAGGTCGCGACCCTCGAGCACCACGGGGATGGAGCCGGCCTGAACGGGCGTGGGCGCCGTGTAGCCCAGATTCTCGATAGCACGGAGCATCTCGTCCGAAAGGCCCAGCTCGTCAAAGGCGGGCAGGCTCTCGGTAGCGGACTCGACGGCCTGGGCAGCATTGGCCTCGTCGGCGGCATCGAAGGCAGCCTGGGTCATGGCCTCGCGGGCCTCGTCCAGGATCTCGGCGTCGGTGACGTCGGATACAGAATTACGCATATGTTGTTGTTCCTTATCTGCACGCGCAATGGGCACGGCATGCGGCCGCGCGGGCGTGCTTGGTAGTGCGCTAGTACATACAAAAACGGGTGCGCACAGAGAGGACGTTGCTCAGCACGCTGGCGATCGCTTTGGCAGCCCTATCACGCGCCGTCCAGACGCAGCAGCTCTAAGCGATGGAGCAGATTCGCCGCGGGTTAGTATACCCGTACTCCGTATGCCCCCACGTAAACCACAGATGACGAGGCGGACGGGGCGGGCCCGAGGTGGGCCCGGCTGATTGTCTCAATCTGTAACAATTACGGAGCAAAACCGGGGCCAAATGTTAAAGAACAAGACAGAGAGGGATTTCCGTCCAGTCCAAACCAAATCTCTCGGTCTTCCTGCAATTTCGAACATGTGGCCTATAATGTTGCTTTGGTTACGCTACATATTGCGCAGCCATTTAATACGTCGCCCACCGGGGGTCATTAATTCCTATCGCCTTATTGGCTAGGAAGCAATCAAAGGAGGTATCCGTGGCAGCAGAGACACCTTGCTCGGTCCTCTATAACGATATTCGCTCGTTCGGCGGTCTTAGACATCTCGAGATCGCCCGAATGCTCATCAATGGAAACTCTTATCTCGGCAGTACCCTGCTCGAGAAATGCTCTTCCAACCGCTCGTATCTCACCCGTTACATCGTCCATCGCGAGCCTGACCAGTGCGCGCCCGCCATCTACAGCGACTTTGCCGTCACCACGCTCAATCTTTCCGCGGCAATCTGCAGCAAGCTCGGCGGCGGCGAGTCCGCCTATCAGGCAATCGCCGAGCACTATCGCGGCCCGGCCGCCAACGAAATGATGTCGGCTCTCGCCAGCTACAAGCTGGACAGCCGCCTATATGCAAATGCCCTCAATCACATCGACAACTTTGACGGCAATGCCGTGCGCGAGAAGAGTACGCTTTACCTTATGCTCTTTGTGGCAACGGGGGCGCTCGCTGACCCCATCCAAGGCGTGGCCACCGTCGAGCGCTTTTGCGACAGCAAGACAGGCGGGCACTTTGGCACCACCGAAACTACCGTCGGACGTGGCTTTATGAGCAGCCTGGAGCAGCCGCGCACTGTCGCCCCCAACCTCGGTCTGCTCAGAACCCATGCCGACAACTGCGCCGACATGCAAATCCATCCCCTCACACGCGATCCGCGCGGCACGGTAATTGGGTCCTTGCCCAAAACCTCGCCCAGCATCACCGATGTAGGCGCTGATGCATCGCGCGAGCATCTCCGCATTTGGCTCGAAGGCGGACACTGGTACGCCCAGGGTCTTGGGTCGACCAACGGCACAGTGCTCGAATCGGGCGCGGGCGACGGCGATATCGTAATCGAGCCGCCGCGCGACCAACGCGAGTCCGGCAAAGTCTATCCCCCGGTGGAAATCGAAAACAGCGACAGGCTCCATCTGGGTCTCTACACGACATTCCTTGTCATTGTGGACTAGCGCGGACGGCGATCGAAAGACGGTCGCCGTCCGTCTTTCGTCTTCTACCTTCTGCGTCGTAAACGACAATACTCAGCGGTATACGTGGGCAGTGTGGCTATCATGGTACTTTACCGATATCCACACTGCCCACGTATACGCGCAGCAACCCATGCTAGACAAAGGAACGCCATGGATACTACCGATAGCGCCTATGGCGACAAACTCATCCGTCTTGACACGTTCGACACCGCCGTGGCGGTCGACCCCAGCGCCGAGGACGACGCCAAGCGTCGGTTTATGACGCTTATTCTCCAGACGGCCCACCGCAACAACGGCAACATCGGGCACGTGCTGCGCGCGACCAACACGAGCGGCGAGGTCTTTGCCGTCAAGCTACTCAAAGACAACGCCATCCTTTCCGGCCACGCCCCCGACCGCTCCGCCGAGCAATCGGCCGCTCACCTGGCCAACACCGCCGCGCTGTTCGAGGAGTACCGTCATCTGTGTACCGTCTCGCACCTGCGCGGATTTCCGCGCGTCTATGGCTACGGTTCATGCGAGGACGACCCGCTCATCCTCATGGAGTGGGTCGAGGGCACCTCACTCAAGCAGGCGCTGCCCCTGCTTCCGCACGACGCCTCGGGCGGGCTGACCACCCAGATGGTCGCCGCCGTCGGAAACGCCGTGCTTCGCGCGCTCTTGATGACCCAAGGCCTCGTGAATCCGGTCATCCATCGCGACCTGTCGCCTGCCAATATCATGTTCCGCACCACCAGCCGAACGCTCGAGCAGCAGATTGCCGATTGCTCCTTTGACCCCTGCCTCATCGACATG
>DBFRXD010000023.1:0-35305 GCA_048502435.1 Collinsella aerofaciens
TATTTCAGATAGATCACTTGTGCCAAGCAGCGTGAGGTTGAGCGCCCCACAAGCAAGTAACCATAGGAGGCGGACGGAGGACTTTGCTCCGTCGCGAGTTCCGCACGAGCCGGAGAGCACTTAATGTGCTCTCCGTGCGAGTCAGGACTGTCCGAGCAGGCGACCTTATATGTCTGCCGTCCGGCGGCGGGGCTCCTCGCTCAAACCCCTCAGCTAGTTCTTCAGCGAGTTCAGCGGCGCCGGGAAGCGTCCACCACGGTGGGCAAGCACGGTGCCGGCGTTGGGGTTCACCGGCATGATGGGCGCACGGCCAAACAGGCCGCCGTACTCGACGCAGTCGCCCACGCCCTTGCCGATGGCGGGAATCACGCGGACGGCCGTGGTCTTGTTGTTGATGACGCCGATGGCCATCTCGTCGGCGATGATGCCGGCGATGGTCTCGACCGGGGTGTCGCCGGGGATGGCGATCATGTCCAGGCCGACGGAGCACACGCAGGTCATGGCCTCGAGCTTCTCGAGCGAAAGCGCACCGGCCTCGACGGCGGCGATCATGCCGGCATCCTCGGACACGGGGATAAAGGCGCCCGAGAGGCCGCCCACGCTGGAGCTGGCCATGACGCCGCCCTTCTTGACGGCATCGTTGAGCATGGCGAGCGCGCAGGTCGTGCCGGGGCCACCGCAGGTGCCCACGCCGATGATCTCGAGGATGCGCGCGACGGAATCGCCGACGGCAGGCGTGGGAGCCAGCGACAGGTCGACAATGCCTTTCTCGACACCCAGGCGATGGGCGGCCTCGCGGCTCATGAGCTCGCCGGCGCGGGTGATCTTAAAGGCGGTCTGCTTGATCTTCTCGGCGACTTCCATCATCGATGCGGAATCGGGTAGTGTCTCCAGGGCTGCGGCCATAACGCCGGGGCCCGAAACGCCTACGTTGATGACGGCGTCGGCCTCGCCACCGCCGTGGACGGCGCCCGCCATAAACGGGGAGTCCTCGACCATGTTGGCAAAGCAGACAAACTTGGAAGCGCCGACGGAATCCTGGTCGGCCGTGAGTTTAGCAGCATCGATGATGGTCTGTGCAGCCATGAGCACGGCGTCCATGTTGATGCCGGCACGCAGGCTGGCGACGTTGACACTGGAACAGACGCGGCTGGTGGTAGCGAGCGCCTGGGGGATGGACTGGATAACGCGGCGGTCGGCGTCGCCGATGCCCTTCTGGACAAGTGCGGAGAAGCCGCCCAGGTAATCGATGCCGAGTGTCTCGGCCGCGCGGTCGAGGGCGTGCGCGATGGGGGTGAGGTCCTCATCCTTGCAGCATGCGGCGATTTGCGCCACCGGGGTGACGGAAACGCGCTTGTTGACGATGGGGATACCGTACTCGCGCTCGAGGTTCTCGGCGGTCTCGACCAGGTGCTCAGCCGTGTGCGTCACGTGGTCGTAGATCTTCGTGCACATGCGGTCGAGGTTCTCGTCGCCGCAACCCATGAGCGAAACACCCATGGTGATGGTCCTGATGTCGAGGTTCTGCTCCTCAACCATGCCGCGGGTTTCCGCGATTTCTGCGGGCGTGATCGCCATCCTTGCGCTCCTATCTGCCAAAACGAGCATAGTCTTATCTATTCTAACGTGCCGCACGTGCCAAGTGGCGCGTGCGGCACGTTTTGGTGCTCGGTTGTTTCCGTTGTGTTACTGCCCAAAGACCTCTTCGGCGATACGAGCGCTTTCGGCGGCGTCCTTGGCGTAGTAGTCCGCGCCGATCTGCTTGGCGTATTCGGGGGTGAGTACGGCGCCACCTACGATGATCTTGACGCCTGGAACCTCGGCATGAAGCAATTTGATGGTCTCCTCCATGGCGACGACCGTGGTGGTCATAAGCGCCGAGAGGCCGACGAGCTTGATGTCGCGCTCCTGTACGGTCTTGAGCACCTCTTGCGGGTCGACGTCGCGGCCTAGGTCAAAGACGGTATAGCCGTAGTTATCGAGCAGCATCTTGACGATGTTCTTACCGATGTCGTGGATATCGCCCTTGACGGTGGCCACGCAGATCTTGCCCTTGTCGGCAATCTCGCCGGCGGGCATCAGCCGCTTGATGGTGTCGAAGCCCACACGCGCTGCCTCGGCCGAGGCCATAAGCTGCGGCAAGAAGAACTTGCCCTGATCAAAGAGGACGCCAACCTCGTCGAGGGCGGGGATAAAGTGATTGTTGATGAGGTCCATGGCGTCGTGGTCTGCCAGCAGATGCTCGGTCTCGGCCGCAATCTCGCCTTTGCGGCCCGAGACGACCATATGGCGGATGGGGTCGTCATTGCCGTCGGAGCCGGCGGTGCCGGCGGCGGGAACGGTGTCGGTCGATGCGGCCTGAGCTGCTGCCGGGTTTGCGGCGATCTTATACGGATCGGTCCAGCCGGCGTAGCGCTCGATGTATCCGGTCGAGCCCTCATCCTCAACGCTTAGCACGCGATAGCTGTAGACGGTGTCCATAAAGCGCTTGGAGCCCGGGTTCATGATGGGGGCGTCCAGACCCGAGCCAAAAGCGGCGGCCAAAAAGACCGAGCCCAGCAGCGGGCGAGCGGGCAGGCCAAAGCTGATGTTCGACACACCGAGCGCGCACTTGACGCCCAGGCGCTCCTTGCACAGGGACATGGCGCGCAGGATCTGTTCGGCCTGGCGTTGATTGGTCGAGGCGGTCATGACCAGGCAGTCGATGAGGATGCGGTCCGGGCCGATGCCGTAGCGGGCGGCCTCGGCCACGATATGCTCGGCGATGGCGAAGCGGGCCTCGGCGGTATCGGGAATGCCGCCTTCGTCAAGCGTGAGGCCGACGACATTGGTGCCGTAGTGGGCGACCAGCGGAAAGATCTCATCCATGATCTGCTGTTTGCCATTGACCGAGTTGATGATGGGCTTGCCGGCGTAGCGGCGCACGGCGGCCTCGACGGCTGCGGGGTCGGTGGAGTCGATCTGCAGCGGCAGGAGCGTGGAACCCTGGAGCTGCTCGGTGGCCTGCTGGATGATCTTGACCTCGTCGATCTCGGGCAGGCCCACGTTGACGTCCAGGATATCGGCACCTTGCTCTTGCTGGCTGATGCCCTGGCTTACGACGTAGTCAAGGTCGCCGTCGCGCAGGGCCTGCTGCAGGCGCTTTTTGCCGGTGGGATTGATGCGCTCGCCGATGACGGCGATCTTGTGGCCGTCGCAGGGAAGGTCCACGACCGTCTGGGCGCTCGTGACCGACATGCTGGGCTTGCGGTGGCGCGGGCTGGGCGTGTGATTGTCGATAAGCGTGCGCAGGGCGGCCATGTGCGCCGGCGTGGTTCCACAGCAGCCGCCCACAACGCTCACGCCGTCCTCGACCATGCCGGCGACGGCCTCGGCGTACTCGGGGGCCTGGATATCAAAGACGGTATTGCCGTCATCGTCCACGCGGGGCAGTCCCGCATTAGCCTGCACCATAACGGGCTTGTCGGTAACGGTGAGCATGCGCGCAGCGAGTCCTCGGAGCTCGGCCGGTCCCTGGCTGCAGTTGATGCCCAGAACGTCGGCGCCGATGGCGTCGAGCGTGATGGCGGCCACCTCGGGACTCGTGCCCAGGAATGTGCGACCGTCTTCCTCAAAGGTCATGGTGGCAAAGACGGGCAGGTCGGAATTCTCGCGGCAGGCGAGGACAGCGGCCTTGATCTCGGCAAGGTCGGTCATGGTCTCGATAATAAAGAGATCCACGCCCGCATCGACGCCTGCGCGCACTTCCTCGGCAAAGAGGTCGTAGGCCTCGTCGAAGCTCAGGGTACCCAGGGGGCGAAGCAGCGCGCCGATGGGGCCGATATCGCCGGCGACGTAGCGGGCGCCGGCCTCGCGGGCACAGGCGACGGCCGCGGCAAAGACGTCTGCCACGGTGGCGGCACCGTCGAGCTTGTGGGCGTTGGCGCCAAAGGTGTTGGCGGTAATCACGTCGCAGCCGGCCTCGACATATTGACGTTGGATATCAGTGATAACCTGGGGTTCCTCAAAGTTGAGCAGCTCGGGCAGGGCGCCCGCCTTCATACCAGCGGCCTGCAACATGGTGCCCATACCGCCGTCGAACAGCAAGTGCCCCGTGCCCTCGATGGCGGCGCGCAGGCGATCGTCCTTAATGCGCAGATCGTCGATCGTGCGCGTCTTGTACGTGGCACCGTTGCGACGTGCGGCATCAACGGGTGCCGCCAATGCAGTGCCGTCAGAATCATGAGTGATAAGCGGAGTAAACATCGGGGGCTCCTAATGGCTGGAATAGCAGGTGGTGTGGGCGGCGCGGAAGCGGCAGTGTTCGCGCATGCGGCAGATATTGCAGGTGGGGCGGCTCTGGGCGTCGTGGACCTCGCCGTCGAATAGGCCGATCACCGCGGTCACGCTTTTGGTGGGCATGAGCAGGCTGGTGGGTGTGACGGTAAGCCCGATGAGCCGCGTGGCATTGAGCGCATTGACGATCGAGCGCTGGGCCGAGAGCGGGCAGTCGCCATAGCCGGGACTAAAGCGCCAGTTGCCGGCGAGCCCATGAACGGCGGCGTCCGTCTTGACCTGCTGGTCCATTTGCTCAACGGCGGCTTCCGCGTAAGCGGAGCACGCGGCGTCGAGCACGGCGCCCTCCAGGGGATGTTGGGCTCCCGTGGTGCGCAGGCGACGCTCGGCGTCCATGCCGAGGGTGCATGCCATGAGCGCGGCAAAGCGGGCGTCTTTGAGATGTCGATAGATATCACGACCGCGCAGCTCAACGTTGGTGCCGACCAGACGGATGCAAGGCTTGCCCTGCTCGTCCACGCCCGTGGCATCGATGGCAAATACGCGGCGCACGCCACGGGGCTCAATGTCCAATTCCAGACGCTCGACCACAAGCTCAATACGCTGCGACAGCTCGGGCTCAATCTGCTGGCCGCCGTAACCCAGATACCGCAGCATCTCGGCACGGTCGACACGGGGATGGTGCGCAGCATCGACACGGTAAAGCGCCGGCGACGCAAGGTCGGCCGGCACTTCGACAGCGGTTGTATCGATGTGCGGTTTTTCCATTACCCCAGGCGCTCCATAATGGTCGCGGCGATCGCAGGACGGTTCATAGTGTACAGGTGCAGGCCGTCGGCGCCGTGCTCCTTGAGGTCGCAAAGCTGGCGGGCGGCATAATCTACACCGGCTGCCTGCAGGCTCTCGGGGTCATTCTCGTACTTGGCGAGAATCTTGATGACGGGGGAGGGCAGCGACGCGCCGCACATAAAGACCATGCGGCTGATCTGCGACTTGCCCATAAACGGCATGATGCCCGCGGTAATGGGCACGGTGATGCCGGCCTTGTCGGCAAGCTCGCGAAAACGGTAGAAGCACTCGTTATCAAAGAAGAGCTGCGTCACAAAGAAGCTCGCGCCGGCGTCCTGCTTTTGCTTGAGGTGTTCGACCGAGAGGTTGAGATCCTCACAGGCAATGTGGCCCTCGGGGTAGGCTGCGGCGCCCACGCAAAAGCCGGCGTCGACGAGCTCGGGGATGAGGTCACGGGCGTAGGCGTAGTCGGAGGCGGGCTTGTCGTCCTCGGTCGCGCCGGCAGGGAGATCGCCACGCAGGGCCAGAATGTTTTCAACGCCGGCGGTGCGATACTCGTCGATCTTGGCGGCGATGTCGGCGTGGGTGCGGCCCACGCAGGTGAGGTGTGCCACAGAGGGCGTGTCGAATTCGCTCGAAATCATATGCGCGATGGGGGCGGTGGTGGCGCCGTTGCCCGAGCCGCCGGCCGAGCAGGTGACCGAGACAAAGCTCGGCGAAAGCTTGCACAGATTGCCTGCCACTTCGCGAGCCGTGTCGAGGGTGAGCTCGCCCTTGGGCGGGAACATCTCAAACGAAACGGGCGCGGTGCCCTGGGATGCTGCCTGCTTAAAAACCTCGTCGACGCGCATATCGTGCTCCTCTAGATACGTAATAGTGTGATGTGCTGTAAGGATTCTACAGCACCACTGTGTCACGGTGGAGTTTCACTCGTTATTCGGGGATACCAATCAAAGATGCCTTGCTATCGGCTTTCTCTATAACAGAGCGGCTAATCTAGGCACGGACTATAAAGACTGGTATCTGATGCAAAATACCAGTTAATAGAGCTCCATCCCAAATTGTCTACCCTTAAACCATGGGGAGAGGTCTGCAATTTATGCAGTTGATTGGCTGTTGAGGGTGGCAACGCCGCCTCGATAGGGTAACCTCATTGATTGGTTTCGCGACAGCAACATAACGGTAATGTCGCGGAAACACGGCGAGTCTAAGCTATGGCTCGTTCGTTAGTAATCAACACCGCTTCTCACGCGGTGCCGATACGAAGGGAGTTCCGTATGGCCGAACTTACTGACCGCTTCGGGACCATGGTGTTCTCTGAGGAAGTCATGAAGGACTACCTCCCCAAGGACATTTGGAAGCGCCTTGCTGCAACCCTCGAGGGCGGTGAGCCGCTCGACCTGGATGTGGCCAACGCCGTTGCCCATGCCATGAAGGTCTGGGCCATCTCCAAGGGTGCGACGCACTATGCGCACTGGTTCCAGCCGCTTTCGGGCATTACTTCCGAGAAGCACGACAGCTTCCTGGAGCCCAACCACGACGGCACCGCCATTACCAAGTTTACGGGCAAGAACCTTATCCAGGGCGAGCCCGATGCCTCGAGCTTCCCCAACGGCGGCCTGCGTGCTACCTTCGAGGCCCGTGGCTACACCGCTTGGGACCCCACTAGCCCCGCCTTTATCAAGGACGATGTCCTGTGCATCCCCACGGCTTTCTGCTCCTACACGGGCGAGGCCCTGGACAAGAAGACCCCGCTGCTGCGTTCCATGACCGCGCTCTCGCGTGAGTCTAAGCGCGTTTTGGCGCTGTTCGGTAAGACCCCCAAGAAGGTCGTTCCTTCCGTGGGTGACGAGCAGGAGTACTTCCTGATCAAGAAGGACGCTTACCGCAAGCGCAAGGACCTGGTCATTACCGGCCGCACCCTCTTTGGCGCCGCTCCCTGCAAGGGCCAGGAGCTCGAGGAGCACTACTTTGGCGCTATCCGCCCCACCGTCTCGGCCTATATGAAGGATCTGGACGATGAGCTGTGGGCGCTTGGCATTCCCGCCAAGACCAAGCACAACGAGGTTGCTCCCTGCCAGCATGAGCTCGCCCCCGTCTATGGCGAAGTCAACGAGGCCATCGACCAGAATCTGGTCATGATGGAGAAGATGAAACTCATTGCCTCCCGCCACGACTTGGTCTGCCTGCTGCACGAGAAGCCCTTCGAGGGCATCAACGGCTCGGGCAAGCACAACAACTGGTCGCTTGGCACCGAGTCCGAGAACCTGCTCGATCCGGGCGACACTCCGCTCGACAACCTGCAGTTCATCGTCTTCCTCACCGCGGTAATCGAGGCCGTCGATAACTATCAGGAGCTCCTGCGTGCCTCCGTTGCCTCGGCCGGTAACGACCATCGTCTGGGCGCCAACGAGGCTCCTCCGGCGATTATGTCCATCTTCCTGGGCGACCAGCTTACCGAGGTCGTCGAGAAGATCATCGATGGCAAGGCTTCCGTCCATGCCACGCGCGGCGTGCTCGACCTGGGCGCCGATACCCTGCCCAAGCTGATGCAGGACAACACCGACCGCAACCGCACCTCCCCGTTTGCCTTCACCGGCAATAAGTTCGAGTTCCGTGCCTGCGGCTCCGAGCAGAACGTCTCCGACTCCAACCTGGTGCTCGATGCCGCCGTGGCCAAGTCGCTCAAGTCCTTCGCCGACGCACTCGAGGGTACGCCCGAGGATGAGTTCCAGGACGCTGCGCTCGAGTACTGCAAGAAGGTCCTGACCGACCACCAGCGCATCCTCTTTTCCGGCGATGGCTACTCCGACGAGTGGCCCGTCGAGGCCGAGAAGCGCGGCCTTGCCAACAACAAGACCACGGCCGACGCCCTGCCTGCCTTTGTTTCCGATAAGGCCATCGCGCTCTTTGAGGAGACGGGTGTCCTGACCAAGGCCGAGGCCCAGTGCCGCTACGACTGCAAGCTCGAGAAGTACAACAAGCTCATGAACATCGAGGCCACCACGATGGTTCGCGAGGCGCGTCGTACCTATCGCCCGGTCATTACCGCCTATGCCACCAAGGTCGCTAAGGGCCTTGAGACTATTCGTGCCGCCGGTGCTGAGGCCGCCATGCAGTGCGAGCAGAACACGCTCAACAAGCTCTGCAACGGTATCACCACCATCAACGACTCCATCAAGGCGCTCGACGCCGTGCATCAGAAGGCCGAAGCCCTCGATGGTCAGGAGCAGGCCAACGTGTATGCACACGAGGTCGTTCCCGCTATGGATACGCTGCGCGCCGCCGTGGACGCCATGGAGGAGATCGTTGCCGCCGACTACTGGCCGGTCCCGACCTACGACGACATCCTGTTCTACGTGTAGAACGTAACTGACATATCGTCACGGTATTGAGCCGGGGTCCGCATCGCGCGGGCCCCGGCTTTTTGTTTGAGAAGGACGCTTTGAAGCCCGTTTTGCCGCCGATTTGCCTAGGTATAAAGGGCTATGTGCAAAAAACGTCAAATATGAGTACTGTCACAAGTCCTGTAGCATTATCTTTTTGCAAAATATGCAGTGTTACACAACATATGTCCAAGTACTTAGCTGATAAACGCTTGCAATTCTTCCGCCGTAGGACCCCTGGCGTCTAAATCGCCTTCTGATGGCATGAAATCGCTGTTACTAAAATGGTAACAGTACTCATATTTGCTATTTTTTGCCCGCTGGCTTTGCGATGATGCCGGGGTCCGCACCCTGCCGGGTTCGAACCCCGGCATATCGGTAGCAAAAAGCCCGCTACCGAATTGATAACGGGCTGCTCAGATTCTGTGGTGCCCCCAGCGGGATGTCCGTGTGCGGCTGACGCCGCCCGCTTTCGCCGCGTCGCTTCGCTCCTTGCGTGCTGCGCTGGAAAACGCTTCGCGTTTCCTCAGCTCCGCACCCTGTCGGGTTCGAATCCCGGCACATGGATAGCAAAAAGCCCGCTACCGCGAGGGTAACGGGCTCTTCAATTCAAATGGTGCCCCCAGCGGGATTCGAACCCGCGATATCCACCTTGAAAGGGTGGCGTCCTTGGCCGCTAGACGATGGGGACAGCGGGAAAGAGTATAGCAGACTTTTTTAGCCGTTCACATATCGTTGGCAAACTGAAAAACCACCACAAAGGTGCCTGTCCCCTTTGTGGTTGTGAGGTGCTAGGGGAGGAGCTTCATGGCTGCGTCGTGGGCGGCGTGCTCGTAGGTGTCGTCGAGGGGCTTGAGCGGCAGCAGGGCGGCGGCCTGTGCATCGCCACGGTGCTCGAGGGCATGGGCGATCAGCCAGTCGGCGAGCTCGGGGTTCTTGGGCAGCGCCGGGCCATGCAGGTACGTGCCGATGACGCCCTTGTAGATCAGGCCCTCAAAGCCATCGTCGCCGTTGTTGCCGGTGCCCGTGACGACGGACGTTCCGAGCGGCGTGGCATCGGCGTCCAAAAGCGTGCGGCCGCCATGGTTCTCGAATCCCACAAAGGGCTCAGGTGCCAGGTCGGTTTTGACGGCTACGTTGCCGATCAGGCGGTCGGAGCCGCGTACGGTTTCGGCAGCAATGACCCCCAGACCCTCAATGCGATCCTCGCCCATATAGTACGAACGGCCGAGCAGCTGATAGCTGCCACAGATGGCGAGCAGCGAGCCGCCATCCTCAACATAGGATGCGACCTTGTCTTTTTGGGCGAGCAGCTCGTGTGCCACGGCTAGCTGGTCGCGGTCGGAGCCGCCACCCATCATGACGATATCGGCATCGGTGAGATCGAGTGACTCGCCCATGCGGACCTCGTCCACGCGAACGGGGATGCCGCGCCAGGCGCAGCGACGCTCGAGGGCGATAACGTTGCCGCCGTCGCCGTAGAGGTTGAGGGCATCGGGGTACAGGTAGACGATGCGCAGCGGGCGCGAAAGCTCGACTGGCGCGATGCCGACGGGGACGGCACTGCCATCGGCACACGTTGCAGCGCGGGCAGCAACCGTGGCTGCATCGGCACCCTTCAGCCCATCGAGTTCTTTGACCAGCGGCGGGAAGGCCGTGTAGTTGGCGACGGCGTAGAAGGTGTCATTGGCGGCCTCGTCTGCCACGGCGCCAATTGCCTGCGCGACGTCCGAGATAATCGCGGCATCGATGCCGGCGTACTTGAGACGCACCTGCATGTCGTGCGCGCGCGTGCCTCCGGCAAAGGCGACAAGACCCGGCGTGTCGGCGATGCGCTCAAAGTCGACGTCGTAGATCCACGATACATCGTGTCCGTCGGCGTCGTTGTCGTTGAGGAAGAAAGCACAGAGCCTGCCGCCCGCCGTCTTAATGGACTGGATCTGGCGATCGAAGCCCACGGGATTCTTAGCCAGGTTGGCCTCGACAGTGCGGCCGGCGATATCCCAGCGCCCCATACGACCACCGGCGGGCACATAGGCATCGAGCGTGGGCTGCAGGTGCGCCGCATCCACGCCCAACTCGTGCGCGGCAAAGAAGGCGGCGGCAACATTGTAGACCATGTACAGGCCGTTGTAGCGTGTGGCGATGCGTGCGGCAGCCGCGTCGGGCGCAGATCCAAAGACCAGGTCAAAGTCGTAGCCGTCGCAGCCGAGCTCCACGCCCGTCACGCGGCGGACCAGTGCGGGGCGTGCCCAACCGCACGAGGGGCAATGGTAGGCGCCGAGTTGACCATACTGCACATAGTCGTACTCCAACGGGGCGTTGCACTGCGAGCAAAAGCGAGAGTCGCTAATGCGGTCAGACTCGGTGTCGGTGGCGCCGTCGATGCCAAAGGCGATGTTTGCATTGGGAACGCGCGCGGCAATCGAGGCGCACAGCGGGTCGTCGGCGTTGTAGATAAGCGTTGTTGTCGGCGAGAGCTCCAACGCATGGGCGATGACCTCCTGGGTGTGATCGATCTCGCCATAGCGATCCAGCTGGTCGCGGAACAGGTTGAGCAGCACGAAGTATGTCGGCTTGAGCTTGGGCAGGACGCGTACGGTGTAAAGCTCATCGCACTCAAAAACGCCCACGCGCTTGCCGCCACCGGCTCGCTTGAGGCCGCTGCGCGCTTCGAGCAGTGCGCCCACCACGCCCGGCTCCATGTTGTTGCCGGCGCGGTTGCATACCACGGTGGCGCCGCTGGCGGCAACGGCGTCGGCGATGAGGTTGGAGGTGGTGGTCTTGCCATTAGTACCCGTAATCACCACGCTGCGGTCGACAAGGCCAGCGAGGTCGCTCAGCAACTCGGGATCGATCTTCATGGCGATGCGGCCGGGGAGTACGCCGCCCTGGCGTTTGAGGACAGAGCGCAGTCCCCAGCGAGCGATATCGCTCGAGGTGCAGGCAAGAGATGAGCGGAGATTCATGAAACCGTTCCTAACGTAAACGACATGGTCGGGTCGAGTGCGTCACTAAAATCCGTAGCGGCGCGCAAATTCCTGGGCAAGCTGCGATACATCTTCGCAGGCGTTGGCCCAGGGGGCAAAGTCGGGGGTGTCCGAGATAATGCCGTCGGCTTCCCAAACCGCCTGGTGCGAGAGGTCCCAGGGGTCGCGCGGCTCGGGTCGGCAGGGAAGGTACGGTGTCTGGTACATGGGGTTCAGTAAGAAGAACGCGCCACCCTCGCAGCGGTTGGCGAACTCACGCAGCGCGCGTGTCGCCGGGCGCATCTTGTTTGTTTTGAACAGCAGAATCGTGCGGGCGAGCAGATACCAAGGAGAGTTCTCGAGGGCATCGGCCCCCATCTGCTCCTCGAGCTGGTGGGCCAGGGCAAAAAAGCCGTCCTCGTCTTCCAAGCGAGCGAGGGCGAGTAACACGGTGCCTGCCGCTCGGGTGGGATAGCCTTCCGCCTTAAGAACACGGCGAGAATAGTTGACGGCAGCACGGTAGCGGGCGCTCGCCATGCACAGCTGCGAGATGGCCTCGAGTGTGTGAAGCCACCCGATAAGCGCCGGCTCGCTCACGGTGAGCTCTGCCGCCGTCACGCCGTCCGTCAAAACTTTGTTGGCCCAGTAGTGCGGGGCCTCCATATCGAACCCGGGCACGCTTTGCTGCAGGTAATCGGCCGTGGTTGCCTCGAGCTTCATCAGGTCGCCCAGGCAGGCGTCAACGGGTGTGTCGGCCAGGATGATGGCGAGCAGCTGCGCGTCGACGGTCAGTGCGTCGACGCGGACAATCTTGAGCAGCTCATCGCGCATGTCGTCGAACAGGCGATTGCGCGTCTGCTCAAACTCCTCGTCGCTGCCCATATCTTCGATGCGATGGAGCTCGTCGAGCAGGTGGCGATGAACACCGGCATAGGACAGCAGCGCCTGGGCATGCTCGGACTGCGCGTACTTTTGGGGATTCGCACTAATGTCGTTATGGACAAGCTCGCGTGCTGCATCGGTGAGCTCGGGGTGCGACGCCAGATAGGTGCGCTCCAGGTAGGCGGGGATGTAGACGCTCGGATCCATTAGAGGTCTCCTCCCTTAAATGGAAGCCCCTGCTCGGCTGCGCGCAGGATGCGCTCGTCGATTTGGGAGCGCACGATGTCGTTGGTGGCGACCCAGGCGGCAAAGCTGGCGTTGTCGGGGGCGCCCAGGCCCTCCTGCAGTACCGGCGTCGCCTCGGACAGCGCAAGGACAAGCTCGTCGGTGGAGCCCACACCCACGTTGACGCGGGCATAGACGCCATCGGGAAACTCGGTTTGGAAGTAGAGTGCCTCGGCTGCGTGCGGACACGAGCGCACAAGGATACGCAGGTAGTGCTCGGCGCCCTCGTAGTCCAGTTCGCGCCAAGCCGTGCTCATCAGCGCGATGAGCGTCCACGGGTCCAAGTCGCGCTCCGCATCTTTGGGGCGGCGGCGCAGTGGGGTATTCGCGAGGTACGGCACGGAGTGTGCGGAGCGAAAGCGCTTGAGCTCCTCGGCGGGGTATTCGAGCTTTGCCATGGCGAGCATCGCGGTGTGGCGGACACCAGCGGGGTCGTTGGGCGCAAAGTCCAAGCTGCGGTTTGCGGCTTCGAGCGACATGCGGTAGCGGCCGCTAATGAGGGCGCGCGATGCCAAGGCGGCAAGCCAGCGCAGGTAGGGACGGCGGGTCAGGTCGCCTGCGGCCTCACGCTCGTAGGGGTCTTGCGCCGAGGCGATCTTGAGCGCCAGGTCGCGCTCGACCTCATCGCACTTGGACACCAGGTACTGTACGTATTCCTCGTTGGATTCGGCGGTGAGTGCCGTCAGCATGCGCTGGGCGTCCAAGTTGGCCGGATCGAGTGCGGCGGCCTCGCGAAGCATGTTCTCGGCAGCGGCCTCTTCCTGCTCGGCCTGGGCATCGTCGGGGATAAAGGGAATGCGGTAGTCGACAGCCTCGACCACCTTGGCAATGAGGTGCCCGGCGCGGTCGCGGTCGTGCACGATGAGCGGTGCGGGGTTGCGGGTGAATTGTTCCATCAGACGCTCTACGGCGGCACCGTCGGTGAGCGGGATATTGTCGCGGCGCAAGGCCTCAAGAACGAGGCGATGGCAATCCTCTTGAATGGGATCGAATGCCATGGGGCCTCCTTTGCTGCGGTTAGGGTTCAAATGTTTCTATATAAGGTTCTAGTTTACCCGCATGTGGCACACCGGGGGTGCCGCACTTGGACTTGCACCTTTGCACCACGAAGACGGATGTCGCACAAATGTCGGCACCTTGGACGGCCGAGTGGTATCACGGTGCCGCAAACGGTCGATTTTTGGCGGCGAACGGTGCATATTTTGGAGGGGCACGGTCCTGCCCGGGATATGTAGTCAACCTTGATAAAACGTTTGCCCAGCTTGGGAGTATGAATGCCGCACAAGGGTCTTCAGGGATAGAAAAAACGTTTCATCATTGGCGGCTTTAGGTGAATAACTGACCAACCAGAACGGTAAAATAGTGTTTGTCTGAGCGTTGAGACGTTTAGACATCGCGCATTGTCATCGCCGGCAACGCGCAAACCGGTCCTAACGGAGCCAATTGGGTGCTCCGTTATATACGCAAGTCTAAGAGGGGCTTGTTTAGGAGGCACAGTATGGGACGTTTTACCAATCCTCGCGATCTGTACTTTGGTGAGGGCGCTCGCCACGAGGTGAAGAACCTCAAGGGCAAGAAGGCCATCATCGTTTCTGGCGGCAGCTCTATGCGCCGCGGCGGGTTCCTGCAGGACGTCGAGGCCGACCTCAAAGAGGGCGGCTTCGAGGTCAAGCTGTTCGAGGGCGTCGAGTCCGATCCGTCCATCGAGACGGTCATGAAGGGCGCCGAGGCCATGCGCGAGTTCGAGCCCGACTGGATTATCGCCATCGGCGGCGGCTCGCCCATCGATGCCGCTAAGGCCATGTGGGTCTTCTACGAGTATCCCGAGGAGTCCTTCGATAACATCATCCAGCCGTTCAGCTTCCCCGAGCTGCGTCAGAAGGCTCACTTCTGCGCCATCTCCTCTACCTCCGGTACCGCTACCGAGGTCACTGCCTTCTCCGTCATCACCGACTACGCCAAGGGCATCAAGTACCCGCTGGCCGACTTCAACATCACCCCTGATGTCGCCATCGTCGACCCCGAGCTCACCTACACCATGCCCGCCAAGCTGTGCGCTCACACCGGCATGGACGCTCTGACCCACTGCATGGAGGCCTACGTTTCCACCTGCGCCTCTATGTTCACCGATGCCAACGCTCTGCACGGCATCCGCGAGATCGTCGAGTGGCTGCCCAAGTCCTATGCTGGCGACCATGAGGCCCGTCAGCACATGCACGAGGCTCAGTGCATCGCCGGTATCGCCTTCTCCTCGGGCCTGCTCGGCATCGTTCACTCCATGGCTCACAAGACCGGTGCTGCCTTCGAGAACGGCCACATCATCCACGGTGCTGCTAACGCCATGTACCTGGGCAAGGTCATCCAGTGGAACTCCAAGGATCCCCGTGCTGCCGAGCGTTACGCTTACGTGGCCAAGGAGATCCTGCACCTTCCCGGCGAGACCAACGAGGAGCTCATCGCTGCACTCGTCCAGAAGATTCGCGACCTCAACGACCAGCTCAACATTCCGCAGTCCATCAAGGATTACGCGAATGGTGGCGTGAAGGTCGACGCCGAGAACCCGCAGATGGTTTCCGAGGAGGAGTTCCTCGCCAAGCTGCCCGAGATCGCCGCGAACGCCGAGCAGGACGCTTGCACGCCCGAGAACCCGCGTGAGACCAAGGCTGCCGACTTCGAGAAGATCCTCAAGGCCTGCTACTACGACACCGACATCGATTTTTAATTGACTCTTGTTATCGTAACGAGGGGCTCCGCACGTATCTGTACGGAGCCCCTTTCTTTTTTCTTTTAGAGAATGGGATAGTTATGGCTGCAATTTTCAATAGCCCCAGCAAGTACATCCAGGGTCCGGACGAGCTCGCCAAGCTCGGCTCTTACGTTGAGCCGCTCGGCGCTAAGGCCCTCGTCATCGTGACGCCTTCGGGCAAGAAGCGCGTCGGTGCCAAGATCGAGGGCGGTTTTACCGAGGCTAAGGCCGAGCTGCTGTTTGAGGACTTTAACGGCGAGTGCTCCAAGGGCGAGGTCGATCGCCTGGTTGCGCTCGCTCGCGACAACGGTTGCGACATCATCGTCGGCGTCGGTGGCGGCAAGATCCTCGACACCGCGAAGGCCGTCGCCTATTACCTGGAGTCCCCGGTTATCATTTGCCCCACCATTGCTTCGACCGATGCCCCGTGTTCGGCGCTTTCGGTGCTCTATACCGATGACGGCCAGTTCGACAAATACCTCTTCCTTAAGGCAAACCCCAATATCGTCCTTATGGATACGACGGTTATCGCGGCGAGCCCGGTGCGCCTGACGGTTTCCGGTATGGGCGATGCGCTCGCAACCTATTTCGAGGCTCAGGCGACGCACGATGCCGACGGCGGCACCTGCGCCGGCGGCAAGGGCGGAATGGCCGGTCTGGCGCTCGCCAAGCTCTGCTACGAGACGCTTATGGCCGATGGCGTCAAGGCCAAGGTCGCGCTGGAGAAGGGCGCGCTCACGCCTGCCGTTGAGCACATCATCGAGGCAAACACGCTGCTTTCGGGCATTGGCTTTGAGAGCTCGGGCCTTGCTGCTGCTCATGCCATCCACAATGGCCTGACGATGCTGCCCGAGTGCCACAGCATGTATCACGGCGAGAAGGTCGCCTTTGGCACCATCGTCCAGCTGGTACTCGAGGATGCCCCGACCGAGAAGCTCGAGGAAGTCTTGGGCTTCTGCATTGAGCTGGGCCTGCCGGTTACGATGAAGGAGCTGGGCGTTGCCGAGCTTACGCGCGAGCAGGCCATGATTGTTGCCGAGGCCGCCTGCGCGCCCGATGACACCATGTGCAACATGCCGTTTGAGGTGACGCCCGAGATGGTCGCAAACGCCATCCTGGGTGCCGACGCGCTGGGCCACTACTATCTCATGGATGAGTAAATCAAGCTAAGGAAGGGGCAAAGGGGTCAGGTTGCTTTGCACCAATTGTTGTTGATGAAAGGGCGGATTCTCGTATGGCGCTTCCCATGGTTTATGGCGGTCCCGGACGATATGTTCAGGGGCCGGGTGAGCTCTCGCGTCAGGGCAGGTATTTGTCATGGTTGGGCTGCGCTGCCTATGTCTTGTTTGACCAGGGCACCGAGGATCGGCTGTGCAGGCAGATCGTCGATGGATTTCTGGATGAAGATCTAAGCGAGCCGTTCTTTAAGATTTACAACGGTCCGTGTACGGAAGATGCCGTTGTCGAAATGGCCAAGGAAGCCCGGGCCGAGTATTGCGACATGGTGGTGGGCATTGGCGGCGGCAAGATGCTCGATATCGCCAAGGCCGTTGCGTTTTATGCCGAGTTGCCGTTGTGCGTATGTCCCACGGCGGCGTCGATGGACGGTCCGTGCAGCGCGATTTCCGATGCCGATTTGCAGGGTGTTGCAAATGCGGTCTTTAGAAACGAGCGCAATATGGCCAACGAGCAGGCCAAGGTGACCAGGCAAAAGCTCGCCGAGCTCATGCGCGAGGCATAGTTTGGCGCTTGATTGATCTTGTGCAATCGAGACGGCGATAGGCCATGGGCTATTTGCCGCAAAGATGCTCCGCGTGTAATTTGCCCGAGGCGTGGGCCGATAGCGTATCATTATCTCTTGCTTGTTTGCACTGCTCAGGGAGGGGCCGCGCATGGCGCAGGAACACGATCTGTTTGATGACATTATCGAGATCAGCAAGGGTTTCGACTTTCTTAAAAACCCGCTTGGCGGCGTGACCGACGCGCTCGATCCGTCGGCGCCGCAGTGGAATCCTGCCGACTACAAGGAGCGTCCGCGCGGCAACACCATTCCGTGCTTGACCTGCAAAAACGAAAAGAGCGGTTGCGCCGCGTGCATGGACGTGTGCCCGGTCAACGCTATCGAGGTCGAGGAAGACGCCATCGAGATCCTCGACTCCTGTCGCAAGTGCGGCCTGTGCGCCGCTGCCTGTCCGACCGAGGCGATCATCTCGCCGCGCCTGGCGCCTAAAAACCTGTATGACGATATCGTCTCCGCTGCTACGAGCCACGAGACCGCCTACGTCACCTGCACACGCGCCCTCAAGCGCATGCCGCGCGAAAACGAGGTCGTCGTTGCCTGCGTGGGCGATATTACGGCCGAGACCTGGTTCTCGGTACTGGCGGACTATCCCAACGTGAGCGTCTACCTGCCACTGGGCGTGTGCGATAAGTGCCGCAACACCGGTGGCGAGGACATTTTGGGCGAGGCCATTGCTACCGCCGAGGAGTGGTCCGGCACGGGTATGGGCTTGGAGGTCGACTCCAAGAGCCTCAAATGCCATAAGCGCCGCGAGTACGAGCGCAAGGAGTACATGGAAAAGATTGCCCGCACCACGGGCCTGACGGTGACCAAGCTCAATCCGGCGACTGCGGCACTGGCCTCGGTGACGCAGAAGTTGAAGGCCCACCGTCACCAGATCACGCAGCTTGAGCGCACGCTCAACACCATGTGCGGTACCACGACGACCAAGCGCCGCCGTTCGCTCACGCACGGGCGCCAGCTGGTGCTCTCGACGCTGCAAAACCACCCCGAGCTTGCCCAGAATATGCAGGTGAGCACACCGGAATGCGATTTTGACAAGTGCACGTCGTGCGGCGAGTGCGTCAATGTATGCCCCACGTTCGCCTGCGATTTGGTGGGAAGCGGCCGCTTTGCGCTGGAGTCGACGTATTGCTTGGGCTGCGGTGCCTGCGTCAAGGTGTGCCCCGAGCATGCGCTCAAGTTGGTTGAGCATGACGCGTCCAATCTGGTCGTCGTCGACCCCGAGGCCGAGGAAAAGGCCGCCCAGAAGGCGAAGGCTCACGAAGAAGCTGAGAAGGTCAAGGCCGAAGCAAAGGCCAAGCTCGACAAGATGCTCGATCAGGTGGAGAAGCTCGCGGACTAGCCAGCGACCCCAATCTTTGCTTCATTTGCGCCGCCGCGGTGTCCGGATTCGCCCGGATGCTGCGGCGGCGCTATACTTATGCAGTTTGAAGTACCTGTACCAAAAGGAGCTGTCGTGTCCCTTTCCATCGGTATCGTGGGCCTGCCCAACGTGGGCAAGTCGACGCTGTTCACCGCGCTTACCAAAAAGACCGGCCTTGCCGCCAACTACCCGTTTGCCACGATCGACCCCAACGTGGGTATCGTCGACGTGCCCGATAGCCGCTTGCAAAAGCTTGCCGACATCGTTAACCCGGGCCGCATTGTGCCGGCGACGGTCGAGTTCGTCGACATCGCAGGTCTGGTGAAGGGCGCTAACGAGGGTGAGGGTCTGGGCAACCAGTTCCTGGCAAACATCCGCGAGACCGATGCCATCTGCGAGGTCGTGCGCTACTTTAAGGACCCCAACGTCATGCGTGAGGTGGGCCGCACGGGCGAGTTCGTCGATCCCGCCGGCGATGCCGACACCATCATGACCGAGCTCATCCTGGCCGACATGGGCACGCTCGAGAAGCAGCTGCCTAAGCTCGAGAAGGAGGCCAAGCGTGACAAGGAGCTCATGCCCAAGTTCGAGGTCGCCAAGCGCCTGCTTGCCTGGCTCAACGAGGGCAAGCGCGCCGCATCCATGGAGATGACCGACGAGGAGCGTGCCGCCGCCAAGGGGCTGTTCCTGCTCACCATGAAGCCCATCCTGTATGTGGCCAACGTGGACGAGGATATGCTCAACGACGACCTGGCGCCCATCGATGGCGTCAAGCCGTTGCCCATCTGCGCCAAGATTGAGGCCGAGCTTTCCGAGCTCGATCCCGAGGACGCCGCCGACTACCTGGAGAGCCTGGGCCTGGAACAGCCCGGTCTGGACGTGCTCGCGCAGGCGGCCTATAAGCTGCTCGGTCTGCAGTCGTTCTTTACGGCCGGCGAGATGGAGGTCAAGGCCTGGACGGTTCGTCAGGGCGCGACCGCCCCGCAGGCCGCCGGCGTCATCCACACCGATTTTGAGCGCGGCTTTATTAAGGCCGAGGTCATTGGCTATGACGACTACATCGAGCTCGGCGGTGAGCAGGGCGCCAAGGCCGCCGGCAAACTGCGTATTGAGGGCAAGGACTATGTCATGGCCGATGGCGACGTCGTGCACTTCCGCTTTAACGTGTAAGGGGGACGCATATGTTTAAATACGGCAAAAAAGCTGGCTACATGGGTATTGCGCTGCTCGTACTTGCGGTGATTCCGCTGGTGGTTGCAGCGTGTGTTATCCCCAACATTGGCCCCGAGGTGGCAACGAAGTTTAACGCAGCCGGCGAGGTGACGCGCTGGGGTAAGAGCTACGAGCTGCTGGCACTGCCGGTGCTCAACCTACTGCTGAGCGTGGCGACGTACTTTACGGCGGGACGCCAGGCTAAAAACAATGATGACTCCGCCGCCATGGCGCGCATCGTGTGCGAACGCTACCTGCGCAACGGTTGCATCACGGGTGTGTTCCTCAACGTGATCAACGTTTACTTTATGTACTCGGCGATTACCGGAACGGGCTTTGGCTTTGGTTTCTAGCTTGTCCTTTTAGACAACGAGCCTGCAAGCATATTCGATGGCTGCTGCGAGGCCGCCGCTCGATCGTGGTTGAAAGACTGCATCGGCGGCGGCCTCGTTT
This sequence comes from Collinsella aerofaciens, assembly GCA_048502435.1. Taxonomy (GTDB): domain Bacteria; phylum Actinomycetota; class Coriobacteriia; order Coriobacteriales; family Coriobacteriaceae; genus Collinsella; species Collinsella aerofaciens_CL. The sequence goes on from DBFRXD010000023.1 coordinate 20,165, forward strand.
TCGTATCCGGCGCCGCGAAGGGCGAGTGCTATGCCGGCTTCTAAAAGGAGCGGCAGGCCGCGTTGGCTGGTTGCGATTACGGCAGCCTGATTGAGCGAGCAGCCGTGCGTTTGGCATCGGATGGCAAGTTCACCTCGCGCCGGGCAAGGGACCAGAACGGCGGCGACGCGACTTGATAGCAATGCAAATGCTGTGCGCTCATCGGGCGAAAGGCATTCAGCTTCAACGACGACGAGCTTGGGCGGCGCGCTGTTTGTGCGAAGCGCGGCTCGGTACATGCGGACCGAAGAACCCGACATAGAAAACTCCTGTGTATTCGGGAAAACGTAAACTATAGTTTACGTTTATGTTCGGCTCCATTTCAAACTCGGCTGCATGGACGAACGTGCGAAACAGATTCTTGGCAGGCGGGTCGAAGAGACACGCAGGGACCTTGGTATCTCCAAGGTTGATTTTTGTGTGGCGACAGGAATCAGCCGACCCTACCTCGACCGAATCGAAGATGGGACGGCAAATTTCACGCTCAAGGTTCTATTTAAGATCGCGCCCGCACTCGGCATGACGGTGTCAGAGCTTCTCGAGGGTATCGGATAGGGCGTTCCCCCGCTGTATTTGACGCTCTTTGGGCGGGTCCCCCTGGTTGCGATGTGCAAAATCGCGAGTATTCAGCACCAGTTTGGCCGTAGATGGTAGCTCGAGCGGCTGGCTTTGCCTTTTTGGCAGTAGTTAATCCACATACTAAATAAAAATGAGGAATAAATATTTACTAGACGGAACCCTCGTCCTAAAAGTTCGTCTAACAATCGGTCGATTCTATGCCTCCGGCGGAGAAATTGCAGAATACTCCGATTTTTGCACGGCCCGAGGGGGACCACCTGTCGTTTAAGGTTGCGATAAGTGGAGCTGCCTTAGAGATTACGCCATCGGGATACGGTCGTGGTTGACTTGGCTGTAGAACAGGCGCTGGATTTCGGCGGCATCGCGTGACTGGCCGAGTGCCCACATGGTCTTGGCCACAAGCGTCTCGGTGGTCATGTCATCGCCGCGCAGAATGCCCGGATGATCGGCATAAGCGCGGCCGACCTCATAAACGCCCAGATCGAGGCCCTCTTCGGGGACCTGCGTGGTCATAACGACGGTGCGGCCCGAATCGACCCAGCGGAAAATCGCCTCCTGGAATGACTCGCCGGACTCGCCAAACTCGGGAATACCGCCAATGCCAAAGGTCTCAAGAATTACAGCATCGTAGCTATCGGCTAGGGCGTCCAGGATACCCGGGTTCACGCCGGGCGTAAGCTTAAGGACAAACACGTGCGGGTCGATGTTGTCGTAGAAACGCACCGGGTTTTCGCCCTGATGAGTGCCGTGGAGCCCGTTGCGCACGATGCGGTCGTTGCGGATGTAGGCAATGGGCGGATAGTTGACGCTAATGAACGCGTTAAAGCTCATGGTGCGCTGCTTGCGGGCGCGCGTGCCGGCAATGGCGACGCCACCAAACACAATCGACACATCGTGCGAGTGCTCGTCGAGCGCATAGAGCAGGCTCTGGTACAGATTGAGCTTGGCGTCGGTAAAGGGGTTGCCCATGGGCTTTTGCGAGCCGGTGAGCACGATGGGCTTGGGGCTGTCCTGAATCAGGTAGGAAAGCGCTGCCGCGGTGTAGCTCATGGTGTCGGTGCCGTGCAGAATCACGAAGCCGTCGTGGTCGGCATAACCCTCGACGATGACGTCGCGGATACGCATCCAGTCACTGGGACGCATATTGGTGCTGTCGATGTTCATGGGCTGTACCACGTCGAGCTCGCAGAGGCCCGAGATCTCGGGGACGCTCTGGGCGAGCTCCTCACCGGTCAGGGCGGGGGAGAGACCGTTGCCGTCTTCGGTCGATGCGATGGTGCCGCCCGTGGCGATGAGAAGGATGCGTTTCATGCTGGTATTCCTATCGTATTTGCCGCCGCAGAGGCGGAATCGTTCGGCAGTATTGTGGCACAGGGCGTCCAATGTTCAAACGTATTACATCATCCGTAACGTTTGGTAACACTTCAATTGTCGTCAAACAGGGGCCCAGGTCGTGCGTTTGCCGTGCGCTGATGGCTGCGAGGGACGAGAAACCCCATATAACGTGTACACTATGGAGGTTATTTTCGTTCATTCACGCGGGTGGGCACCGGCTCCCCGCCAACAAGAGGGGGATACCATGGATCAAAAGGCTTCCGCAAAGGTCCTCGTACTCGACTTTGGTGCGCAGTACGGTCAGCTCATTGCCCGTCGCGTCCGCGACCTCAACGTGTATTCCGAGATTGTTCCCTGCGACATATCGGCCGACGAGATTCGCGAGATGAACGCCTCTGCGCTCATCCTTTCTGGCGGTCCGGCCTCCGTGTACGCCGAGGACGCTCCGTCCATCGACCCCGCCATCTTTGACCTGGGCCTTCCCGTCTTGGGCTTCTGCTACGGCCATCAGATCACGGCGGTGACGCTCGGCGGCAAGGTCGGTCACTCCGAGGTGGGCGAGTACGGCCGCGCCACCATCACGCGCACGGCCGGCGCCAAGCTCTTTAACTCCACGCCCATGGAGCAGACCGTGTGGATGAGCCATCGCGACGCCGTTTCCGAGGTGCCCGAGGGCTTTACCGTTACCGCTAGCACCGACGTGTGCCCGGTTGCCGCCATGGAGTGCGTCGAGCGCAAGATTTTCACCACGCAGTTCCACCCCGAGGTCAAGCACTCCGAGTACGGTCAGCAGCTGCTGAGCAACTTCCTGTTTGAGATCTGCGGCCTGGAGCCCAACTGGAGCATGGACAACCTGGTCGAGACCATGACGGCTGAGTTCCGCGAGAAGGTCGGCGACGACCGCGTGATTCTGGCCCTGTCCGGTGGCGTCGACTCCTCCGTCGTGGCTGCGCTGGGCGCTCGCGCCGTGGGCAAGCAGATGACCTGCGTGTTCATCAACCATGGCCTGCTGCGCAAGGGCGAGCCCGAGCAGGTGGAGGAGGTCTTCACCAAGCAGTTTGACGTCGACTTTATCCACGTCCACGCCGAGGACCGCTATGCCGAGCTTCTGGCCGGTGTGACCGAGCCCGAGGAGAAGCGCCGCATCATCGGTACGCAGTTCTGGAAAGAGTTCTTCGCGGTTGCTCAGCAGCTTGAGACCGATGGTAAACCCGTGAAGTACCTGGCCCAGGGCACCATCTACCCCGACATCATCGAGTCCGGCGCTCGCAAGACGGGCGGCAAGACGGCCACCATCAAGAGCCATCACAACCTGATCCCGTTCCCCGAAGGCGTGCACTTCGACCTCATTGAGCCGCTCGACCACTTCTTTAAGGACGAGGTCCGCGCGCTTGGTCTGGCGCTCGGACTGCCGAGTCATATCGTGTTCCGCCAGCCTTTCCCGGGCCCTGGTCTGGCCATCCGCATCATCGGCGCGGTCGATAAGGAGAAGCTCGAGATCCTCAAGAACGCCGACGCTATCGTGCGCGAGGAGCTCGACGCCTACAACCAGCGCCTGTTTGAGCAGACCGGCGAGCGCAACTCCGAACACAGCTGCTGGCAGTATTTCGCGGTTCTGCCCGACATAAAGTCCGTCGGCGTTATGGGCGACGAGCGCACCTATCAGCGCCCGATCATCCTGCGTGCCGTCGAGTCCAGCGATGCCATGACCGCCGACTGGGCCAAGCTGCCCTACGACGTGCTGGCCCGCATCTCTGGCCGCATCGTTGCCGAGGTTCCCGGCGCCAACCGCGTGTGCTACGACATCACGTCCAAGCCGCCCGCGACCATCGAGTGGGAGTAAACGATATTCGTTGATTTCAAGCCTCTGACCTGCGAAAACAGGTCGGGGGCTTCTTATTTTGCAACCTCTGTGCAACCTTTGCGGTTTCGCGCCCCGTGAACAGGGGACGTAGCACTGTTCACGTCTGGGCCCATATCGGCACCGATCATTGCCCGCGCTGCTTCTGCTTGCGCTTCAGCTTCCGCTGCTCGAGGCACGTCGCCCGGTGTTCCTCGCCAGAGGAGAGCTGGCCGTTCCTTGCGAAACCGCGAGGCCACCTATATCCGCTTGCTGCGGGCTTGCTTGAACCAGTTCCTTTTGAAAGAGCCTATACCTCCGAAGAACTTGTTGTACGTCTCACCGTCCTCCTTGGCCTCGTACTTGACCAAGGCAAGTTCGATAGTACAGAGGTAATCCGCCACTTGCTCGAGGCGGTGGTCGGTCATCGAGGTCTTGCGGCGTCGGACGACCCCTTTTGAGAGGACCTTGCCCACCGAGTCGTCTCGCCCGCGGAACAGAAGGAGCGCATCCTCGCGACCTTCGGCGACCTGTGCTGCGAGATGGAGGGCTGCACCATCGCGCAGGGCCCTTTCCAAAGCGAAGTGTCGAGTCGAAGTGTTGAGCGTCGGCCCTGAATGTTCAATGGCCGTTGTTTTCTGCCCCTCAAGTGGTGAACTTCTCCTCGGGGCTGTTGATTCCCCCACGCGCCCCCTTCCGTTCTCTGTGTTCCCCTTATACTCCTTGTACAAGGAGGTAAGAAGTCATGGACAAGACCGCACAGGACAGCTTGGCAAAGAAGCCCGCCGACATGAGGGACAGGATTCTCGAGCATCTCGAGGCCCTCACCTCTGCCGTCTCGCTCGACGACCTTGCCCGTCTGTCCACCTCCGACATCGCCGAGACGCTCATCATCTCCAGGAGTCTGGCGAGCCAGTACCTCAACGACCTTGTTCGCGCCGGCCTTGTGGTTAAGGTGGCGGGCAGGCCTGTCCGTTATTTTCATCGCCGCGCGTTCCAGAAGCGTTTTCAGGTAAAGCTCTCTGCAAGCGAGTACGCCTCGCTCGCCGACCTCATCCAGGCGACGGGAATCGCCGATCACCGTGACTTCGCGCGTGCCGTGGGCTTTGACCTGAGCCTCAGCTCCGTTGTCGAGCAGTGCAAGGCTGCGGTTCAGTACCCTCCGTTCGGCCTGCCCATCCTCTTGAGCGGCGGCGTGGGTGTCGGCAAGTCTTTCCTTTCTCGTCTTGTGTACGAGTACGGCAAGAACCAGGGCTTGCTGTCCCGCGACTCCTCCTATTTGCGCATCGACTGCACCGGGGTCCCGGACGCCGCCTCGTTCAATGGACTTCTTGACGAGTCGATCGCGAAATCGCGCGGGGGCGTGGTCTTTGTCAACGGCATCGAGGCACTTTCTCCCTCTGCGATGGAACACTGCCTTGCGACGGCCCTCGGGCTCGATGCCTCCCAGGATGCGCCGCGCGCTCGCCTCGTTCTTTCGACGACGCTTTCCGCCGATGATCTGAAGGTTTCCTCGGCCTACAGCAAAATGCCCATCTGTGCCCGCGTCCCCTCACTCAAGGAGCGGACCCCCGAGGAGCGCGAGGATCTCATCTTGAGCTTCCTGCGCAGCGAGGGGTGCCGAATCGGTTCTGATGTGAAGATTAGCCGCGGCGCATACCGTTGCCTCGTGAACGCGGACTTTTCCGATAACATCGCCGGCTTGCGCGCCTGCGTGACGAACTGCTGCGCCAAAGCGTTCCTCAATCGCGAGGGCGACTACGTCGTCGTTCGCCCGTATCTTCTTCCCAGCGGGCTCCTCTCCTCCGCGCAGATCGATCAACAGCCCGATGATGGCGTTCTGATTGACGCGTCCCTGGATGCCGCCGAGAGCACAGGGCCGGTCGAGCAGGCGCTCGATGCCCTGTGCTCTCTCGATGAGCGATTCTGCGCCGGGGAGCTCTCTGTCTCCGAGCTCGTCTCGCAAGCTGTCTCCGCTGTGCGCGGCGTTGAGGATCACTTGATCTTCGGCCGCGGCGTTACCTCCTCGAGGTCGCGCGCCTTCGAGCGCATCGTGAGCGCGGTCCTTGCCGACGCAGGCTCTTCTTATGGCATCGAGCTTTCGAGGAAGGTTGCTTTTCTACTGGCCCAGGAGATTTGCCTGCAGTTGTGGCCGGGCATCGGCCTGGCTAAGCGAAAGTCTGCCTGTGCGGAGCAAATCTCCCATCTCCTTGGTGCCGTGACCTCCGAATTACCGTTTGCCTCGAGCGTCTCCGATCAGGTCGCCGCAGACGTGGAAGGGGCGCTGGGAATCTCGCTCGATCACTTCACGAAGACGCTTCTGACGCTGTGCGTCGCATCGGAGTCTCGCGACGCGAAGGCCCTTCGAACGCTCTGCGTCATCTTGTCCCACGGCTACTCAACGGCGACGAGCATCGCCGACGCGGCGAACCGTATGCTCGGCATGCATGTGTACGAGGCGGTCGACATGCCCTACGACCAGCAGCTGAAGGACATCGTCGGTCCGCTCCAGCGCCTCGTCGACCGCCATTCCTACTGCACCGGGGTCGTGTTCCTCGTCGACATGGGCTCCTTGGAGGAGGCCTATAAGGCCCTCGAGAACGTTACCGACTCCACTATCGGCGTGGTGAACAACGTCTCTACCGGTCTTGCGCTCGAGATCGGGGTCGGGTTGCTCGGCGGCAAGTCCATCGCCGAGGTTCTTGGCGATGCGACCGCCGCGTGCGTGACGCACTGCAAGGTGATCGAGCGCGTCAACCGTGAGGACGCCATCGTCTTCTGCTCCGAGTCCGGGGTCGACGCCGCGGAGAGGATACGCCAGCTCGTCTCGCAGAGCCTCCCGCGCACCATAGGCGCGCGCCTGCTCACGAGGCCCTTCAAGCAGCTCGTCGCGAACGGGTCGAACGACGCCGTTTTCTCCGAGCACCGCGTCTGCGCCGTCATCGGCACGGGAGACCCCGGGGTCGCCTCCGTCCCCTTCGTCGCCCTCGAGGACATCATGTCGACGGCGTCCGCCTCTAAGGTCGATGCCGTGTTCGGCAGGTGGCTTGACGCTTCCGAGCTCTCTTCTTTCCACGAGAAGCTGCTCTCGAACATGACGCTGCAGAACGTCATCCGCTCCATCACCATCCTCGACCCGGAGCGGCTATTCCATGAGATCGAGAGCGCCGTGCACGAGCTTCAGCGCAGGACAGGCGAGAAGATCGGCAGCAACGCCATCATTGGGCTCTACGTCCACCTCTGCTGTCTCGTCGAGCGCCTTGTTACCAGAAACCCCATTGAGACCTACGTTGGCCAGGACCGCTTCGAGGAGGAACGCGCCGATTTCATCGAGTCCTTCAGGCAGAGCTTCTCGAGCATCTCGACGCGCTATCGCGTAGAGGTTCCCGTAAGCGAGATCGCATATGTCTTCGACTACATAAGCGTGAGCGCCGCCCCGGCGCGAGAGGAGCGCCTCGGCTCCTCGGACCTCCTGCTCGACGAGTGACCTTCCCCGCGCCGCCGCAGGCCGACCGCGCGTCCTCAATAATCCGATAACCCCTTGCCCGGCGCGAATCCGGATAGCGCCGAGGCAGTACCGAACGTAAAACTTCATTTGATAGGAGCAAACATGAGTGTTGTTATGGCACGAATCGACAATCGCCTGCTTCACGGCATCATCGTGACGCAGTGGGCCCCGGTGTCGGGCGCGACCCGAGTCATGGTCATCGACGACAAGGTCGCCGGCGACGAGGTCCTGAAGTCCACCATGAGGATGGCGCGCCCCGCGGGCATGGCCGTCTCGATCATCTCCGAGCAGACCGCGCTCAAGAACTTCGCGGCGGGCAAGTACGACCGCGAGAAGGTCTTTGTCATCGCCAAGGAGCCCGAGACGATCCTTCACCTGGTCGAGTCGGGCATCGAGCTCCCGTCGCTGATCGTCGGCGGCTCGCTCGTCAAGGAGGGCGGCGTCCAGCTCACCCAGCGCGCCTATGCCTCCGCCGAGAACGTCCAGAGCTACAAGGCGCTCATCGCCCGCGGCGTCAAGGTGACGGCACAGTTCGTGCCCGCCGACAAGCCCGTCTCCGTCGCCGACCTCATCTAAGGAGGGATCATGGTCAACTTCACTATCCTGCAGGTCGTCCTTTTGACCCTGCTGGCCTTCATCAAGCACGTGGACTACTACGGCATCCCGATGATCTTCGTCAACTATGCCGTCTTCTGGGGCCTTATCACCGGCGTCGTCATGGGCGACTGGCAGACCGGCCTCGTCATCGGCGGCACCATCCAGCTCATGCAGCTCGGCGTCGCGGGCTTCGGCGGCTCGTCGATTCCCGACTACGGCACGATGGCCATCATCGCCACCGCCTACGGCGTGACCCTGGGCGCGGACACGGGCCTCGCCATCGGCCTGCCGGTCGGCATGCTCGGCATCCAGCTCGACGTCATCGTCAAGATCCTCAACGGCTTCGTCGTCGAGAAGTCCCAGAAGTTCTGCAACGAGGGTAAGTTCAATCAGATGAACGCCATCCTGTGGGTCTGCCCCGCGCTCTTCGGCCTGTGCGCCGCCCTGCCCGTCTTTGTCTCCGTGACGCTCGGCCAGCCCGCCGTCAACTGGCTCCTCGAGGTCATGCCTCAGTGGTTCCTCTCCGGCCTCACCCTCGCCGGCAAGATGCTCCCGGCCATCGGTATCGCCATGCTGCTCCGCTACATGCCCACCGGCAAGTACTTCCAGTACCTGCTCGTCGGCTTCTTCCTCTCGGCCTTCCTGAACGTGCCCATCATCGGCGCCGCCATCGTCGGCGTTGCCCTCGCGATCGCGTTCTACCAGCGTGCCGAGAGGGACACCGAGCTCGCCGCCCACGCTTCCGCAGACGCCTTCATCGGAGAGGATGAGTAACCATGGAAAACGAGAACATCACCGCCGTCGCCGAGGGCAAGCCCTCCGGCTACAAGGTCACCAAGAAGGATCTGCGCAACGCGAACTGGCGCTGGCTCATGAGCGTGTGCACCTTCAACTACCAGACCCAGCAGGGCGCCTCAGTCGCCTACGCCCTCTCGCCGGTCCTGAGGAAGATCTACACGAACGACGAGGACTATAAGCAAGCGCTCAACAACCACTTCCGCTACTACAATACCCAGCCTTGGCTCGCCGCCATCATCCTTGGCGCCTGCGTGGCCATGGAGGAACGCGACGGCCTAGCGGCGGCGGACGCCGTCCAAGACCTGAAGATCGGCACCATGGGACCGCTCGCCGGCGTCGGCGACTCCCTGCTCATGACCATGATCCCGACCATCATGGGCTCCATCGCCGCCTACATGGCCATCGAGGGCAACCCCGTGGGAGCCGGCATCTGGTTCGCGCTCATCCTGGCCATCTTCTGGGTCCGCATGCACGCCCTCGAGTTCGGCTACAAGCAGGGCGTGAAGCTCGTCACCGACTTCAGCGAGAAGCTTCCCAACCTCACTGCCGCCGCCTCCGTGCTCGGCCTCACCGTGGTCGGCTGCCTCATCGCCTCGGTCATCGGCGTCACCTGCCCGATTAGCTTCAGCTTCGGCGACGTCTCGATGGAGATTCAGCCGCTGCTCGACAAGATCCTGCCTGCCATGATCCCCGCCGCCATCACGGGAAGCGCGTATTACCTTCTTACCAAGAAGAACGCGAGCATGACGGTCCTCATCCTCGTGGTGATCGTCCTCGCGATGGTCGCCTCCGCCGCTGGCATCCTCGCCTAGCTTCGACCCAAGAGATTGGTGAATCAATGAGAAAGATAGTTGTGGCGAGCCATTCCCTTCTCGCCCAGGGCTTCAAGGACACCCTCGAGTTCCTTACGGGTAAGAGCGACGCCGTCAACGCCGTGTGCGCCTACGTGAACGACAACGGCGAGGGGCTCGATGCGGCGGTCGAGGCGGCTCTTTCGGGCACTGACGAGGTCGTCGTCCTCACCGACGCGCTCGGCGGCAGCGTGAACCAGCGCTTCTCCCGCTTCGCCTCCGACCGGATCCACGTGATCGCGGGTGTCAACCTCCCGCTCGCCATGACGGTCGCGCTCGCGCGCCCCGACGAGAAACTCGACTTCGACGCCCTCGTCGACGAGGCGCGCCAGCAGATCGTCTACGTGAACGGTGCCAGTTCCGCCGAGTGCGAAGACGACGAATAGAGGAGGTCGACGATGAGAGAGTTCCTTAAGGACGTGTGGATGCACGGCGGTGAGGAAAGCCGCGCCATCACCCCCGAGAACATCACGGGCGAGAAGGGCCGTGCCGCCATGTCGGCCAGCCACCTCGGCGTCGGCCGCAAGGGCTCGTGCTGCGTGCCCCTTGAGTCCGGCGAGACCATCACGCTCGCGGACATCGAGGGCCCCGGCATCATCCGCCACATCTGGATGACCGTCCCCGACAAGACCGCCGCCGGCAGCTTCGTCATGCGCGACCTCGTGCTGCGCTTCTACTGGGACGACGAGGAGACCCCCTCGGTCGAGTGCCCTGTCGGCGACTTCTTCTGCAACGGCTTCGGTGAGCGCGCCATCGTCAACTCGATGCCCATCTGCGTGAACCCGACGGGCGGCATGAACTGCTACTTCGAGATGCCTTTCAGGAAGCACGCCAAGGTCACGCTTACGAGCGAGCACCCCGGGTTCATTAAGTACATCTTCTACACGTTCAACTACGCGCTCACCGACGTGCCGGACGACGCCATGTACTTCCACGCCCGTTTTAACCGCGAGCGCAGCACCCGCAGGGGCGTCGACTACACCGTGCTCGACGGCGTGCGCGGTAAGGGCTACTACGTCGGCACCTACATGGCCCTGTGCGCCCTGGAGCGCTATTGGTGGGGCGAGGGCGAGATGAAGTTCTTCCTCGACGGCGACGAGGAGTTCCCCACGGTCACCTCGACGGGAGCCGAGGACTACTTCGGCGGTGCCTGGGCCTTCCTCGACAGGCCGCCCCACGCGCTGCCCGAGGCGCAGTGCTTCAACACGCTGTTCGCCGGCTACCCGTACCGCTCGACGCGCGACGCCACGCGCGACCGCTTCAGCGCGGGCAAGCCGAACCCGAACCCGATGCTCGCGACCAACGACGACGCGCTGCCCAGGCACGGCCTCTACAGGTGGCACCTTCCCGACCCGATCTCGTTCAAGGAGGACCTGCGCGTGACGTTCCAGGACCTCGGCAACGACGACATCAAGCTCTACGAGCGCGAGGACGACATCTCCACCGTCGCCTACTGGTACCAAAGCGAGCCGCACGCCGTGCTCGCCCCGTTTGCCGCAAGGCAGGACCGCGTGCCCAGGTAGGGTCGCCTCGAAACAAGCCAACGTTATGGGCGCCCGCGGTTGACCATGACTGCGGGCGTCCCTTTGTAAGGAGGATCACATGAGCGAAAAGCAAATGAGGCTCGGCGCCCTCGAGGCCGGCGGGACCAAGATGGTCTGTGCCGTGGTGTCCGGCGACGGCGAGGTTCTCGACCGTATGGAGACCCCGACGCTTACGCCCGCCGAGACCGTCCCACAAATGGTCGAGTGGTTCACCGCCCGCGATGTGAACGCGTTGGGCATCGGCGCCTTCGGCCCGACCTGCGTCGACCCCAACGATGAGCGCTACGGTTCCATCCTCCAGACGCCCAAGCTCGCGTGGCGAGGCTATGGTCTTCGCGCCGCGTTCGCCGACGCCCTCGGGATTCCGGTGACCTACGACACGGACGTGAACGTTGCCTGCCTCGGCGAAGTGGTCTTCGGCTGCTGCAAGGGGCTCGAGGACGCCGTCTACGTGACCATCGGCACCGGCGTGGGCGCGGGCGTCATGTGCGCGGGCAGGCTCCTTCACGGCATGCTGCACCCCGAGGCCGGCCACATGCTGGTAAGGACCCGTCCCACCGAGGAGGGACGCTGCGTCTGCCCGAGCCACGCGAGCTGTCTCGAGGGCCTCGCCTCCGGCCCCGCCATCGCCGCGCGCTGGGGAAAGCCCGCGGCCGAGCTCGCGGACAACGCTGAGGTGTGGGCGCTCGAGGGGGATTATCTGGGGCAGATGTGCGCGAACCTCGTGCTCATGTACTCGCCTCGCCGTATCGTCCTCGGCGGCGGCGTGATGCACCAGGAGCAGCTCTACGGCATCGTCCGCAAGAAGACCCTCGAATATCTGGGTGGCTACATCCAGACCGCCGAGCTTAAGGACATAGAGAGCTACATCTGCGCTCCGGGCTGCGGCGGCGACCAAGGAATCCTTGGCGCGGCCGAGCTGGCAAGAAGGGCGCTCGCGTAACTTGCGCTCTCTCCGCCATACGACGCGTTAAGAAAAGACGAGCGCTTCTTGCCAATTGAGCGGCAAGAAGTGCTCGTCTTTTGCATTTTTGCCTCTCAAAATCTTATTTTCACGATTTGCATTTTCATCCCGTTGTCACCGACCCTTGCGAGAAACCGGAAAAAGCCGCTGACAGAAGGGTCTCTCAAATCGTTATAACCCAGCATATAGCCGCGACTTGTGACCTGCAGACGGCTGTCCCACGCGCCGATTTCCTTGGCGGCATCCGAAACCGCAAAATATGCCCCAACATCCTTGATTTTTGCAGTCTTAAGCCATGTTTTTGCGATCATCTTTACTGCCGTCCGATTGGCAGCATCAAAGACCAGCACACCGCCGGGGAAAGCGTTCGCCATCTCCCGCACCAGTTCCCGGACCTGCTGGGTCAGAAAGTAATAGAACACCCCGGAGGCAAAGAACACCACCCCGCCGGAGGCATCGATTTTGCTAAACCATGCGGTGTCTTTCAGGTCACAGGGGATATTTTGTTCTCGATTCCCGGCGGGCAGTAGCTGCTGCCGCAAGGCAATCACATCCGGGAAGTCCAGATTGTAGATCTTGCATCTACCGTTGTCGCAGGTTCTGCCGGTGTTGTCCAGCCCGCAGCCCAGATTGACCACCGCCGCATTGGGGTGGCCTTTCAGGTAATCCCGCACCTCGAAAGCAAGATCACCCTGCCGCATGGCCACCTCCAGCGCACCAAAACGCTGCATCAGGCTGCGGGAGTTTTTCTCTGCCTCTGAAAAGTCGTAGTCGATCTGGTCGAGCAGACGAACCGCTGTTTCATCCCTGTAAAGGTTCGGGTACAGCTCCGTACACAGCTTTCGGGAATACAGCGGGAGGATCAGCGTCTCCTGCACGGTGTTTTTCTCAATTTTACATTTCATAGGTTTCTTCCTCAGTGAATAAGAACTGTCATAATTGCCGCCAGCACAGCCGCTATGACCGTCATGCCTATCGCCATGTGCAGGATGGATGCAAAAACACCCGTGCTTGATGCCCTTACTTCCGCGCTGTGACGCAGAGCCACTTTTTCTTTTTGTGTATCTGCACCTCGTGAAAACCCGCCTGCTCCAGACAAGCTTTTAATTCAATGTCCTTGTAGATGGTCATGCCGCCGATGATCTGCGTCCACCTCTCGTCCTTGTCCGTATCGCCATTGCTCTCGTTGCAGATAAGAATTGTCCCGCCTGGCTTCAGCGTCCGCCAGACCTCACGGAAGCATCGGGGCAAATCAGGCCAAAAGTAGACGGTCTCAAAGGCCGTGACTGCATCGAAGCAGCTATCCTCAAATGCCATATCCGCCACACTGCCTTGCAGAACGGCGCAACGCCCCTCCCGAATTGCGGTTCGGTTGAGCTTTCTAGTCTTCTCCACGCTGACGGGCGAATAGTCGATGCCCTTGACGACGCCATGCGGGCATTTTTTCAGCAGCCGTTTTATGTTCGCCCCGCCGCCGCAGCCGCAATCCAGCACCTTGGCATTTGGCGCAAGTCGTAGAAATCGAAGTCCCCACCGCGCCACAGGGCTGTGCCCCAGATTCATCATGGCAACCATAAGTTTTCCGCCGAGGCCCACGGGCTTGCGGGTGTTTTCAAAGAACGACATCTGGCCCCTCCGATTTCGTGCATTCCGCATAGGTCAACGGGAACGAGGCCTTCAGCACCGCGCTTTTCTGCACTGCCCAGCCGTTTTGACGCAGGAAACGTAGGTATTCCTCGCTTGTCCACCTGCTGTGGAGGGGGAATCCCGCCATACTCATGAAATAGGCTTTTGCCTTGCCGGAAACTGAGCTCTCCGCGTGGGTGAAGGTTGGCGCGATGAGCATGCCGTCGTCCTTCAGCACCCGCCTGATTTCTTGCAGGGCCTTTTCCGGATGCGGCACTATGTGAAGCGCGTTGGACGCGATCACCACATCAAAGGACTTCTGTGCATAGGGCAGGCGGAACATATCTTGTACGGAAAAGTGCAGCTTTGCGGATTGATTGTCCCGCTTTGCTTCAAGGATCATCTTTGCAGAAGCGTCCGTAGCCTCGATGTGCGCCGCCGCATTTACGATGCTCTTTGCGATAAGCCCCGTGCCGGTGGCAACCTCCAGTACGGTTTTTGCTTTTACCACCGGCCTGATCAGCTCATACATCTTCTCATACGCCGCCCGGTCCTTTCGCATGAAACGGTCGTACCGACCGGCATTCTTGTCCCAGAAGCCCTTGCATTCGCGCATTGCTATCGCCCCCAAATAGTTAGAGACATCTAACTATAACACACGAATCATGCAGTAAGATAAGGCTAACCTTATTCTCGGCTAAGACGCATCTCTCCGACCCTTTGAATCACCCCTTTTCACGCCACCCGCTACGAACCCCGGCGGAAACCAGGGAGTGATTAAAGGAGCGGCCTGAGGTTTTGCGAATCAATTGAGTCATTCCCGAAATCGCGAATCAAGGGCCTGAGTCGTCAGGCCCTCACAGGGGGACCGCGATGGTGGCCACCGCGCCGCCCGAGGGGCTGTTGGCGAGCGAGACGGAGCCCCCGTGGGCGCTCGCGGCCTTGGAGGCGGCATGGAGGCCGAGCCCGTAGTGGCGGCCTCCGTCGCGCGAGGAGCGGGATGAGTCGTCTGTGAAGAGGCGCTCGCAGCCGCGTTCGAGGGCGGCGGGAGAGAAGCCCGGTCCGTCGTCGGCCACCTCGATGACGAGGTATCCACCAGCGACGTCGCAGGAGACCGCCACGCGCGAGCGCGCGTGCTCGGCGGCGTTGGCCACGAGGTTCGCGGCGGCTCGCGCCAGGGCGGTTCGGTCGAGCGGGGCCTCGGGCGCGCCCGCGACAGCAGGGCCCGTGGCCGCGTCGAGCGTCACGCCTCGCGCTCGGGCGATCTGGGCGGCCTCGGCGAGGACCTGCTCGCAGAGCTCGGCCGGCCGCATGGGGGCCCTCTCCGCCCCGCCGGACCCGCGCGAGGCCTCGATGAGCAGGCGCACGTAGCCGTCGAGCCTTTCGACACTGCCGGCTATGTCGCGCGCGGCGGCCGCGAGGTCGGCGTCTTTCTCGTCTTCCAGCTCCTCCGCCACGAA
>DBFRXD010000024.1:0-33485 GCA_048502435.1 Collinsella aerofaciens
AGCTGTTTGGTGCTCCACCTATTCGTGTTCTCAAAATGGATATGCTGCGACTGTTCAGACATAAGATCACCTGCCTCTTTCATCCGGACTCTAACCGTTGGTACTGGGATCTCACCAGTTCAGCCGGCATGCGAACCAACACACGCACGGGTCGCGGACTCATCGGCTCGGTCGCAGACACCTCGCCTGCGCCACGGCGTCCCTTTGACACCGCCCGATTTACCGCCAGTGGGGAATTCCACCCCGCCCTGAAACAGCAATTGCAAGTGTAGCACGAGCAGGTTCTCGCGCAAGTATGCCAAGGGTAATTTGTGGCGGAGATCAGTTGCCAAAGCAACCACGTCCCCCACCCATCCCAAAGCAACGCGCCTTTCGCGCAAAGCGCGAAACAGCGAAGGGGACACGTATCTCTATCGACCACATCCTTCTCCGCCCGCCGGCCTCAAGGCCGTAAACGCAGGGAATCCGGGGGCGGGACGGGGACTTCTCTCCGGAATATTCCGCAGGACGCAAAGAGGCTCCGCAGCGCGAAGCGCGATGCGGAGCCTCTTTACATGTCCGAGGACGTTCCGGAGAGAAACCCCCGTCACGCCCCCGGATTCCCGGTGGGAGTTCTAGACCTTGTCGGCCTTAGTACATACCGCCGCCCTGCTGACCAGCGGTGGCAGCAGCGATAGCGTCCTCAAGCTGAGTGTTCTTGGGCACATCGGAGACGGTGGCCTCGGTGATGAGGATCAGGCTGGCGACAGAAGCAGCGTTCTGCAGGGTGACGCGGCTGACCTTGACGGGGTCGAGGACGCCCATCTCGATCATGTCGCCCCACTCGCCGTTGGCAGAGTTGAGACCCTGGCCGGCGGGCAGCTCGGCGACCTTGTCGACCACGACAGCGCCCTCAAAGCCAGCGTTCTTGGCGATGGTGGCGACCGGAGCGGTCAGAGCCTTCTTGACGATGTCGACGCCGATCTTCTCCTCGGGGTCATCGATCTCGACGGCATCGAGCGCAGGAGCAGCGTCCATGAAGGCGACGCCGCCGCCAGCGACAATGCCCTCCTCGACAGCAGCGCGGGTGGCCTGCAGGGCGTCCTCGACGCGATGTTTGATCTCCGTGAGCTCGGACTCGGTAGCAGCGCCGACCTTGATGACGGCAACGCCACCGGAGAGCTTGGCCAGGCGCTCCTGGAGCTTCTCACGGTCGAAGTCAGAGGTGGTGTTCTCCATCTCGCCCTTGATCTGAGCGATGCGAGCGTCGATAGCCTCCTTGGAACCGGCACCACCCACGATAACGGTGTTGTCCTTGGAGATGGTGACTGACTTGGCGGTACCGAGCATATCGGCGGTGATGTCGGCAACCTTCACGCCCAGCTCATCGAGGGCAGCCTGACCGCCGGTGAGGACGGCGATATCCTCGAGCATGCGCTTGCGGCGATCGCCGTAGCCCGGGGCCTTGACGGCGCAGACGTTGAGGGCGCCGCGGATCTTGTTGAGGACGAGGGTAGGCAGAGCCTCACCCTCGACATCCTCAGCGATAATGAGCAGGCCCTTGCCGGTGCGCTGGACAGCCTCGAGAACAGGCATGATGTCCTGGACGTTGGAGATCTTCTGGTCGGTGATGAGGATGTAGGGATCCTTCATCACGGCCTCCATGCGATCGTTGTCCGTGACGAAGTACGCCGAGACGTAACCCTTGTCGAACTGCATGCCCTCGACGGTGTCGATGGTGATATCAAAGGTCTGGGAGTCCTCGACGGTGATGACGCCGTCCTTGCCCACGACTTCCATGGCCTGGGCGATCTTCTCGCCGACCTCGGGGTCGCCGGCGGAGATGGTACCGACGGAAGCGATCTGCTCCTTGGTCTCGACCGGCTTGGCCTGCTTCTTCATCTCGGCGACGGCGGCATTAACGGCCTTGTCGATGCCGCGACGGATGGCCAGCGGGTTGGCGCCAGCGGCGACGTTGCGCAGACCGTCGTTGACGATGGCCTGGGCGAGCAGGGTTGCGGTGGTGGTGCCGTCACCCACGGTATCGTTGGTCTTGGTGGCGACCTCCTTCACCAGCTGGGCGCCCATGTTCTCGATGTTGTCCTCGAGCTCGATCTCCTTGGCGACGGAAACGCCGTCGTTGGTGATGGTCGGGGCACCGAACGAGCGCTGCAGAGCGACGTAGCGGCCCTTGGGGCCCATGGTGACGGTAACGGCGTCGGCCAGAGTGTTGACGCCCTTAGCGAGCTTAGCGCGGGCATCGGTGTTGAACGTAATGTTCTTTGCCATGGTAGGTAATCCTCCAAAAGAAATGTGACTCGCGGCGCCGCTTCCGAGTCTTATACGGCGCCGCGTTCAACGACGAATCAGAGATTCTGACGAGACTAGGCCTCGACGACGGCGTAAATGTCGTCGGCGCGCATCAGCAGATACTTCTCGCCGTCGACCTTGACCTCGTTGCCAGCGAACTTACCGTAGATGACAACGTCGCCAACCTTGACGTCCATGGGGACGCGCTCGCCCTTGTCGTTGACCTTGCCAGCGCCAACGGCAACGATGGTGCCGCGCTGCGGCTTCTCCTGAGCGTTGCTGGCGATGTACAGACCAGAGGCGGTCTTCTGCTCGGCCTCGTCGGGCTTGACCAGGACGCGATCTGCAAGCGGCTTCAAAGACGACATGCTTGTTTCCTCCTTTTTTGGCCGCGCGGTCATGCCGCGCGGGTTAACCCTTTTTGTTTGCGTACGCGTTGAATGGTACCCACGAATGGCGGGTTATACAACATGGAGTCAAAAAATCTTATTTTTTGGCACTTAGATTTTCTGAATTCCGGGGGATAACTTAGCAGTGGCTCCCGGGGCGGACCGGAGGGCATGAAGTTTGCTGCTCTACAGTCCTGCTCGCACGAAGGCCACATTAAGTGGCCTTCGGCTCATGCGGAACTCGCGATAAACCTTATATCCCGCCCCTCCGGCGCCACACGGGAGCTGAGTCAACGTTATCGAGCCCGGCATTCAGAAAAGTCAGTACAGCAAAATGGCGATGCGGATGGAATGCACAAGATAGGGGCACGTTGTTGGGACGCGCTCTTTTAAGTTGCGGTGGAATAGTTCCTGGTTTTGGGCTTGAAGGCCGATTTTAGGAACTATTTCACCGCAACTGAGGGATGGGATGTGGGGTTAGCGCTCGTAGATTAAGTTACCTGCCAGGTAGGTGGCCTGAACCTTGGTAGCCTGGAGCTCTTGTGGGGCAACGGTGAGCGGGTTTTGATCCAGGACTACCAGGTCGGCGTATTTGCCGGGCTCCAGGCTGCCAAGGCTATGCTCGTCGCCTGCCGCGTAGGCGCTGCCCAGGGTGTAGTTGCGCAGAGCTGTAGCCGCGTCGATGCGCTCGCTGGGGAGCCAGCCGCCCTCAGGCCAGTGGCTGCGAGGGTCTTGGCGCGTGATGGCCGTGTAGAGCACGTTCATGCTGGTAACGGCTGTAATGGGGCTATCGGTACCGAAAGCTTGGCGGATGCCGCGCTGCTTATAGGTCGCAAACGGCCACATGATGCGGCTGCGCTCCAGGCCCAGATCGCGCTCCGGACCACCCGGATCGAGCGTGATGTGGCAGGGCTGGCTCGAGGCAACGACGTTGAACTTGCGCAGACGATCGATGTCCTGGGGCAAGAGATTCTCCAGATGCTCGAGCGTGTTATGACCGTGCGGGGGCGGACCGTAGAGTTCTGCCGCCTCCTCAAAGATATCGAGCGCAGCATGGATGGCACCGTCTCCGATAACGTGGATGCGCACGGTGTGGCCGCGCTCGGCTGCCGCCAGAACCAGTTTGCGCATGCGCTCGACAGGAACCGTCAGACGGCCCCGGTCACCCGGGAAGCGCGGATTGGTATACGGCTCGGTGAGATATGCCGTGTGTGCACTCGACACGCCATCGAAGAATTGTTTAAAACCAGGTGCCGAGAGCAGTGCGCTGTTCGCGTAACGTGCCTGCAGCTCTTCCAAGCGAGACTGATCGTCGAGCAGCGTGGGAAATAGATGGGCTCGAAGGCCCAACCTGCCGGAAGCCTGCAGCTTGTCATAGACGTCGTCGCGGATAAAGTCGCAGCCCGGCATGGGCATGAGTGACATATCGCAGATTGAGGTGATGCCCTGTTCGGCCATACGCTTCATCTGGTCGGCGTAAGCGCTCGCGATGCGGTCCTCGCCCAGCCACTCCAGGCAGCGCGGCAGCAGCTGCATAGCAGCTGCCTCGTGGACAATACCCGTAAGCTCACCGTTTGAGTCTTTGTCGTAACTGCCACCCGCCGGAGGCTCGCTGTCGCGCGTCACGCCGAGGGCCTCGAGTGCGCGGCTGTTGAGCCACAGGGTATGCCCATCGCCCGAATACATAACACAGGGGCGATCGGGGAAGGCGGCGTCGAGGGAGGCCTTGGTAGGGTGCTCGGGCGGATCCCAGCGGTAATCGCGCCAGCCCTGGGTCACGACCCAGGCGTCATCGGGCAAGCCCTGGGAAAACTCTCGTGCATGCTGCACCAATGCCGCCTCGGATGTGCCCATATCCATGAGCATGTACGGCGAGGAGCCAACCGAAGTATGGAAGAAATGCAGGTGCGCATCGTGGAAACCGGGGCAGATGAATTGCTCGCCGTAGTCGACAACTGGCACGGCGGCAGGGGCGGCGGCAATCACGTCATCGGGCGCACCGACCGCGGCGATGCGATCGCCTGCAATGGCAATCGCCAGGTCGCGGGCGGCATCGGTGCCGTCTTGCGCGGTAAAAACGTTCTTGGAGCGGATAATCCGGTCGATATGCTGCATGGGCATCCCCATCTCTGGCAGGAAATTCAACAACCCCGAGTGTACTCCCCCGCCCTTGCAACAAAACCCCAGGCGGCAAATGGCAACTTTACCAGCCCTAGCGGCAGGTGGCATACTTGGATGAGCCTGTATGATTTTGCGATCGACCCAGCAAGGAGCAAATCGACCATGACGAAGACCAAGGCACAGCAGATTATGGCGGCAACCGAGGTTCGCGCGGCAGACGACGTCACCACGGCCATCCGAGATATCGCCGCCGAGTTTGAGCCCTATATCATCAAGCAGCGCCGGCACTTCCATAAGCACCCGGAGCTGAGCCTTGCCGAGGAGCGCACGACCTCCGACATCGCCAACCAGCTCGACGCCATGAATATCCCCTACGAGCGTCCGCTCAAGACAGGCTTGGTGGCAACGCTTCGCGGCACCGCGCCCGACGCCTATCGCGAGGACGGCACACCGCGCCGCCGTATCCTGCTGCGCGCCGATATCGACGCCCTGCCCGTCACCGAGCAGACCGGCGAGGAGTTCGCCAGCGTCAATGAGGGTTGCATGCACGCCTGCGGCCACGACTGCCACATCGCCATGATGCTCGGCACGCTGCAAATCCTGCGCCACATGACCGACGACATCCACGGCGAGATCCGCATCGTCTTCCAGCCCAGCGAGGAAAACGGCCAGGGCGCAAAACTCATGATCGGCACGGGTGTGCTCGACGGCGTCGACGGCGCCTACGCCGCGCACATCTGGAGCGAGGTCGACGCCGGTACCGTGAGCTGCGAGCCCGGCCCGCGCATGGCCAATACCGACTGGTTCCGCATCGACGTTCGCGGTACCTCATGCCACGGCGCCATGCCCCAGCGCGGCCACGACGCCGTTATGGTGGCGGCAGAGATCGTCAACGCCCTGCAGACCATCGTCTCACGCGAAATCAGCCCCTACGAGCCTGCTGTCATCACTGTCGGCGAGCTGCACGGCGGCACCGCACGCAACGTCATCGCCGGCACCGCCTACCTCGCCGGCACGGTGCGTACCTATGGCGATTCGACGCACGAGGAAATGCCCGAGCTCATGCGCCGCATCGTGGAGCACACTGCGGCGGCCCTGGGCGCCGAGGCCGAACTTACCGACTACACCATCGCCAACTATAAGGTCGAAAACGACGCCGCCTCGAGCGAGCGTTGTCGTCAGGCCGTGGTCAAGTGCCTGGGTGCGGCCGGCGAAGGCCATTACCGTGGCACGCTTTCGGGCGAGGACTTCTCGGAGTATCTGCGCCGCGTACCGGGCGTGCTCGCCTTTGTTGGCACGCGCAACCCCCAGATTGGCGCCACGTACGCCCAACATTCTTGCTTCTACAAGATTGACGAGTCGGTACTGTCCAAGGGTTCCATGGTAGCCGCCCAGTATGCCATCGACTTTTTGGCCGAGCCCACGCAAGAGGAGCTCGACGGCCCCACGATCGCCGCGGTTGCCGAAACCAACCCCGACTTGGCCGCCAAACTGCGCTCTGCCAAGGCAACGGCCGCTGAGGCGCGCGACGCCATGCACGATGCCCGCACCGCCCGCCATGCCGCAATCAAGGGCATCCACGATGCGCGGGCTGCTGCACGCCGCGAGGGGAAGCACGACGAGTAGTCAATTCGCCGGCATCTCGCAGTCATAGCCACATCGCGATGTCAAAGCGGGGGCGGACGTTTCGACTCGTCCGCCCCCGCTCATTTGTCAAACGCTATTTCTACCATTTCAACCCCGCCCCCAAATGGCAGAGCCATCGCGGTTGTTCGAGGTGGATGATATCGGTGGGAACTCCGGCGGGAGCGTGACCACCAAAGAGCAGGCCCGCGTCTGCCGGGTTGATAAGGCGCACGATCCACACGGCGACGACCAGCACGCACAACACGGTGACCGCAATGTCGATGCCACGCTTTAGCTTGCTCGATGCCACCTCCTCGCGCACGAACGCGAGCACAAACGCAATCGCCACCACCCAAAACAGCGGATGGTAGGCAAAGGCCGCCGCAAAATCGAGGCGCAGCGCCGCCAGCCACGCCCTCGTCATACCGCATCCCGGACAAGGAATGCCCGTCATCAATCGAAAAATGCAGCCGATGTCGAGCAGGTAGAGCGCGAGCCAGGCGACAAAGAGCGCGCCGGTGCAAGAAAGGGCGCGGCGAAGGAGCTCCGCCGTGCCCTTATGTCCCTGGGAGCTGTTCACGCCGCCCTTATTGTTAGGCATGAGCGCCAAGACGGATGTTGTAAGCCGTTGCCATGGCATTGGTATTATTGATGATGATGTTCATGGCAAAGATGGGGCCAAGACCGCACAGCAGTACGCCGATGATCTGCCACAGAAGAACGGTGGTGCCGTTTTCCTGGAACACCAGGCCGTAGCGAGGAGCGTTGGCCTGCAGGCGGTTGCCAATCTTGTAATACCAGTAGTACGCGTAGAAGCCGCAGGTCACAAACGACAGCAGGATGAATGCCGCCAGACCCGGCGTGGAATCGCCGTCATCCTGGCACATGACATTGATGTCGCGGGCCAAGCAATACAGGAAGTAGAACGAATAGATACCGCAGGTCACAAGAGAGAGCAGCAGCCAGCCGATCAGGCTGCGGTCAGCCTTGACGGGGCCATAGTCCATCGGAGCGGATGCGGACTGTTGGGCGTATTGACCGGTATACTGCTGCTGACCGGTGTACTGCTGCTGAGGCTGGGGCGCGGGCTGAATAGCCTGGGCCGGAGCGGGCTGGACCTGCGTGGGCTGCGGGGCGGACTGGGGCTGCGGGGCCGCAGCGGCAGAAGCGGCACCAACGGCAGATCCGCAAACAGGGCAGAATTTGGCATCATCCGAAATGGGAGAACCACAAGTGGTACAGAACATAAGCTTCTCCTTTTCCTAAGGCGTCGCACGCCTTCAAACCTTACACGTCTATGTCCTCAACAATAGCCGCGACGTTGTTGCGCAACATTGATCAATTTCTGAGAAATATTGCCGCAACCGTTTTCCAGGCATTTTCTTGCTTTCGCCATAGAAAAAGGCACCCCGGGTTCAGTTGCCCAGGGCGCCTCGACCGACTATTCGGTTTGATCGTTTTCGGCAGCAGGATTATCGCCCGACTCATCCGCCGGCGTGGCGACGGCATTCCAATCGGGTTCTGCAGGCGTGGCCTCGGGCTCCGGTGCGGGTGTAGGGGCCGGTGCCGGAGCAGACGTCGGCGCGGGCGACGTTGCAGGCGCAGATGCGGGTGCAGGTGCAGCACCAGCGGCCATGGGATTAAAACCCGTAGGTGTAGGCTTCTTCTCGCCCGGAAGCACAAACGTCAGGACATCGTCGGCATCCTCGTCAGCCCACTCACTGGCATGACGTGCCGCCCAATAGCCAACGGCGCGATACTTGAGCATCTTGCCAAACACAACCAGGAACACCGTGACAAAGGCAACGATCATCAAGAACAGGATGAGCACAATGCCACCGGCCTCGATGATTGCCACAAGACCAGACGGATGAGAATAGTAGCCGTAATAGCCATAGCCACCGATAAAGAACGCAGCGATAGAGCCGAAGACGGCGATAAGGATCCACGTAATGATTTGCGAGATGATACCCGTCAACAACTCGGGCAGGATGGAAGCGCAGAACAACTTGCCCAGGTTGGCCTTAAAGGGCTTCCAAACCTTCTTGAGCGAAAACGCACTCTCCACGCGGCCGGCGACCGCAAAGTGCATCACAGCGGCATCGCCAAACATCCTAAAGAAGATACCCAGCACAAACGAGACGAACAGGGCAAAGACGAGCCACCCCATCGAGGCGATGAGGGTGCTCTCAAGGCCGCTCGAACCATAGAAATAATACGAACCGACAGCACCGATCACGGTGCTCTCAATCACTGAGAGCACCCCGCCAATCACCGGGATAGCAGCTATAAACTCGAGCACGCCCGTAATGACAGACGAGAAGATGCCCAATCCAAACGAGGTCGAGCGCAGCAGCGGACGCTCCATGCCGTTATCATCCTTGAGCGACAGGTCGCGACCCCACTCGATAGCAAAGCCGACACCGCACACGCTTGCCACGTAAGCAAGCAAAAAGCCAATGGCTGCCGCAATGCCACCGATAACGGGGACGAACAGTACCAGCACCGACACGACGCAGATAAGCGCCGGCAAAAAGGCGATCTGGCATACGCGAACCAGGGTACCGGGAACCTTAATCATGTCGTTGAAAGCCTGTGTCATGCAGCCCTTGGGCACGTTCATGACCGGCTGGGGCGCAACGAACGGCTGCGATTGAGGCTGGACAAACGGCTGGCCCTGGGGCTGGGGCTGGCCCTGCGGGACAGAACCGGCAGCGGCATGGGGGAACTCGGTATTAGGAGCACCGCACGCACCGCAGAATTTATCGTTGTCGCCCATGGGGGCCCCACACTGCGAACAGAACATCAAAATCATCCCTTCGTATCTTGAGCCAATCCTCAATTCGGTAACGATGTTTTGCATCATTATCGCCCAACATGGGGAAAAATGCGCCCAAATGGGCATCTTGCAATGTAAAGGGTCTGTCGCAGCTGCTCAAAGAAACCCGCTCACTAATTCGTTCCGCGGAAACCCTTGCCGACGATCTCGGAGCTATCGACGATCGTGATAAACGAGCCCGGGTCGATCTCGCGGACATAGCGGCGCAGTTGTACCGCCTCGCGACGGCTCAGCACGCTCATAATCACCGTGACGCACTTGCCCGAGAATGCGCCGTAGCCACGGCTGATCGTTGCCGTGCGGTTGAGACGCTTGACGATAAACTCCTCGACTTTGAGCGGTTCGGCGCAAATAATCGTACAGACCTTGCGCAGGTGAATACCCTCGATAGCCTTATCGACCACGAGCGTCTTGGCAAACAGACCGAGCACGCAGTACAAACCGACGCGCGGGCCGTACAAGAACGCCGCGATGGCCACGATGCCGATATCGACCAGCAGCAGCGCACGGCCAATCTCGAGCGTCGTGCGGCGTTTGAGGATCATGGCAAGGATGTCGGTGCCGCCCGTGGAGGCGCCAATATCGAAGACGATGGCACTGCCGAGGGCCGGTAGGATCACGGCAAAGCACAGGTCGAGCCACATATCGCCCGTCATCGAGACATCGGTCGGAATGAAGAGCTCGAACAGCGAGACATAGGCGGAAAGCGCAAACGAGGCAAAAACGCTCCAAAGAATCGCCTTGCGGTCCAAGAAGATGAAGCCCAAGACGACCAGGACCGCGTTGATGATCCACATAAAGACACCGACGGGCAGGGTCGGAAACAGCGTGGACAGAATGACCGACACGCCCGAGGTGCCGCCAAAAGCAAAGTGATTAGGGGTTTTAAACGCAACGATGGCAAAGGCCGTAAGAATCAGGCCCAGATTGAGCTCGGCAAAAAAGCGCGGGAAACCCGGCTCCTGGCTGCGCTTTTGGCCGGCACGCTCGCCGCGCTCGATATCGGTGCGATCAACCACGCGCTCCATCGGCACTACGGGAGGACGATACATCTCCTCGGCAGCACGCGATGCCGCCTCTGCCGCGGCGGCCTCAATCGCCCATGCCTTGCTTTCTGTTTCGTGCTCGTCGGCCATTACGGCAACCCCTCGTTAACAATTTGGAAACAATGCGCCCATTAGGGTAACGCGGAACGCGACGATTGCAACCCCTAGTTAGACGAGCGGTATGCCTACATCGGGGGGCATACAAATAACGGCCGGCCACGCTTTTGCTTGCGCGGTCGGCCGTTTAACGTTTTCGCAGATAAAATCTGCCAAAACAAACCTGTCCCTTTTTGGAAGGTTATTCGTGCTGGCTGGTGCGGTGCTCGTACTCCTCGGGGGTGATGACGTCCTCGATACGCAGGTTGACACCCGCCACCTCAAGGCCGGTCATCGCGGCAAGGCGCTCGGTGACACGTGCCTTGACATCGTCGAAGATCGCGGGCGCATAGGCGCCGTACTCGATGATGACGGAGATGTTGACGACCACGCGATTGTCATCGGTGACCTCGACCGTCACGCCCTTGGTCAGATTCTCGGCACCAAACTGCTCCTGCACAAAATGCATGAGGTTACCCTTCATGCCCAGAACGTGTGGAACCTCGCGAGTGGCCATAGCAACGATCTTTTCGATCACACCGTTGGAATAGGTCAGCGAGTCCTCGGACTCGTCTGTTTCCTCATCATCCTCGTCCGCATCATCGGCGGACTCGGCCTCGACGAGCGCCTCATCCTCGAGCGTTACGTCCTCGGCCTCGGCGGTGACGGTCTCGTCTGCCTCGAGCTCGGTATCGGCCACATCGACCTTCGTATTAAAAGCCATGGTTCCTCCTTATGCCTGCCGCGGATGCGACAGTCGAATACATATTAGCGGCCGCTAAACAGACGGCCGAAGAAGTTGACGATCCCGTTCTCGCCGTCGCGAATTTGGCCGATCACGGCGCCGATCAGCAGGAAGAATGCAATGACGAGCGTGTCCCACAGGCCCAACGTGAGCACCAACACGGCGAGGATAAAGCCAGCGACGGCGCCAAGCGTGGTGTTGGGATGACGCACAGCATAGCTCCAGATGGCAGCGCCCGTACCCTTGATGAGACCCATAGCCTCGTCAAAATCCGCGGCTGCCGCGTCTTGCAACTCGGTTGCCTCTGCTTTGGAATCAACAGGTTCGCTCGCCGGCGTGGCGCTCTGGTCAATCGTCAGGCGCGGCGTACGAGCGGTCTTATCTTGATTGGTATCACTCACCGGAAACCTCCACGGTCTGGACGGTAGTCTTGGACGGCAAAAAACGGACGCGCGCGGTCGTACCCGGCGTGCCGAGCATGGTGTCGCAAGCTTCCTCGATGCGCTGCTGCATCGCGGTAGCCAAAGATGCCACGTCCTTATCGTCAAGCGCGATAGCCTCGACCTTAAAACGGACGTGCGAATCGTCGGAGCCTTGGACGCGGGCCTCGACATGCTCGATCATCACGCGGTCGTCGCGCTCGGCAGCAGCCCTGGCACACGAAGAAAGCGCCGCGAGCGTGACCTCGATATTGCGCTCCCCCGCCGGATGCACACAGGACGGCTCGCGACGAGCAAACATCAGGCGAAAGAAGCTTACCAGCACGCCGATCGCCACAACTCCGCCGCATGCCGTCACGACAATGCGCGGCATGGGGTCGCGCATCAGCAACATAAAGCGATACGTATACGGCCCCCAAAACTGGCAGACAAGCGTACCCAGCGCCACGATGGCGGCGGCAAGATACACAATCGCTAGGGCTCGTTTGAGTACGCGCACGTGGCGCTCCCTTCAAATCTCGGCACTCGAAATACAAAACGGTTCGCATCATTATAAAAGAGCCGGGTCCGGTGCTCTACGCACGCGGATCCGGCTCATCTATTCCACGAGGCTTGCATGCTCGCTTCATTATGCCCAGATATGCACGGCTTAACCCGTGCGGGCGCTACTCCTCCTCGAGGGCAGCGATGACCTCGTCGGTCATGTCCATGGTGCTGTAAACATCCTGGACGTCGTCGAGCTCCTCAAGACGGTCGATGAGGCGCTGAACCTTCTTGGCGTCGGCGCCGGAGACCTCGGTCGGGGTGGTCGGGACCATGGTGGTCTCGGAGCCCTTGACCTGGACGCCCTGCTCCTCGAGCGCCTTGGAGACAGCCATGACCTCGTTAGCAGTAGTCCAGACGATCCACTCCTCGCCGGCATCCTCGTAGTCCTCGCCACCGGCCTCGGCGATGGCCATCATGAACTCATCCTCGTCACCGGCAGCACCGTTGGCGATCATGGTCTCCTTCTTGGCGTTCTCGTCCAGGATCTCCTTGGCAACAACGATCTGGCCCTTGCGCTCAAACTGGAAGGCGACGGAGCCGGAGGTGCCCAGGTTGCCACCAGCGTGGGAGAAGGCGGAACGGACATCAGCGGCGGTGCGGTTGCGGTTGTCGGTCAGGCAGTCAACGTAGACGGCGACACCGGCGGGGCCGTAGCCCTCGTACACGATGTTCTCGTAGACGGCAGCGTCGGCACCCGAACCAAAAGCCTTGTCGATAGCGGACTTGATCTTGTCCTTGGGCATGGACTGAGCCTTGGCCTTGGCAACGGCAGCGGCGAGGCTGGCGTTGTTCTCGGGCAGCGGGTCACCGCCGAGACGGGCAGCAACGGTGATGTTGCGGCTCAGCTTGGAGAAGAGGGCGGAACGCTTGGCGTCCTGCGCGCCCTTACGATGCTTGGTTGTGGCCCACTTAGAGTGTC
This sequence comes from Collinsella aerofaciens, assembly GCA_048502435.1. Lineage (GTDB taxonomy): Bacteria > Actinomycetota > Coriobacteriia > Coriobacteriales > Coriobacteriaceae > Collinsella > Collinsella aerofaciens_CL. Next base: position 13,057 of record DBFRXD010000024.1, read on the forward strand.
CGGACATACGTGTCTCCTATCGGTTTCGACCTAAAGCCCAGCGCAGATGCTCGGGCAATATAAACAAACGTCGTTATGATATACCTACTGGCCTGCGAGATAAACCCCAAAATGAAGGCGTCGTGATGATGCCACCCTTTGGTGCAAAGCAACCTGACCCCAATGCACCAAATTAGGACCAGAGGAGGTCGCTGCGGGTGATGGTGGCGCCGATGGCAAAGGGCATGCAGGCGATGACCGGATACAGGTAGCGCATGTAGGTCGAGCCATTGCAGGGACCGATCAGGCACACGGCGAGCACGCCCAGCAGCGGCACCCAAATGGCCAGCCCGCGCCACGAATGACGACGTAGCAGATAGAGCACCACGGCGATCATGATCCACACATAGGTGGCCGAGCTCATGGTGAGCGAGATAAACGGGATGCGTTGTACTGCCACGCGATACAGGTTGATCAGGTGGTCGCACCAGCGCACGACCTTGCTATCGACCGGATGGAAGTCAAAGTACTTGAGGTTATCGGGCTTCGCCATAATCTCGGCACTGCGCGCCGTGCTGTAGACCCACGCATCGCGGGCGCTCGGATAAAAGTAGCCGTAGTAGTTATTGATGAGCGCCGAGATATAGCACTCGGGATCCTTTTTGAACATCTGGGCCCACACCTCAAAATAAGCCTTGATGTCCTCCTGCGAGGCGTACTCGTTAAAGCAATTTTTGACGGCGTCCGACTTATCCGGGTTGTAACGGCGCCCCAGATTCTCGTACTTGAGCACACGGTCGATCACGGCACGCTCTTCGTCGGTCACCAAGCCGTCGCAAGGAGCCTCCACGATGGTGCCGTCCTCCTTAACCGTGGGGTTGACGCCCGAGTTGAGGCCGTCGTGCTTTTGGACAAAACGAGCCGTCTGCTGGAACGGAATCGAGAGGATTTCGCGCTTGGAACCAGGCGTGATGTCGTGTGCCGGCATAAAGACCTTGGTGAAGTACATATTAGAGGCAAGGAAGAGCGCAAGCACCGCAAGAACTCCCACCCAGCGGAAACGCGGGGTGGCGCCCGAAGGCGCAGCACCAGCCTGCTTGGCTGCACGACGAGCCACATGCACGTCCCATGCGCAAAGCGCCGCCGCGATTACGCATGCCGCCAGGGGAAACACCAGGCCGCCGTTACGCAGAAACGTGGAGCCCATGGCGCCCAGAGCAAGCAGCAGCCAGTCGTGGCGCGCAAAGAGCACGGGGGCTTTCTCGCCCGTTCGCTCGACATTGGCATCACGACGGGGCAAGCCACATGCCACGAGCTTGACGGTCTGTACCAGCAGCACCAAGAACGCGTCGGCAAAGAGCACGTCTTTGGTGAGCAACGCCGCGTAGTTAGAGAACATCGGCATAAACACAAAGAACAGCAAGATCACGCCGCGGACCGGCAGGCTCACGCCCAGCTTGCGCAGCGACGAGATGGAATAGGCCATGCAGGCGGCCGTAATGACGAACTGAGCGCAGGTGTAGATGGCAAGACCTGCGTTGGCGCTGTTGAACAGTGAAAGCCCCAGCTGGACGCACGAACCGATGATAGCCGTGTGCACCACGGGATGATGTCCGTTGAGCAACACATTGGGATTGAGCAGACGCAGGTAGTCACTCGTGCCGTTGGGGTAGTTGAACCACTGGCGAATCTGCGCACCCGTATCTCCCATAAAAAGGCCGGGCAGCGAAGCGATGAGCGTGGGCGCCCAGGCGACCATAAGCACCAGGAAGGGCCCGGCAAAGGGATGGACCGAGAGCACGGCGTGAGTCACACGCCATACGCGGCCAAAGTGCGCCTCGGAAAACGGAATGCGCCGAGAGCTCAGCCAATCTAGACACTCAAAGGCAAGGTAGAAGGCAACGACCGCCAAGAGCATCCAGCCCGCGCCGCCAATCCAGGCGCAGATGATGCGGGCTTTGTCGCCAAGGACAATCTCGGCCGAGTCGGTGAGATCGTAGCTGCGGCCGAACACCATGCAGATGGCGAAGAACAGCGACGGCAGAATGATCGATGGACGCCAGGTGTCGCCACGGCCAAAGAACACGTAGCGAAACGGCAAGGTGAGCAGGCAGACAAGCGCAAGCAGCATGACCGCGTCGGTATGGCCGGCAAACGAGAGGAGCACCTCGTAGCACACGTACAGCGCACCCGTCGCCTTGGGGTCAATCGCCAAGACTGCGTTGCTCGACACCGGGGCAGGATCGATGGAAAACGCCGTGGTCGCCAACAGCGCGAGCAAAAATGCGATGAGCGTCTGCTTGGCGGGGTAGCGCTTAAACCAGACGATGCGGGCAGCGTCGCGCGCAGCCGTTGTGGAGAGGTCGGAATCCTTCACAGTCCGAAAGCCTTTCTAGAAACCTATCAAACTCGGCAAGACCACCACAAAGGTGCCTGTCCCCTTTGTGGTGGTCTTGGTTAGGCGTCGAGGTAGATGCGCTGGGGACGATTGCGGTGTCGGGCGAAGATGATGAGCGCCAGACCGGCAATCACGAGTGGCAGGCTCAGCAGCTGGCCCATGGTGATGACGCCCCCCAGCAGATAACCCAGCTGGGCATCGGGCACGCGCACGAACTCAACGAGAAAGCGGACGATGCCGTACCCCATCACGAACACGCCCATAAACGTACCCTGGGGCAGCAGCGGCTTTTTGCGGCTGAGCACCTGCAAAATACAGAAGAGCACGACGCCCTCTAGGAATGCCTCATAGAGCTGGGAAGGATGACGCGGCATATCGCCCGCGGTGCCGCCAAAGATCACGCCCCAGGGCAGATCGGTCGGCTTGCCCCACAGCTCGCCGTTGACAAAGTTGGCGCAGCGTCCCAGACATAAGGCCAGCGGAGCACCGATAACGGCAAGGTCGGCGATGGTCCAGGCGTCGAGCTTGTACATGCGGCACACGAGCACGCCGCCGATGATGCCGCCCACCAGGCCGCCATGGAAGCTCATGCCGCCTTCATTGGTAGCAAAGATCTCGAGCGGATGCGCCCAGTAGTAGCCGTCGCCGTAAAAGATGACGTAGAACAGGCGGGCGCCAATGATAAGGCCAAAGACCACGCCGACCACGACACTCGTCAGGTCGTCGACCGTAATGTCAAAACCCCAACGGCGCTGCGTGCGGTACATGACGACCGCCGTGAGCAGAGCTCCGACCACATAGGCCAAGCCGTACCAGTAGATGGTGATGGGCCCCGCCGAGATGGCGACGGGATCAAGCATATGGTAGAGGTCGTTGAGCATATCGGTCCCCCTGCTCCCTACATACAAATGCGGCCGCGGGCCTTGCGGTCGCAGCCGCATATTCGGGCGTGACGTCTATGCGGAGCATATCGCCCGCAGCTTTCACTTCTTAGAACGGCGCATACTCGTCGTACAGGTCATCGGTCTCGCCGGAGGCATTGACCTGCTCGACACGCGTAACGCCGGGCACGTGCTCCTTGAGGATACGCTCGATGCCCATGGAAAGCGTCAGGGCGCTCATGGGACAACCGGCACAGGCGCCCTGAAGCTCCAGCTTGACGACGCCCTCGTCATCAACGCCTATATACTCCATGTCGCCGCCGTCGGCCTGCAGGTTGGGGCGAATCTCTTCAAGAACCTTCTTAAGCAGCTCTTCGTTAACAGCCACAGGGGCTCCTTTCTCACAATAACGCGGGCGCGCCCGCGGACAGAAGCTATGTTACTACAGCCATGTACCCGCTCACGAGCCGTCCATGCGCGCAGACGCGACTTTCACGAGTAGTCAATTTGGGACGGGGCTCTTTTGGCTGTTTTGCCGCCAGCTGGCGTTGGCACGCACTACTGCTGAGCTTGTCCCCCGGTACCAATCTGAACATCGACGATGACCTGGCGGTAGCTGATGCCGCAAGAGTCAAGAATGCGGCGGCTGATACGGCCATCATCGGTGTCGGCGTACTTGTTGTCCAGGTAGACAACCTCGCCCACGCCCACCTGCGCCAAAATCTTGGCGCAGTCGTGGCACGGAAACAGCGTGACGTAGACCGTGGAACCCTCGAGGTCCTTGAGCGAACCACGGTAGTTGAGCACGGCGTTGGCCTCGGCGTGGACCACGTAGTTGTGCTTGTCCTGCAGCGGGTCGTCGCTCGTACCCCACGGGAAAAAGTCGTCGTTGAGCGCCGAGGGTGTACCGTTGTAGCCCACCGAAAGGATGCGGTGGTTGGTGTTGGCGATGCACGCACCCACCTGCGTGTTGGGGTCCTTGCTGCGGCGCTGCGCGGCGATAGCCACGCTCATAAAGAACTCGTCCCAGCTAATGACGTCCAGGCGCTTGCCTGACGAAGTTTGATGAAGATCGTCCGACATGGCAGACACCTCCGAAATCGCAATAGTCTGACCCATTGTAGCAGGTGGAAGGTGGAGACGTTTTTGTCCCATCGCCCCCATCGCTACGCGCGGCGTGGCTTTTGGTTGATGTGGTAGAGCTCGGCGAGACCCCGCAACGTCAGCGCATCGTCGACCGTCAGGCTATGGCCGACAAGGGCCGCAAGCGCCTCGGCATCGTCGCCGGTAATGACGATGGGCACGCTGCCCTCCCCCGCGGCCTTGGTCGCGCGCATCTCGGCGAGCACCATGTCGAGCATGCCGTCGATGCGGGCCACCTCGCCCAAGACCACGCCCGAGCGCATGGCCTCGCGCGTGTTGCGTCCGATGACGTGTGTCGGCGCCGAGGGCTCAACCTGGGGCAGGCGCGCTGCTGCCGCCGAAAGCGAGCGGGCGCCGAGGGCCAAACCTGGCGCGATAACGCCGCCGACAAAGGTGCCGCGCGCATCGATGACCTCGATATTGGTCGTGGTACCCAGGTCGATCACGATGCACGGCGAGCCGTAGACGGCGCGGGCCGCCACGGCATCGGCGATGCGGTCGGGGCCGATCTCGGCCGGATCGTCGTAGCGCACGGGCATGCCGGTCTTAAGTCCTGGCCCCACCGTGAGCACGCGCCCCGTGCAGGTGCGGGAAAGTGCCGCCTTCCACGGGCGCTCGAGCGCCGGGACCACACAGCTCAGCACGGCCGCGGCGGGTGCGAGCACCCCGGGCACACCCGCATCGGCGGCGAGCGCGCCCATAACCTGCACAAGTCGCATGCGAGCCTCGTCGGCCGTAATACGGGCCGGCGTCGTGATCTCGCACGTCCCAAGCGGACATTCCTGCGCCGCGGCCGAATCCTCTGCAAACAGGCCAAAGCGAATGAACGTGTTGCCCACGTCGACCGTCAATATATATGCGCACCCATTAAGCATCGTCGGCGCTCCTTTCGTCTGCCCAGCAGTATATCCCGATGATTATTCTGGGACGGGGATTTAAAAATCATTGTGTACCTAATGATTTTTTAATCCCCGTCCCAGAATAATCATCCTTCGGTTTCGCTCGGGGCAGCTAAAAAAGCCCCGTCCCAAATGAACTGCCGTGCCGCTATACTGGTGCGCGGTCGCGCGCGTGCTCACGCGGCGGCCCTTGGTAACCCGACTTCCCGCGCCGTATCCGTAGCGGCGCTCCCGGGGGAAGCGGATATACGCAAAGGAGTTCTATATGAGCAATCCCTCGAACCGCACCTCGATGCGCGGTCAACTCACGCTGCGCGGCGTCGTCATCGGCGTCCTTGGCTGCGTGATCATCACGGCAAGCTCGGCCTATACCGCCCTCAAGATGGGTGCGCTCCCCTGGCCGATCATTTTCGCTGCCGTCATTTCGCTGTTCTTCCTGAAGCTCATGGGCAACGCCAGTCTCAACGAGGCCAACGTTACCCACACCATCATGTCCGCGGGTGCCATGGTCGCCGGCGGTCTGGCGTTTACCATCCCGGGCGCCTGGATGCTGGGCTATGCCGACCAGATCAGCTGGCTCGACATGTTTATCGTGGCACTCGCCGGCACCATCTTGGGCCTTCTGGCGACAGCGCTCATCCACCGTCACTTTATCGTGGACGCCGCGCTGGAGTTCCCCACCGGCAACGCCGCAGCTCAGACCCTGCGTGCCACCGAGGCCGGCGGCAAGACCGGCAAACAGCTCTTTGGCTCCATGGCCATCGCAGGCATCTACAGCGTGCTGCGCGACGCTCTGGGCGTGGTGCCCAGCATGCTGGGCACGCTCAATATCCCCGGCGTGACCTTTGGCATCTACAACTCGCCCATGTTGCTGTCCATCGGCTTTTTGGTGGGCTTCGCCCCGGTTGCCTTTTGGTTTGCCGGCGCGCTGCTGGGCAACTTTGGCATTATCGTCGGCGGTACCGCTGCCGGCCTCTTCGATGTTGTGACCGCGCAGGGTATCGTCAAGTCCCTGGGTATGGGTCTTATGATGGGCTTTGGCGTCGCTGTCGTCCTTAAAGACATCCTGCCGCAGGTCGCCGGTATCGTCCGCGGCCTCGCCGCCGACAGCTCCAGCGACACCAACGAGCAGTCGCTCATCTCGGGCTCCCTTAAGCTCGATGCCGGCATCATCGGCCTGGGCACCGCAGCCATCGCCGTGATCGTTGCCATCGCGCTCGACCTTGGTCCCGTCCCGGCCGTCATCGTCACGCTGTTCACCTTTGTCACCACCATCATGAGCGCGCAGAGCTGCGGCCAGACGGGTATCGACCCCATGGAGATCTTTGGCCTCATCGTCATGCTCATCGTGGCTGCCTTCGCACAGATCGCTCAGGTCAAGCTGTTCTTTATCGCCGGCATCGTAGCCGTGGCGTGCGGCCTTGCGGGCGACGTCATGAACGACTTTAAGGCCGGCGCCGTGCTGGGCACCAACCCGCGTGCGCAGTGGATCGGCCAGGCCATCGGCGGCATCGTGGGCGCCCTGGTCGCTGCCGCCGTCATGGTCGCGCTCGTCACTGCCTATGGTCCGGACGCCTTTGGTCCCGACAAGAGCTTTGTTGCCGCGCAGGCAAGCGTCGTCGCCACCATGGTCTCGGGCATCCCGAGCGTGCCGTGGTTTGCGGGCGGCTTTATCGCCGGCATCGTCATGTACTGGCTCGGCATTCCAGCCATGATGATCGGCCTGGGCGTGTACCTGCCGTTCTACATGTCACTCACGGCATTCCTGGGCTCCTGCGTCAAGCTCGCCTACGACAAGTGGTCCGCCCACCGCGACGCCACCGCTGGTCTTTCTGACGAGGAGAGAGCTGCCAAGGACGCCGCCTTCCAGGAACAGGGCCTGGTTGTCGCCAGCGGCCTGCTCGGCGGCGAGTCCATCGTCGGCGTTATCCTGGCGTTTGTCTCCGTGGGCTTAAGCCTGCTGGGCTAAGCTGAGCAGCTGCTCGACAGCAACCATATTGCCTACGATTTGCCCGGTCGGTAGCTTTCGCGGCTACCGACCGGGCTTTTTGATATCGAAACAAAGAAAGGCCAGCGCGCTGCGTTTAACAGCGCGCCGGCCTTATCGGTTAAGCTATCGAAGCGTTCCTGCTCTGAACCGAAGTTCGTTGAGGAACCTACGCTCGAAACGCTACATCTGCTTGCGACGACGATCGCTCAGCGTCACACCAGCGGCCACGAGGGTGATACCGCCGATGACGAACACCTCGCCCGCAAGAGCGGAGTCATCGCCAGTCTGGGCGAGAGCGGCCGACGTGGCCTTCTTCTTGGCAACAGGAGCCTTTGCAGCAGCCTGCGCAACCTGAGGCTTGGCCTGCGGCTCAGCCTTGGGATGATACTTGTCGTACTCGGCCTGTGCGGCAGCCAGGGCATCCTTAGCATCGTCAAGCTCGGCAAGCGCGGCGGCATAGGCGTCGTTGGCATCGGACAGCTTGGCATCGGCATCGCTCAGAGCAGCCTTGAGACCAGCGGCGGCATCGACGGCAGCCTTATAGCGAGCGTAGGCAGCGTTCAGCTTGACCAGCTTCTCGTTGCCCGTCGTGCCCGCGGCAAGGGATGCCTTGTGGTCGACAGCCTCAAGATCGGCCTTGAGTGCCTCATCGTTGGCAAGCTCGGCCTTGGCCTTGAAGATATCGAGGTTCGCATCGACGACGGCTTCGTTGGCGGCCTCGAACTGCTTCTGGGCATCGGCGACACCGGCGACGGCAGCGTCATAGGCGGCCTTGGCGTCGTCGACCGCCTTCTGGGCACCGGCGAAGCGCTCGAAGGCCTTGTTTGCGGTGGCAAGCTCGTCCTCGGCGGCCTTGGCCTTCGCCTGTGCGTCGGACAGGGTCTGCGTCTTGGCGGCAACTGCCTGCTTGGCGCCCGAAAGAGCGGTCGCGGCGTGCACATCTGCGGCCTGAGCCTTGTCAACGCCAGCCTGGGCAGTGTCGTCGGCCTTCTTGGCATCGTCAAGCGTGCCCTGCTTGTTCGCAAGATCCGTCTTGGCGGCATCGCACTTGGCGGCAAGGTCCTTGACCGAAGCGGTAGCGTTGTCATACGCCTCTTTGGCCTGATCGGACTTTACCTTGGCAGCATCGCGGGCGCTGCGAGCCTTCGCCTTTTGAGCAGCGGCATCGGTTGCCTTTGCCTTGCTGTCAGCAAGCGTGGCGTTTGCCTTATCGAGAGCTGCCTGGGCAGTAGCGGCCTTGCTCTTGGCGGTATCGAGGTTCTGCTTGAGGGACTCGATGTCGATTCCGCCGAGCGCGTCCTTCGCGGCGTCGTATGCCGTCTTCGCGGCGGCGGTGCCGGACTTAGCCTTCTCGTACTCGCCCTTGGCGGTGTTCATGTTCACATCGGCTGCGGTGAAAGCGTCCTGGGCGGCATCCTGCCCGTTTACAGCTGCGAAGTAAGCTTCCCTAGTAGTTCCAAAGTTCTTCTGCGCCTCGGCGAGCTTGCCCTGAAGCTCCTTGAACTCGGAGACAGTGAAATCAGCCTCACTGTCAAAAGAGCTGTAATCGAAGATTGTTACCTCGGAATCGGTGTTCTTACCGCTACCGGTCGCGATGCCGATAGCCTTCGTGCCGGCATCGATGATGTTGAGATAGTGCCCGCACTCATGGTAGATGCTGCTGTAGTGCTGGTAGATATAGTAGGAATCATATCGATGGTTTCCAAGGTCACTATTCTTCTCGACGTACTTATCGAATGCCTCTTTTTCCTGAGTGTAGAGACCGGTATATGGCCAGCCAAGCGTATCCTCGGTCTCGCCGCCGGTATATGCGCCGCCGCCGCCGGCAAGATTTTCTCCATTGTCCCAGTAGCAGCCCGAGTGCCCCCAGATGTTCGATGAATATGATACATTAAGGGCGGCTGCCGCAGTCATGCGGAGGCTGACGCTGAGCGCCGACTGACCGTTCGCCTTGCGGAGGTTGTTCTGGGTGTCGAGATATGTCAAGGCGTTGCGCATCTGCTCCAGGGAGAGCGGGTTGGTGTCGCGAGACATGTCATGATCGACGTACTGGTCATACCATTCGGCCTTGTCAGCGGCACCGGTCAGCATCGATACGGCTTCCTGGGCGTTCTTTTTCTGTGTGGCTGTGAACTGGCTGCCGCCGATGATGTAATTCATGAAGCCGAATATGCCCTGGCTGATGACTTCCTGGTCAACGGTCATGTTCGACTTGAGGTCGGCAATCTGCTGCTCAAGAGCCTCAACCTGGGCATTAGCAGCGTCATAAGCCTTTTCCGCGGCGTTCGAAGCGGCGCAGGCTGCCTCCCACTCGCTGCGCTTCTGCTTGCGAACTTCGACAAGCTTATCGTACTCAGCCTTCTTGTCGGCCTCGGTCTGCTGGGCCTGCTCGTATGCCGTCTTCGCGGCGTCACGCTTACTGGCCGCGTCCTTGTACTCCTTGTTTGCCGCATCGTATGCAGACTGGGCAGATGCCACGGCAGCGTTGGCGGCGTTGGCCTTCTCCTGCGCGGCGGTGACGGTAGTCTGCGCAGCCTGCAGGTTCGCCTGTGCGGTGGCGTCTGCAGTCGTCGCGGCTTCGAGCGCGGCCTGCGCGGTCTTGAGCTCACCAGCAGCAGCGTTCTTGGCGGCCTCAAGCGCACTGAGGTCGACACCCGTACCCGAGACGGCAGCATCGAGCGCGGCCTGCGCCTGGTTGAACTTCTGCTGGGCGTTATCGCGCGCGGTGGTTGCGGCTGCGAGAGCAGCGGCAGTCTCCTGCTTCTTGGCCTGGGCGGAAGTCAGAGCGGCCTCAGTGTCCTTCTTTTCCCGCTGAGCGTTGGCCTCGGTAGCCTTGGCCTGGTCCAGATTGGCCTGTGCAGTAGTAACGGCCTTATTGGCGTCATCGAGCTTTGCCTGCGCGTCCTCGACGGCCTTCTTGGCGGCCTCGTACTCGTCCATACCCATGGCCTCGAGCTTGGCCTGCGCATCGTCGAGGGCCTTCTTGGCCTCATCCTGCTTTGCCTTGGCGTCCTTGAGCGCCTGGGTCTTATCCTCGACACTCTTGTTGGCCTGTTCAAGCTGATCGTTCAGGTCGCCCAGCTTCTTCTGCTGCTGCTCGGTCTTTTCGACGGCGGCTTTGAGCTCGTCAATCTTCTCTTGGAGCGCGGCGACTTCTGCTGCGTTCTGCTCGATTTCGTTGTCGCTCACAGCCTGCGAGGCCTGATTCTTTTGCTGCTGCGCCTGCTTTTGAGACTGGCCCGCCGCGTCGGCCTTCTTCTGGGCGGCATCGTAGGCGGCCTGAGCGTCCTTGAGCTGCTTTGCCGACTCCTCGGCCAGCTGGGCAGCCGTCTTTACGACCGCTTGGTTACCGGCGGCAACGGTATTCTCTACAGAACTACCCCCTGAACAGAATCGCCGTTATCGGTTGACGGTGCAGCGATTGCCGCCAGCGGCGACATGAGCGGCTGAGCGATGAGGCCCGCCGTCAAAACGGTTGCGACGGCGCGGTTGGCAACGCCCTTGACGTTGACGGCCTTGGCCCGAGGCTCAAAGTGTTGTGGGCTGTAGTTTGCCATGGCTTTCTCCCTTTGACACGGATGTATCCATACGTATCAAACGGTAGCTGTCGATTTTTGAATTCTGTTGCGCAACATTGGCGACCAGCGTATTTTTTGAAATTCACGCTCTCGTGCTTCACAGTTTCGTCACATTTGAAGGAGCTGGTGCATCATATTCTCGCGGGATGGAATTGAGCCTGTGATTTGCATTTGCTCCCGCGTCATCCGCCCTATCGGATTCCGCATCCAACAGACACCCCGCCCGCCACGGTGTAGAGTTAGGACAACGGGCGCGTTGCGCGGACCGCGCTGGAACGAGGTGGACATGGAACTCGACAAACAACAGATCAAGCGACTGCGCGAGCGTCATCATCGGCGCCACGGCATCCGCCCTGCCCATAGTGAGGCTGCCGAGCAGGCTGGTCGCTTTTTAAAGCGCGCGTTCAACATTCGCGAGGGACGCGCGCCCTATCACGTGATCCGCAAGCGTTTTGTAAACGGGGCGCGTCTGACTGGCTCCCACCTATGCATCCTCATCATCGCCATGCTCATCGCAAGCATCGGCCTCGATATCGATTCGGACATCGCCATCGTGGGCGCCATGCTCATCTGCCCGCTCATGGGCTCGGTCCTTGCCATGGCATACGGCATCGCCACGCTCGACCGCGAGATTACCGTCGAAGCCGTCGCCAGCCTTGCGCTGCAGATGGCCTTTTGCCTGGTCACGTCCACGCTGTACTTTAAGCTCTCGCCCCTTGGCACCACCACGGCCGCCATTATCGACAACTCGACGCCCACCGTGTGGGACCTTGCCGTCGCGCTCGCCGGCGGCTTTGCGGGTGGCCTGGGCAACTCGCGCGACCAGGAGCCCGCAACGCTCATCGCCGGCGTGGCCGTGGCGACCGCGCTCATGCCGCCCCTGTGCGCGGCGGGCTACGGCATCGCCATCGCAAGCGGGTCGCTATTTCTCTCGGCGCTTTACGAGTTTGGCATCAACGTGGTCTTTATCGCACTGGCTGCCGAAGCCGTGCTGCTTCTTTTGCGTGTGCCGCTCAAGCGCGACCTCAACGGCGACGGCATTGTAACCGCCGAAGAAGATGCCGAGGTCGACGAGCTGTCACGCAAGGTGCGCCGCCGCATTATTGTGGGCACGGTAGTCTTTGCCATCCCCTGCATCGTTATGACCGCGAGTTCCATTGGCTCGGCGCAGGCCGGCGTGCAGGACGGCTACGGCGTCACCGAGACCACACGCGAGCTTGCCGCGGTGCTGCCAGGCTTTAAGGATTACACCGTCGCCGTCGAGACCTCGGCCAGCGGAGGCGAGGAGGAGGGTATTGTCGAGCGCGAGATAGTCGCCCACGTGACGACACGCGAGGCGCTCGGGGCGCACGACCGTCACGTCGCCCGCAAGCTCATCGACCTCAACGTGCCCGAACTCGATCGCGTGGAGTTTGACGTGAAGTGATGCAGAGCGCGGGATGGATGCTCGCACGGACGCAAGTTACGACGAGGCGCAGGCGCGATACGGACACGAGCAAATAGCGGGGTGCAGTTCACACCCGCGCCCCGCTCGCTCTTTTTTGCCGTGAATCAACTGTCCGAATCGACCTCGCCAGACTCCACCGTAAACGCCGGATCGGTGCTCACAAGATAAAAACGGGTCACCTTAGTATTTCTAATTAGGTAGATCTGCCCCTGATCGCGCCGGCGCGATATATACGCCACGTGAACCGTACCGAATTCTTCGCCGTTTTCCTTCTTTAATATCAGGATGTTGGGGTCATCCGTACGCTTAAACTGCCCGTCAACGCAGCTGCCGTCTTTGTCGACCAGTTGCCACCGATGGTTATCCTCTTCAAGAAAGGCCAGGGTTTCCCGACTCGTCTTGTCGTCCCGATAGTAACCGTCAATGGCAAACCCTTCGGAAGCGCATTCCTGCATATAGGACGTTTCTCGGCTTATAGCAAACAGCCCTGTAGCGCCTAGGAGCACAGCCAGGCAGACCACTGCAAGGGTTATCGAAATAGCACGGCGACCCATGTTAGCCCAACCGATAGTTGTTTAACGGAGCGTGAAACATACCTGGAACCTCCGATATCAGGGAGAACGTCGCCAGCAGGCTGGCGACAACTATATGTTTCTGACATTAAACCATATGGCTGCCACTCGCGGAGGGGGCATCGGCGAACGGCGTGTTTTCATACTCCATTGGTCAAACCTAAGCGCGGCCCTACAGCTCGTACTTGTACACGCGGTAGATGTACTTTTCGGCTTCCATCTCGTAGGTGGCGATGGGCAGTCCATAGCGATCGTACTCGGCAAAGGTCTTGGCCTGGCCCGATGCCACGAGCATACTATTCGAATCGCCGACGCGCTGTGCGCTGCTCACGTAGCCCGAGAACGGCACTGCGATCTGGCCCACAAGCTCGTAGGCACGCGCGGTCTCGTCCACCGTAAAGACGCGCCCAAACGAATGCGTTCCCTTACTGTAGTCGGTCACCACCGCGGCGCCCAGCTGGCCCCAATCGAACTTGGGGTAGCTCTCGGCCGCACCAAAGTTGTTGTCGTATAACAGCACTTGGTAGCGACCAATCACGGTCGTCTCGTCGTTTGGCAGATAGGTCACACTGTGCTGGCCTGCGTTGAGCGAAAAATCGCCTTGGGCCTGCAGCAACTTGTCCTCAAAGCCCGAGCCGGCCCATTGCCACTCCTTTCTATTTCTGGGTCCATCTTCTCACTGTTGGCGGCCGGAAATGATCCGTTTTCCTCCGACCCCGAGGGATCATTTTTAGTACTTGAAGAAGCCCTCGCCCGAGCTTTCGCCCAGCTTACCTTCGTCGAGCATTTTCTTGAGGACGGACGCCATGGCCTTAAAGTTGTAGGGCATCATCATCTTCTTGAGCAGCGGGCTCACCAGGCCCGGGACCTTCTGATACTGCATAACGATGTTGTACGCCGTCTGGATGCCCACGGTGTCGAATACGCGGAACGGGCCCTTGGGAGCGCCGGTGCCGCGCGTCCACGCGAGGTCGATGCTCTTGGGGTCACTCACGCCCGAGACATACAGGTCGAGGCCCGAAAGTAGCCATGGCACCAGCATGGAATTGAGCAGGTAGCCGTTCTTTTCCTTGTTGACGGGAAGCGCCAGCATGCGAATGTCGTTGGCGAAGTCGACGAGCTCGTCGAAGTAGCGCTTGTCGGTTTGGTCCTGCGCCATGACCTCGGTCATGTTGTTCTTCCAGATGGAATTGGCAAAGTGCAGCGACAGGTACTTCTCGGGGCGACCAGTGTACTTGGCAAAGGTGCTCGGCAGCAGCGTAGAGGAGTTCGTCACGACGACGGTCTTTTGCGGGAGAACCGGGGCGAGCTTTTTGTAGAAGTCGATCTTTGCCTGGGTGTCCTCGGCCATAGACTCGATGACCAAGTCGGCGTCGGCCACTGCCTTGGCAAGATCGAGCTCCAGCTTGAGCGTGGAGTAGGCACGCTCGACAGCGGCGAGTGCCGCTTCCTTGTCGAAGGGCTGGCCGCTATCGGCGATACCGGCGCACCACTCGCCTGTGCCGTCCGCCATGCCCTCGATAGCAGCGATGTACTCCTCGCGCACATGATCGATCTTGGGCTGGGTGCGGCCGATGCTGCCCTCGCTGCGCAGCCAGATCGTTACATCAAAGCCGCAGTAGGCAGCCTGAAAGGCAATCTGGCTTCCCAGCACGCCGCCGCCGGCAACGCAAACGGTCTTGTAGCTCATAGGAACGGTCCTCTCTTACGTAATTCCATAGATGTGTATTTATTCAACCGTAAAGATGACGCGCGTTGGGGACGGGTTCCTTAAACGGATGGTATTTCGCGGCAAACGGCTACATATGTTCATTATCTCAGGGTTCTGGGGGCGATTTTTGGTGCCGCAGAGACGTCGTTTTCGGAAGTATGCGGCAAATTCCGGAGCCCTTGAGCACACCCCGGTTTTCCGCCAATAAAACCGCAGGTACATGGCTTGGACATATCCGGTGTGCTCGGCCTATTCAGATTTTGCCGCATACTTCCGATATTTAAGTTCGCAAGGGGTGATAGTTGGGGCGTTTACGCAACATATGTCCAGCAAAAACGGGTGGTAGCCGGTACGGCTACCACCCGTTTGCCTCACATCTAGCCCAAAGCGGGCCGTCTACTTCTTAATGCCGCGTCCCAGGCGCTCAGCGACCGACGCCACGGCGCTCTCATCGACCGAGCCACAGCTCACGCAGCCATCATGGGCACGCATCTGGCCGGTGACCTCGTCCATCGCGAGCGGCGCCACCTTCTCGAGCTTAAAACCCTTACCGGCGCGCATGTTTTCCTTGGCCACGCTGATCATGAGCTTAATGCGGTTGAGCTGGTTGACCTCGGACGCGCCGGGGTCGTAGTCCACCGCAACGATGTTGCTCTCGGGATGTTGACGGCGCAGCTCCTTGATCACGGCCTTGCCCACCACGTGATTGGGCAGGCACGCGAAGGGCTGCGTACAGATGATGTTGGGCGCGCCGTGGTCGATCAGGTCGAGCATCTCGGCCGTGAGCAGCCAGCCCTCGCCCATGTTGTTGCACACCGAAAGCACCGTGCGAGCCTTGTCGGCCATGGTGCCGATGCGCTCGGGCGCCTCAAAGCGGCGGGACTTTTCGAGCAGCTCCTCCACCGGCGTACGCATCCAGTCCACGAGCTTGATGAGCGCCTGCATACCAGCGCGCGTGGTAGCAGAGCTTCCCAGCTCGTTCTTCTGCAGCTCGGCGTTACTCATGGAGTACAGGAAGAAGTCGAGCAGGCCCGGCACCACTGCCTCGCAGCCCTCGCGCTCGATAACGTCGACCACGTGGTTGTTGGCCGTAGGGTGGAACTTGACCAAGATCTCGCCGACCACGCCCACGCGCGGCTTGGTGCCCTCGCCCACGAGCGGCATGGTGTCGAACGCGCGGATGGCCTCGCGGCACAGCTTGGTGTAGTTGTGACGGCTGAACTTAGGCGCCAGCTTGCGGGCGCGCGCCATGTACTCCTCGTAGAGTGCGTTGGCAGCGCCGGGCGTGGCCTCGTACGGGCGGCAGCGGTAGAGCATCTGCATCATGACGTCACCAAAGAGCACCGCGTACACGGCCTGCTTAAGCAGCGCCGGCGTAATCTTAAAGCCGGGGTTGTCCTCGCCGAGCGCCACGGCCGAAAGCGAGATCACCGGGATCTCGGGGTGGCCACTCTCGCGCAGGGCCTTGCGGATGAGTGCGATGTAGTTGGTGGCACGGCAGCCGCCGCCGGTCTGGCTGATAACCACGGCTGTCTTGGACAGGTCGTATCGACCGCTCTCGATGGCCTCCATAATCTGGCCCGTTACCAGGATCGACGGATAGCAAATATCATTGTTCACATAGCGCAGGCCGGCCTCGACGGCATCGTGATCGGTCGAGGGCAGCAGCTCCAAGTTGTAGCCAGCACCACGGAACACCTCTTTGACCAGGTCAAAGTGGATCGGCGCCATCTGTGGGCACAGGATGGTGTAGCCCTCCTCGCGCATCTGCTCGGTAAAGGGCACCTTGGGCCACGCGGTCGAAGCACTCTCGCGCTGCGCCTCGAACGTGTACTTACGGCTCGCGAACGCGGGGGCATCCGTGGAGGGCGCCACCGGCGCGGCATCGCCCTGCTCGTAAGTCTCGCCCGCGGCCGTAGCCTCGGCCAAGCGCTCGGCCTCCTGGTCCTTGAGCGCCGCCATGAGCGAGCGAATACGGATACGCGCGGCGCCCAAGTTGGACACCTCGTCAATCTTGAGCACGGTGTAAATCTTGCCGTTGGCCTCCAGGATCTCCTGCACCTGATCGGTGGTCAGAGCGTCCAGACCGCAGCCGAAAGAGTTGAGCTGGATTAGGTCCAGATCGTTTCGCATCGTCACAAAACGGGCGACGGCGTACAGGCGGCTGTGGTACATCCACTGGTCGACGACGCGGATGGGGCGCTCGGGCTTCACGAGATGCGCGAGCGAATCCTCGGTAAAGACCGCAAAGCCAAAGCTCGAGATAAGCTCGGGCAGGGCATGGTTGATCTCGGGGTCGTTATGGTAGGGGCGGCCGGCGAGCACAATGCCGTGACCGCCGTGGTCCTCGACCCACTTAAGGGCCTCCTCGCCCATAGTCTGGATGTCCTCGTGGAAACGCGCATCGGCCTCAAAGGCAGCGTTGACGGCGGCATCGACCTCGGAGCGCGTGATTTTAGGACCGCGCACGCGACCGTGACCGGCCTCAGCATCGGCCACACGGTCGACGGCGAGCACCTGGTACAGGCGGCGCTTGAGCTCGGTCTTGTCGTGATACGGCACAAACGGATACAGGAACTCGATGTCCTGCTCGCGGATCTCGTCAATATTGAGCGCCAGCGCCGTGGGGTAGCTCATGACGATGGGGCAGTTATAGCAGTTGCCAGCCGTCGGATCCTCCTTGCGCTCCCAACGCACGCACGGCATCCAGATAAAGTCGACATCACGGTCGATAAGGTTCATCACGTGGCCGTGGCTCATCTTTGCCGGGTAGCACACGCTCTCGGACGGCATGGACTCGATGCCCGCCTGGTAGGTCTTCTTGCTCGACTGGTCGGACAGCTGCACGCTAAAGCCCAGGCGCGTAAAGAACGCGTGCCAGAAGGGGTAGTTCTCGTACATGTTGAGCGCGCGCGGGATGCCGACGGTGCCGCGCGGGGCCTCGTCGGGGCTCAGCACCTCGCGGTTAAAGAGCAGCTCGTTTTTCTTTTTGAAGAGGTTGGGGGCCTCGGTTTTCTGCTTTTTGTGGCCAGCACCCTTCTCGCAGCGGTTACCGGTAATGAAGCGCCTGCCGCCGCCAAAATCGTTGACGGTGAGCTGGCAGTTGTTGGAGCAACGGCCGCAGCGGACATGCTTTTGCGTCACGGTGAGGTGCGCGATGTCCTCGGCAGAAAGGATGGTCGAGGTGCCGTCGGCGCCGGCGCGATCGCGGGCGAGCAGGGCCGCACCGTAGGCGCCCATGCAGCCGGCGATGTCGGGACGCACGGCATGAACGCCGGTGAGCTGCTCAAACGCGCGCAGCGTGGCGTCGGACATAAAGGTGCCGCCCTGGACGATCACCTGGCTGCCGATCTCCTTGGGGTCGCGCAGCTTAATGACCTTGAACAGGGCATTCTTGATGACGGAATAGGACAGGCCGGCCGCGATGTCGCCCACCGTGGCGCCTTCCTTTTGCGCCTGCTTGACGCGCGAGTTCATAAAGACCGTGCAGCGGCTGCCCAGGTCGACCGGGGCCTTGGCATGGATGGCAGCGTTGGCGAACGCGCGCACGTCCATGTTCATAGACACGGCGAAACTCTCGATAAAGCTGCCGCAGCCCGACGAGCAAGCCTCGTTGAGCATGATGTGCTCGATAACGCCGTCCTTGACGCGCAGGCACTTCATGTCCTGGCCGCCAATGTCCAGAATAAACTCGACGCCGGGCAGGAATGCCTTGGCGCCTCGCAGGTGTGCAACGGTCTCGATCTCGCCGGAATCGGCCTTGAGGGCCTCGATGAGCAGTGCCTCGCCGTAGCCCGTGGTAGTCACGTGGCCGATAGTGCAGCCGGCGGGGATGTGGTTGTAGAAATCGGCCATGATGACCTTGGCCGTGCCCAGGATGTCGCCGTTGTTGTTGCCGTACCAGGTGTGCAGCAGCTGACCGTCCTCGCCCACGAGCGCGGCCTTCATGGTGGTGGAGCCGGCGTCGATGCCGATGAACACGCGGCCGGTGTAGCCGTCGAGCTTGCCCTTGGGGACGACTTCCTGGTCGTGGCGGGTCTTGAACTCGGCAAAGTCCTCGTCGTTGGCAAAGAGCGGATCCAGACGCTCGACCTCGGCACCTTGTGTGTCACCCAGGGCATCGATGGCATCGATGAGCTGCGGGAACGTGCTGAGCTTGTTGGACTCGTGCGCCATGGCGGCGCCGCTCGCCACAAACAGGTGGGCGTTTTGGGGCACGATACGGTGCTCCTCGTCCAGGTTGAGCGTGAGGTAGAAGCGGTGGCGCAGCTCGGAGAGGTACTGCAGCGGGCCGCCCAGGAAGGCGACGTTGCCGCGGATGGGACGGCCGCATGCCAGGCCCGAGATGGTCTGGGTCACGACCGCCTGGAAGATGGAGGCGGCGACGTCCTCGGGGCGGGCGCCCTCGTTGAGCAGCGGCTGGACGTCGGTCTTGGCAAAGACGCCGCAGCGGCTGGCAATGGGATAGATGGTGGTGGCGTTGGCAGCGAGCTCGTTGAGGCCGCTGGCATCGGTGTGCAGCAGGGTTGCCATCTGATCGATGAACGCGCCCGTGCCGCCGGCGCAGGTGCCGTTCATGCGCTGCTCGATGCCGTTGTCGAAGTAGATGATCTTGGCGTCCTCGCCGCCCAGCTCGATGGCGACATCGGTGGCCGGGATGAGGGTCTCGACGGCACGCTTGCTGGCGATGACCTCCTGGACAAACTCCAGGTCGAGCCACTGGGACAGCAGCAGGCCGCCCGAGCCGGTAATGGCGCAGGTCATCTGGGCCGTCGGCAGCACGGTCGCAGCGCCCTCGAACAGGTCGCGGGCGCAGGCGCGGACGTCGGTGTGGTGGCGCTGGTACTTGGCGTAGACGATCTGGTTGTCGTCGTTGAGCACGGCAAGCTTAACGGTGGTGGAGCCCACGTCGATGCCCAAGTGCAGGTTGCCGCGGGCGGCCTCGGGGTTGAAGATCGCGCCTTCGGGGGCGTGGACGGCGGTTACGGGCTCAGTGGCGGTAGCGGGCTCGCTGGCGACGGACGTCTCCCCCGCCGTATTCTTGGCCTCGGCAACTGCCCCGGCGACTTTCTCGGCAGCGGCGGTCGCGGCCTTCTGTGCGGCGTCTGCCACGGCGGGCACGGCCTCGCGCGCGGCAGCGACCATGCGGTCCTTAATGCCTTCGACGAGTTTGCTCATTATCTCTCCTCTTAGTTGTTGGACTCGACGGTTGCGGCGGTGTCGACCGCGTCCTCGAGCTGCAAGTTCAATAGCTTCATGCCGTATTCCGGCACGTTGATATCGATGGGTTGGCCATATAGGTCGCCGGGACGCACAAAGGCGATGACCGTCATAATGCGCGCCATGGCTTCGGGCGATTCGGTGAGCCCACGCTCAAACCAGCGCTGAATCAGACCGACCTCGGCACTCACGACGTAGGTGACGTAGTAGTCAAAGAACGTGCCCAGCGCCAGGCCCAAAATACCCGTCTGCGCACGAGGCACCACGGCCTCACGCGCGGTATCGATAATCTTTTTAATGAAAGCCTGGTCGCCGCCCGGGCCCAGCAGCGATCCGATCAAATCGCGGTTGGCCGCAAGGTAGCGCAGCAACTCAACCGAACCGGGCGCCGGCTCGAGCTCATCGATGTTGTGATAAAGATCAGGCAGTTGAGCTGCAGTAATGAGCTCAATGCGCTCACGGATCTCGGCCAGCAAGCCGTCCTCGATTTGATTGATAAAGTCGGGGATATCGCGGTAGTGCGAATAGAACGTGCGGCGCGTAAGGCCAGCGCGCTCGGTGAGCGACGCGACATTAATGCGCGAAAGGTCGCCGCTTTCGGCAAGCTCGCT
>DBFRXD010000025.1:0-6455 GCA_048502435.1 Collinsella aerofaciens
AAAAAGGCCCCACGGCTCCGCAGACGATGGGTCTACAGGGCTGCGGGGCCAGTGTGCTAGAGACTCAGAGCCTTCTTGAGCGGCACGACGCGGCGGCGCGAAACCGGCACGCGTTCGTCGACGCCCGTAATGCCCAGCTGGATGGCGCCCGAGGGCACCGTCTCCACATCCGTGACGCACGCCAAGTTGACGATATAGCGGCGGTGAACACGGAAGAAGCCAAAGTCGCAGAGCTTGGCCTCAAACTGCGCCAGCGAGGTCGTCGACAAAAAGCGATCATCGACGGTATAGATGCAGGAGTAATCGTCCTTGGCCATGATAAAGCGAATGTCGTCCACGGGAATGAGCACCTTGCGGCCGCCCTTTTCCACCGGGATACGCTCGATGGTCACCTTGCTGTCCGTAACCGGCTTGGCGCGTTGCATGACCTTCTCAATCGCGCGATCCAAGCGAGCTTCCTCGACCGGCTTCATCAGATAATCGACGGCATCCACGTCGAATGCCTCGACCGCATGGTCACTATACGCAGTCACAAACACGATCGCCGGCGGATTTTTGAGCTTATGCAGCGCCTCGGCAAGTTGCAGGCCCGAGGCACCGGGCATCGAGATATCGAGAAACACGACATCCACGCGACTTTCCATAAGCATCTCGATGGCGGAGCGGACGCTCGACGCCTCCGTGATCGTGCCGATCTTGCCCGTTTGCTCGAGCAGGAAGCGAAGCTCCGAGCGAGCCGGCGCCTCATCATCCACAATCATCGCACGCAGCATAGGGATAAAACCTTTCGTCAACTAACTACGCCGGGCATCCGTCGCATGACGTTGAGCCCGTAGCCTTTTATTTTACTCTTGAATGTCGAAGATGCTCTCTGACAAATCAAGATGAAGGAGCACTTTGGTGCCCTTGCCCGGCGCCGATTCGACGCGCGTATAGGAGTGCGGCCCATAAAAGCGATGGATGCGCTCCGAAATATTGTGCATGGCCACACCGGCGCCGCCACCCTGGGGAGAGCTGGCGTCGGGACGGGCAGAGCGCTCGTCAAACAGTCTGGCGGCGGTACCCTCATCCATGCCCACGCCATTATCGGCCACGGCAATCAAGATTGCATCCTCGCCGTCTTGGTGAACGGTCACGTCGATCCTCAGGGCGTCGTCATCGCCCATACCATGACGTACGGCGTTCTCGACAATCGGCTGGATCACGAACGCCGGCACCAGCGTATCTTCTACGTCCTCGGACACATCGAACGTCGCAAGCACGCGGTCCTCGCCAAAGCGGGCCTTCTCAAAGGTAAGGTAGCGCTTGGTCTGTGCGACCTCGCGCGAGACCGGAATAAGCGATCCCGAGTTGTCGAGCGTGGCACGATAGAACGATGAGAACTCACGAAGCAGTTCGCGGGCCCGCAGCGGGTCGGTGCGCGTAAACGATGCAATGGTGTTCAGCGTGTTGAACAGGAAGTGCGGGTTAATCTGCGCTTGCAGCGCACGCACCTCGGCGCGCGCCGTGAGTTCCTTTTGCACCTCGAGCTCGTGGATGGCGAGCTGCGTGGACAAGATCTCGGCAAAGCCCGAGGCAAGCGCGTACTGGGTACGGTCGACGGCGCGCGGGGTCTTGTAGTAGAACTTGAGCGTGCCGACGGTACGATCGCCTACCTTGATGGGGGCGATAATGCCGGCGGGGACTTGGTTGTGCGAGCCGTCCGAGCCCACGACATCCACCATACGGTTGAACGACTGCACGATGCCATGTTCGATAACGTAGCGTGTGGCAAGCGTGTGGATGGGAGAATCTGGCAGTAGTTTTTCCTCAAACTCTCCCGCGCAGGCAAGCACGTTGCCCTCGTCGGTGATGGCCACCGTCATGGCGCGCGTCTCGGGCAAAATGCGCCGGCACACCAAACGCGCCGACTCCTGCGTCAGACCGCCCTTAATGTCCTCGAGCATGGCCGAGGCCACCGAGAGCGTCTCCTCGGTGTACTGGGAGCGCACCGAATCGGGATTGAGCGTCAAAAAGATAAAGATGCACAGAAAGATGCACAACAGCGCGCAGGCAATCACCGTGGCGATCGGCTCGATACCGGTCACCAAGGCAAAAATAAAGTACACCAGCACGCAAATGGCGCAGGCAACGGCAATGATGCGAAAGATTGATATTGAACTATCGCGCTGGGCGCGGCGGTCGATCATTCGGCCCCCTCCAGGATACTGATCAGTTGTGCGTCACGCCAAAGCCCGTCCATGATCTTGGGCCAAAAGCTCTGGAAACGCAGATAGCTTGCAGCGTTTTGGCGCGCATAGGCCTTTGCCTCGCCGATACCATGGCGCCAAATGCGCAGGTAGCCCTCATGCTCGCGGGTAAACACGCTGCGGACCATAGCGGTCTTGCGCACGCGGTCGTCGAGCTCGCGCGAAATCCAAGGGCCCGGGTAGGGCATGAGCGATGCCGCCGTAACGGGAATGAGCTCCTTTTGATGCGCGGCGAATGTCAACTTGGCCCGTTCGTAGTACCAACGGTATACATCCTGCATAAAGCGCGGTGAGCGCTTTTCGGACTCCGGAGGCAGATGGCGCACGGTCCACTCGTTATCGAACCACACGTCGTAGCCAAACATGCGCATGTTAAAGAGGTAATCCAAGTCCTCGCCGCGGGTGATAAACGGGTCAAAGGCCACACGCGTAAAGGCGCGGGCGTGCAGGGCCATCAGGCCGCCGCACACGTAGTTGGAGCGCGAGATGCGGGTGCCCGAGAGCGCCTTTTTCATCCAACGGTTGAACTCGATGCGCTTGGTCCACCAACGATGGCAGATGCCCGCCTTGTCCGTGGGAGCCAGCGGCGAGCCGTCGCGATCGTAGAAATAGCCGCTCTTGACCAAGATCGGCAAGCCCTGACGCGTCTGCTGCCCCAACGCATAGGTCGCGCGCTTCATAAAGTCGGCGTCGATGACAGTCTCATCGTCATCCAAAAAGATAACCGCGTCATGCCCCAGCACAGCGGCACAGGCTAGCCCCATATTGCGGATGGCACCGTAGCCTCGCAGGCTCACGCACTCGCCCGAACCCTTGGGCGCGATCTGAGCAACCCGGTCTGCGATGCGCGAGGCCTGGGTGTTGGTGACAACGGTGACCTTGAGCGTGGGATGCGCGTCGACAATCTCGTGCACGCGCAGCGACACATCGGCTGTGGCAGAAACGGGACAGACCACCAAAAGGATGATGCGCGGGATGTCACGTACCTGCTCAAGCGAGGCCAGGCAGCGGTCGAGTTCGGGATTGTCGGCGTTGAGTCGCGTCGAATGGTCATAGGTGCCAGGAGCGTTTGCGCAAGCGTCATCGCCCGCCCAATACGTTGGAATCACGACTGTGGCGTTCATGCCTTACCCTCCCTGCAACACAAAAACGGGACGCCGCCAAACACAGGCGACGCCCCGCGACCTAGCTGATTCCATCATACCCACTTGGGCAAATCATTGCTCGCAAGTCGCAATGTTTATTGCGGATAACCCCAAAAGAGTACCGTGGACAGGCACAATAGCCGCTCGCTCCTATGCGGCATGCTCTGCCGCCCGAGTCATGCGGGACAGGCGGACCAGCAGCATAAAGCCAACGACCAGCAGCACACCAATGGAAAGGACGCCCAGCGACGGGTTGCCGGTCAGCGAGGTGACGACCGACACCAGGAAGGTGCCCATAACGCTTGCATAACGACCAAAGATGTCAAAGAAGCCGTAGTACTCGTTGGACTTTTCCTTGGGGATAATGCGGCCAAAGTAGCTACGGCTGAGCGCCTGCACGCCGCCCTGGAACAGGCCGACCATAATGGCAAGCACCCAGAATTCGAAGGCGGTCTTTAGGAAGAACGCGGCAAACAGCACAATGCCCATGTAGGCGGCGACGGCCACCAGGATCATGTTGAGCGTGCCCACGCGTCCGGCGAGCTTGCCGTAGATGATGGCGGACGGAAAGGCCACGAACTGCGTAACGAGCAGCGCAAGCACCAGCTGCGTCGAATCGATGCCCAAAGCCGAGCCGTAGCTGGTAGCCATGGAAATGACCGTGTGGACGCCATCGATATAGAAGAAGAACGCGATCATGTAGACCAGCACGGTCTTGTTGTGGGCGATCTCGCGCATGGTGTGTCCGACCTCGGAGAACACACCGCCCACGATGTGGCCGATAGTGTCCTCGGGACCGCGCTCGCGACCGTACTTTTGCTTATAGGTGCGAATGAGCGGCAGAGTAAAGATGAGCCACCAGGCGCCAGTGATGATAAACGACAGACGCGTTGCCAGCATGGTGGGGACGCCAAGAGCGGGGCCGCCTATGATGAGCGCCAGGCAGATGACGAACGGCACGGTGGAACCGATATAGCCCCAGGCATAGCCCGAGCTGGACACGGCGTCCATGCGCTCGTCGGTGGTAATGTCGGGCAGCATGGCGTCGTAGAACGTCATAGAAGAGTTAAGGCCGATGGTGCACAGCACGTACACGGTCAAAAATGCCATGGCGGACATTGGGATAGCCTGCGCCAGGCAAAGCACCAGGCCCGTGAGGAAGAAGCCCAAGAAGAACTTGATCTTGTTGCCGGCGTAGTCGGCAAGCGCGCCCAGAATGGGCATGAGCATGGCAATGACCAGCGAGGCGATCGTCTGCGCATTGCCCCAGGCGACCACCAGGTCGGCCGAGGAAGCGCCGGTATTGATGGCGTTAAAGTAAATGGGCACCACCGAGGTATTGAGCAGCACAAGGGCCGAATTGCCCACATCATACATAACCCAGTTACGCTCGAGCTTGGTGTATTTCATGGACAGGGACCCTTCGTATTCGCCCGATATGCAGTTAGTTCATCGTACCCCAATTGTCCAGAACCGCCGGTAAGGATTCGGCAAAGGGGCACTCACGGGCCCTATTCCTCGCGGTCGAACTCCTCATCGGCATTGAGCACGCGACCGCTGTAGTTGACGTGACTGGTCACGGCATCCATGTCACCAGTCTCGATAAAACGTGCGACCGTGCACTCGTAATCGACCAGCGCGCGATCAAAGACCTCGGGGAAACTCTCGTTCGAGACCTCGTCGGTAAAGGGATTCTTCCATGTCAGATGGCCCAGGTTACCGGTGCGCTCGGGCAGCTCCGTCGTCACGCGATGGGCAAGGCCGTCGAGCAGCGAGTAGTCGTGCACCAAGCCCTCAACCAGCGAGATCGCGCGCGTCTTTGCGGAGCCGGCCGGCTCAATCGCGCGGTAAAGTCGCTGCATATTGGCAACGGCAGCACCGTACTCCCCCGCCGGAATGTCAATGCCGTACACGCGTCCGGCAACATAGTTCATCAGCACGCCAGCCACGCGATTGATGCGATCGGTGGTGACGATCTCGCCCGCCGGCGGGTAATCGTCGACCGTAGCGCCATCGCGTTTAAGCTGCAGCATCAGCACATCCAGGTCGCTCTCGATCACGGCATGGACCTGACTGCTCGAATCCTCAAGCTCTGAATCGGACTCCACGATGCCAAACTGCTGCTCATAGACAAAGGGATGGGCGTTGCGGTCGAGCACGTAATGAGACAGCAGGCCCAGCGCAAAGGCACGACCCAAGCTGGCGTCGCGCGGCAGCAGATGCGACACGCCGTCGCGCAGGCACGCGAACTGGCGAGACATGCGCGACCGATGCATGACCTGCGCCAGCAGCGTGCAGTCGGAAACACGCGGTGTCAGAATGTGAAAGAAAAACGGGTCGGGGCCTTGGTTGCCCAAGATAAAGGCAATGCGCTCTTCATCGGACGTGATGACGCCCTGCGGAAGACGGTCGATGCTTTCCTCGCCAAACAGATGATGGGTGATAAGCGCGGGCATAATGATCCTTTCGATTTCATTCGATGCCACCCATTATGCCCACCGCGCGCCCATGCCAAACCTACGATGGTAAACGACGACACGCAAGCCTCTTACGCAAGCCCCAGGTGCGACTTGACCTCGGCGGCACGACGACGGGACACCGGTACCGTCAAGTTCACGCGGTCGAGCCTGAGCTCCATCAACCCCGTGGAGCCAATCTCAACATTGTGCACGTCTTCCAAATTGACCAGGTAGCTGCGATGAACGCGAATAAAGCCCTCGGAGTCCAAGCGACGCTCGAGCGAAGAGATCGACTCATTGATCAGGTACGTTCCCTCGGCGCAGATGGCGTTGCAAAAATCGGCGCGCGCCTCAAAGTAGCAGACGTCTGCGGCGGGAATGAACACCTTTTTGCCCCCGCGGTCCACCGTCAGACGCAAAGGCTGGCGCGGAGCATGGATAACACGACGGACACCCAAGGCAGCCTCGATCTTGTCGAGTGCCTTTGACAGGCGTGCGTCCTCGACCGGCTTGACGACATAATCGACGGCATCGAGGTTATAGGCATCAGCCGCATACTCGGCAAACGCCGTCACAAACACAACCACCGGCGGCGTCTTTAG
>DBFRXD010000026.1:0-46169 GCA_048502435.1 Collinsella aerofaciens
CAGCACCCAACGGGCCCTCTCGGGGGCAGGGACGTTCGGCCGTGCGCGGGCGCCCGGTCGGCGGCCCGTTCTGGGCGCGCCTCAATCGTAGCCCGAGACGGTCCCGGGCTGACAATTTCGACTGTAATGGACGTTCTTAAATGACTAGTCGTTGGGGACGTTCTTGTTTGACTAGTCATTCAAGAACGTTCCCAACGACTACATAGCATGAGAGTGGATAATCTCCCAGTTTGGGCTCGCATTCAGGCTCAAAGTGGGAGATTATCCACTCTCGTTTCTGTTCTGCCTACATTTGTAGGAACAGTTCGTGGAGGCGGGTGTCTTCGTCGAGTTCGGGGTGGAAGGTTACGCCGAGCTGGTTGCCCTGGCGCGCGGCGACGATACGGCCGTCGACTTTCGCTAAGGCCTTTGCGTCGCCGTGGACCTCGACGATGCGGGGCGCGCGGATAAACGTCAGCGGCACTTCACCGTCGATGCCAGCTACCTGCCCCTTGGTTCGAAAACTGCCGAGCTGCCTGCCGTAGGCATTGCGCTCAACGAGCACATCCATGGTTGCCAGGCGCGGCGTGCCCTTATCGTCATGGGCGGCAAGGTCGTGAGCCAGCAGAATCAGGCCGGCGCAGGTGCCCAGGACGGGCATGCCTTCAACAATGCGGGTGCGAAGCTCCTCGAGCATGCCCAACTCATCTAGCAGCTTCCCTTGAACGGTAGACTCGCCGCCGGGAAGTACCAGACGGTCAAAGTCCTGCTTTAAATCAGCCGCCTGCCTCAGCTCAATACAGCGCGCGCCCAGCTCGGATAGTCTTGCCTCGTGCTCGGCAAATGCGCCTTGGACCGCCAGCACGGCGACCGTTTGGTCTGCATAATCGCTCATGTGCGATCCTTTCTGCTGGACTAGTGCCCGCGCTCTTCCATGATAATCTCGATCTCGTCGGCGTTGATGCCCACCATGGCCTCGCCCAGGTCCTCTGAAAGCTCGGCAATGAGCTTGGCATCGGTGAAGTTTGCCACGGCCTTGACGATGGCGGCTGCGCGCTTGGCGGGGTCGCCGCTCTTAAAGATGCCCGAGCCGACAAACACGCCTTCGGCGCCCAGCTGCATCATCAGCGCGGCGTCGGCGGGGGTCGCTACGCCGCCGGCGGCAAAGTTCACGACGGGAAGCTTACCCGTGGCATGGACCTCGCGCACCAGCTCGACCGGAACCTGCAGTTGCTTGGCTGCCTCAAAGAGCTCGTCGTTGCGCAGGGCAACAACGTCACGGATCTGCTTTTGGATCTTGCGCATGTGACGCACGGCCTGAACGACGTCGCCCGTACCCGGCTCACCCTTGGTGCGAATCATCGTGGCGCCTTCGGCAACACGGCGCAGCGCCTCGCCCAGATCACGGGCGCCGCAGACAAACGGCACGTCAAACTGGGTCTTGTCGATGTGATAGACGTCATCGGCAGGGGAGAGAACCTCGGACTCATCGATGTAGTCGATCTCGATGGCCTGCAGGACCTGCGCCTCGACAATGTGGCCGATGCGGCACTTGGCCATAACAGGGATGGAGACGGCCTCCTGGATGCCCTTGATCATCTTGGGGTCGCTCATGCGCGAGACGCCGCCCGCGGCACGGATATCGGCCGGAATGCGCTCGAGTGCCATGACGGCGCAGGCGCCTGCCTCCTCGGCGATGCGCGCCTGCTCGGGTGTGGTGACGTCCATGATGACGCCGCCCTTGAGCATCTGCGCGAGCTCGCGATTGAGTTTGACGCGATCGGCCTTGCTGGTCTGTTCTGCCATGGTTGCTCCCTTGGTTGGCATGTGCATTGCTTGACGGAACATCCTATCGGGGAGCTGGGTATGGCGAAATACTCAGTTTTCAAGATAATAACAAGGTCAGACTAATATCAGATTGAATGGCTTAATAAGGTCAGGTGATAGGCTCATGCTTGACTACAATTTGGAAAAACGCGGCGAAGCATCGCTTTATGAGTATGTTTACCAGAAAATTCGAGATGATATTGTTGCTGGACGTATTGCGGCGGGGGAGCATCTTCCGTCTAAGCGCGCCTTTGCCAGTCATCTGGGAATCAGTGTCATTACCATCGAGAATGCATATAGCCAGTTACTTGCCGAGGGCTATATTTGCTCAATGCCGCGTCGTGGCTACTACGCTTGCGAGCTTCCGGATGCACCGGTTTTGGCTTCGGCTGCGGAGGGCATCGACCGAGATGCCGCCTCTGCGGGTCCCAGCGCGCATGATGTCAACGGACAGGTCGAGCGATTCGATGCACTTTCTCCTTCCGCTTTGGAGGCGGCGCGGCTTTGGCAAAGCGCACTACGGGCGACGCTGGCATCCGAAGATGAGCGCGAAATCTTTTCGCCCGCACCGGCGCAGGGCACCGCTCGGCTGCGACGCGCAATTGCTCACCACCTGCGTGGGACAAGGGGCATGAATGTCGATCCCAATAACATTGTTATCGGCGCGGGCGCCCAGCTGCTCGATACCATGTTGGTTCAGTTGCTTGGCGCTGACAAGGTGTATGCCGTTGAGGACCCGGGCTATTTACGTCTGACGCGCATCTATCAGGCTATGGGCTGCAAAGTTCGACATATCCCGTTGGATGATGAGGGCGTGGACTTGAGCGCTCTGCAGAAAACCGGGACCGATGTACTTCATCTGATGCCGTCCCATCAGTATCCGACCGGCCTTGTGACGAGCATTGCGCGGCGCTATGCGCTTCTGAGCTGGGCCGCCGAGCGACCAGGTCGGTATCTCATCGAAGATGACTTTGATTGTGAGTTTCGCCTTGCCGGGAAGCCGATTCCCGCGCTCGCGTCGATCGATGCCGCCCAGTCGGTTATCTACACCAACACGTTTTCGAAGAGCCTTTCATCGGCGTTGCGTTTGGCGTACATGGTGTTGTCCGATGAGTTAATGGAGCGGTTTAGGCGCAACCTTGGTTTCTACGCCTCGTCGGTGAGCTCTGTTGATCAGGTCGCTTTGGCGCGTTTGCTGGAATCGGGTGATTACGAGCGACATGTGAACCGCGTGCGCGTTCGTGCTCGCGAGGCGCGTGATGGCCTGATGGCGCTTGTGCGGAAGGTATTTCCGGCAGGAGAGGTCTCGATCGAGCATGCAGACGCGGGCCTTTACTGTATCGTGGTTGCGGAGCGTGGAACGGGCAGAAGCACTTTTGCACGGGCCCTCACGCGCTCGATCATCCCTTTTATCGATATCGGTGACTGTTTTTGGTGTGCCGATGGCGCATCTGTCCCTGAAAACTCAACTCAAATTCTTGTTCAGTATGACGATCTGAGTCCAAAAGTACTAACAACCTTGGAATTGCAGCTAATGGGGGGCACCCTGCAGACTAAGTGAGTAGACTTTTAGCACTTTGGCGACCAGGCAGTTTTGTAACAAGCTATCTACCTGCGGTTTTGAAAAGCAGGATGACCGGCCTGCTCGGGATGTTCAAAAAAGTCTACTCACTTGCCGCGCAAAGCTTCTACATGAGAAAAAAATGAGGTTTTCAACAGGGTTTCGTCCAGCTCTTGGCAAACTTTTGGCCAGTTGGGGAGGGCTGTTGAAAACTTGGCAGTCCGTTCGGCGCCATTTTTGGTGCGTTCGCGCCAATGCGTGACTGACTGGGTTGAAATTCGTGTTTTCCTGTGCCTATGAAGGATCTACTTTGTGACATATCGGTTTTTAGGTACTGGCGTTTGCCTCCTCAAGTCCGCGCTTTGTGTCCGCCGCTTCCACGACCGGAAGAAGACCGGCAGCGATATGATCTCGCCCGCAACCCGACGGCTGCGGTCGCGCTCGGTTTTCCGTTGTATACATTGGTTCGGACGAGAAACAAACGGACTTGTCCAGCCAGCATTAGGCAGCGGCTGTTTCTTGGTGAGCTTCCCAGGGAATCCGTGCTGGAAACGGAGCATGGGTTTTTGATTACGTCTCCTCTACTGACGGCATTCATCATGTCGCGGCACCTGACGGATCTCCAGCTTCTTTTGGTATTGGCGGAGATGTGTGGCTTGTTTGCGGTGTGCGCTCTGCCAGCGGCACTTGAGGCGGAGCTTTCGTGTGCAATTGATTCGGGCGCGATTTCGACAACGTTCGGTTGGGTGCGCTGCCCGTCCGAGGACGGCACCGCCTCAAATTTATGGCGTCGAGACGCTTTGGTTTTGGGCGGAGACCTTGACCGTTTTTGTTCAGATGTTTGCGGGATGCGTTACGGCAATAGATTTATGGCGGTATCGCAACTCGTTCCATTGGGTGCCGCGTCGCCTTTTGAGGTCGAGGCGTATTTGTTGCTTGGACTGCCGCGAGCCCTGGGAGGCGAAGGGTTTTGCGGCATAGAGCTCAATGTCGAAGTGACGTTAAGCACAAGTGCTCGAGCGATTGTGGGAAAGTCCCGTGTATATATCGACCTACTTCTTTCTTCGCCGGACGGTAGGCGACAGGTGGCCATTGAATGTCAGGGAAAGGCCTCGCACGGACGCGCAGGGGATGGCTTGCGTGACGCTGACCGCATGACGGCCCTTCAGGCCATGGGCTACGATGTGCTTCTCCTTACACACAGACAGATATCGGATGAGGATAGATTCCGCGCGATCGTTAAGGCCGTATGCAGGATGCTCGATGCTGAATATCGTGATAAAAGCTCGGATGAGCAAAGGGCTGAGGCATTACTCCGGTCTGAACTATTCATTGACTGGACAAAATTGGGAGTAATCGACGGAAAGATGCCCGCTAGACACAAAATGGCTCGATCGTGGACGGCTGCGGTTCTAAGTGAGTAGACTTTTGGCACTTTGGCGACCAAGCCGTTTTGCAACAAGTCATTTACCTGCGGCTTTATAAAGCAATATGGATGGCGTGCTCGGCAAGTTCCAAAAAGTCTACTCACTTAGTTTTTGACGAGAAGCCGATGCCGAAGACGGTCCTATTTCAGGGCGTTAACAAGTTCGTGAGGCACGAAAAAGGCCCGAACCATGCGGTCCGGGCCTCATCGAGCTAGAGGTTATGTCTCAGGTTGCTGGCTTAGCCGAAGTAGCGCTTGAGCAGGCCGGCGAAAGCCTTGCCGTGGCGAGCCTCGTCGCGAGCCATCTCGTGCACGGTATCGTGGATGGCATCGAGGCCAGCGGCCTTGGCGCGCTTGGCAAGATCGGTCTTGCCGGCGGTGGCGCCGTTCTCGGCCTCAACGCGCATCTCGAGGTTCTTCTTGGTGGAGTCGGTCACGACCTCGCCCAGGAGCTCGGCGAACTTGGCGGCGTGCTCGGCCTCCTCGTGGGCAGCCTTCTCCCAGTACAGGCCGATCTCGGGGTAACCCTCGCGATGAGCGACGCGAGCCATGGCCAGGTACATACCGACCTCGGAGCACTCGCCCTCAAAGTTGGCGCGCAGGTCGGCAACGATGTCCTCGGAGACGCCCTCCATCTTGGCGACGCCCACGACGTGCTCGGCAGCCCACTCGAGCTGGCCCTCCTCCTGCTTCAGGAAACGAGAACCGGGAACGCCGCACTGGGGGCACTTGAAGTCCTCGGGCAGCTGGTCGCCGTCGAACTCTTCCACATAACCGCAAACGGGGCAAACAAACTTCATGATTCGATCCTTTCGATCGATGGCGATTGTGCGCTCGTCCGGTCCCGTAAGGGCCCTCTCCGGACGTGCGTCTTGACGAGTTCTATTATCCATAAATGCAACCAAATGTGAAGCCTATTAGGAATGATTTTTAATAAAACAATTTTGAGATATGAAGATGTTGATTGATTAACGATTGGGAGGCCGTCTGCGATCTCTGCTGAGTACAATCGGTCGAGCAAATGTTGACCTATCAACAAATAAAGGAGTTTCCTTTATGCATCTAGCCCGTCGTGCCTGGTGCCGAACATATCAGACGGTTTTTCGCATTGCATTGCCGATCCTGCCCTATACCGAGCCGCGTATTTTGGAGCATGCAGAGGATGTGCCCGCGGTGCTTCAAAAGCGCTCGATCCAGAAGGTCCTTATCGTGACAGACCCCGGTATTGCACGTTTGGGGCTCACGGCATCACTCGAGCGTGCGCTTACGGCTCAGGGGATTGGCACTACGGTCTATGCCGAAACGCGTGCGAACCCCACGGTCTCGAATGTGGAGGAAGCGGCGGCGCTGTATCGCGAGAACGACTGCCGGGCCATTATCGGCTTTGGCGGAGGATCAGCCATGGACTGCGCCAAGGGTGTGGGGGCGCGCATTGCGCAGCCAAACAAGCCCATCAACAAGATGCGCGGCCTGTTGCGTGTCCACCGTCTCCTGCCGCTGCTTATTGCGGTTCCCACTACCGCCGGCACGGGAAGCGAAGTCACGCTCGCGGCGGTTATCGCCGATAACGAGACGCACTATAAATACCCCATTAACGATTTTGTGCTCATCCCGCGTTTTGCGGTTCACGACCCCGAGTTTACGCGCGGGTTGCCCGCCTCCATTACGGGGCAGACGGGCATGGATGCCCTGACGCATGCCGTCGAGGCCTTTATCGGCCGTAGCACCACGCCCTACACGCGCAAGATGGCGCGTCAGGCGGTCCAGCTCATCCACGACAATTTGCTCGAGGCCTATGAGCATGGCGACGACATGCGTGCGCGCCGCAATATGCTTTCGGCGGCGTATAAGGCGGGTGTTGCGTTTACCCGCTCCTATGTCGGATATGTGCATGCCATCGCGCATAGTCTGGGCGGCCGATACGGAATTCCGCACGGTTTAGCCAACGCGATTATCCTGCCGCACATGCTTCGCGTTTATGGTGACGCCGCCGCCCCCAAGCTTGCCGATCTTGCTCGCATGGCGGGCATTGCGCCGGCTACCGCGCAGGACAGTCTTGCGGCCGAGGCCTTTATCGATTGGGTCGACCGCATGAACGAGGCCCTGGGAATTCCCAAATATGTCTCGGGTATTCGCCGCTCCGATATTCCGCAAATGGCGGCCCATGCCGACGCCGAGGCCAATCCCCTGTATCCCGTTCCGCTTTTGATGGACCGCCTAGAGCTCGAGCATATGTACGAAGTTGTTGCAGGTGGTATGTTTGAGGACGAGAACTAGGAGGGTCCATGAACACCGAGGAAATTGCGCGCATCGTCGGCGATCAGCGCACCTACTTTAAGACGCACGCTACGTTTGATGTCGATGTCCGACGTCGCGCGCTCGTGAGTTTACGCGATGCGGTACGGGCCCACGAGGCCGATATTGCCCATGCGCTCAAGACTGATTTGGGAAAGTCGCATGACGAGGCCTATATGTGCGAGATCGGCACGTCGCTTTCCGAGATTCGTCATCAGATTGCGCATGTGGCTCGATGGAGCCGTCCGCGCCTGCGTCCGTGTGACCTTGCCAACGCCGTGAGTGTGTGCAAAACGCAAGCCATGCCCTATGGCGTCACGCTCATTATGGCTCCATGGAACTACCCGTTTTTGCTAACACTCGAGCCGCTCGCCGGGGCCCTTGCCGCGGGCAATACCGTGGTCATCAAGCCGAGCGCCTATGCTCCGGCGTCGGGCGCGGTGCTCAAGCAAATTTGCGAAGAGGCGTTCGATCCGCGCCTGGTGACGGTTGTCGAGGGCGGGCGCGCCGAGAACGAGGCGCTGCTCGATGAATGCTGGGACAAAATTTTCTTTACCGGTAGCGTTTCGGTCGGCAAGCTCGTTATGGAGCGCGCGAGTAAAAACCTCACGCCCGTGACGCTTGAGCTGGGCGGCAAGAGCCCCTGCATCGTGGATGCGACGGCAAACTTGAAGGTCGCGGCACGGCGTATCGCCTTTGGTAAATGGCTCAACGTGGGGCAGACCTGCGTGGCGCCCGACTACCTGCTGGTCGATACGCGCGTGCACGACGAGCTGCTGGGCCTCATCAAGGAAGAGGTCCGCCGTATGTTTGGCGAGCATCCGCTCGATAACGAGGATTACGGGCATATCGTCAATGCTAAGCATTTTGCGCGCGTGCGCGGGCTGATCGATCCCGATAAGGTCGTGCTGGGAGGCACGGCGCGCGAGTCGTCGCTCAAGATTGAGCCGACGATCCTAGACGGCGTGACCCCCGATGACGCCGTGATGCAGGAGGAGATCTTCGGTCCCATCTTGCCGGTGCTGACGTTTGAGAGCCTAGACGAGGCCGAAGCGTTTATTACGGATCGTCCGACGCCGCTGGCCCTGTATATCTTTAGTCAGGATCGCGCAGTTCAGCAGCGCTTCGTGCGTTACGTGCCCTTTGGCGGTGGCTGTGTCAACGACACGATCATGCACTTGGCTACGAGCCATATGGGCTTTGGCGGCATGGGCGCGAGCGGTATGGGGCAGTACCATGGACGCGAGAGCTTCGATACGTTTAGCCACAAGAAGAGTATCGTGAACAAGGCAACTTGGCTGGACGTGCCGTTTCGGTATGCGCCCTACGCAAGCTGGAAGCACAAATTCGTGCGCATGTTTGTGCATTAGAAAAGGGCGCAGGTAATACGAACAAGTGTTCCTATTACCTGCATTTTGCGTTAGACTACTGTTATGGAGCACGGATGGGCCAACTCCCTTTAGAAGGGATTTGGTATGAACGTAAGCGATGTTATTTCGTTATTGGCGTTGTTGATTGCGGCTATCGAACTCGGTCTGTTTATCGGCCGAATGAAATAGCCGCCCCCGCGTAAGCGAAGACGGCCACTTCTCACGATGAAAACGTGTATCGGAGTTGGCAAGACCCGCGGCAACGGGTGCCATCCGTGTTCCTATCTTATCTGCAAGCGTTCTGTCGCGCAAGCGTTGAGGCAAACGATTGAAGGACGCAGACAGGATGTATTTGTGTCCGCACGGGACCGTAGACTTCTCAATAAGGTTACACACCGGTTTATCCGGCCGTTAGAGGAGCTGCTATGTACGAGCCTTCGCGTGTTCTTCTGTCGTTTCATATCGCAGGATTTCAATATGCCGATGGCACCTTGGTCCTGGGCGATCTTAAAGCGGGCGATAAACTGACACTGTGCGCCGAGCGCGATAATCCCCATGACCCCGAGGCAGTTGCGATTTACTATGGCAAGACCAAACTTGGCTACGTTCCAGGAAACGAGGTCGGCCCACTGTCCTTGATGATGTATTACGGCCACGAGGACGTATTTGAGGCCCGTGTGCAACAGGTTGCCCCCGAGCGCAGCCCGTGGCATCAGGTGCGCGTTGGGCTCTATGTGGTGGATGCTCGCTAGTCGGTAAGGGAAGCTGCCATGTTTGACGACGATGACCTGTTTGATCTGGCAGATGATCCGTTTGAGTGGGATGTGCTACTCGATGACGATGAGCTGGAACAGGACCGTAAGATGCGGCAGGGCAAGAACGCCCAGAGTGATGCGTCGAAAAAGAAAGACAAACGCCGCCGCGGACTGTTCGGCGGGCTCTTTGGATAACCGCCACATCGCTGCGTCTGTATACTTAGCACGAGTTGAACACGTTGCGAAATGAGGACAGAGACGATGATGTGGTTTACCGCCGACCTGCACCTGGGCGATACGAATATCTTGCACGATATGGATCGGCCGTTTGATTCGGTCGAGGAGATGAACCGCAAGGTCATCGATGCCGTCAATGAGTGCGTGGCGGCGGACGACCGTCTCTATATCTTGGGAGACTTTACCTATCGTTTGCCCCTGGCGGAGGCGGTGCGTCTGCGCGAGCGTATCGAATGTCAGAACGTGACGCTCATCCGTGGTAACCATGACGGCGACTGGGAAGATCCCGACGTACCGCAGATTTGGGAAGACGTGCGCGATTACCTGGAGATTGCTCCCGGCTATGCCAAGGGCCATCGCCTGGTGTTGAGCCATTACCCCATGCTCAGCTGGAACGGCAAGGCGCGTGGCGCCGTCATGCTGCACGGGCATATCCACAGCAGGGGAGACCGCACCAACGTGCGCAACCGCGATCGCGAGCGCCCTATCTTTCGCTACGATGTCGGTCTCGATGCCAACGATTACAAGCCCGTAAGCCGTGATCAGATTCTTAGCTTCTTTGGGTTATAGGGCGCCAGAGCCACCACAAAGGGGATAGGCACCTTTGTGGTGGTTCTGGCGCCGTTGCCATTATGGCGGCGGCGCCTTTTTTGTCCGCGCGGCGCGGTAGAGTGTAGCCGGTTGATATTTGCGTCCATCGAGGAGCTGCTATGAACGAGATCAAGTGCCCGCATTGCGGCGAAGTTTTTAAGGTCGATGCATCCGGCTATGCGGATATCGTCAAGCAGGTGCGCGATGCCGAGTTCTCGCGCGACCTGGATGAGCGTGTGAAGGCAGTCCAGCGTGAGGGTGAGCAGGCGCTGGAGCTTGAGCGCTCGCGTTCGACGGCTGCCTTGCAACAGGCAGAGTCTCAGCGCAATGCCCAGCTTGTCGAGCAGAAGAACACTGCGGATCAGCAGCTGGCGCAAGAGGTTGCCAAGCGCGATGCTGAGCTTGCCGAGCTGCGCGCTAAGCTCGAGGGCGCTGCCGCAGAGCGCGAGAGTGCAAGCCAGCGCGCGGCGGTTGAGGCACGAGCCAATGCTCAAAAAGAGAATGCCGAACTCCAGCGTGAGATTGATAGCCTGCGTGCGCAGCTTGGGCGCAAAGATGACGAAGCAAAGCTTGCCGAGTCGGCGGCGCGCAACGCTGCTCAAAACGATTTAGCTGCACGCGACGCTCAGATTGCCGAGCTGCAGGCCAGGCTTGCCGCGGCGGACAAGGCCCAGGAGATGGCGCTTGCCGCTGCCGCGGCAGAGTCGCAGCGTGAGCTCGATGCCGCTCGCAGCGAGGCCGAGCGCGCGCTTGCTGACTATCGCGCGAAGGTGCAAGAGAAGTTTTCCGCCGCAAAGGCTCAGTCCGAGCAAGAGGCCGAGGGCCTGCGTGCCCAGCTGCGCGAGCAGGAACTGATGGCAAAAATGAACCTGTCAGAGGCGGTCGCCGCGGCGGAACGAGAGCGCGATGAGGCACGTGCCAAGCTAACGAGCGAGCTGGCGGTGCGCGATTCTCGCGAGGAGCAAGCCAAGGCGGCACACGAGCTCGAGCTTGCGCAGGCCAAGCGCGCGAGCGATGACCTGATTCGCTACAAGGATGAAGAGATTGAGCGCCTTAAGGACATGAAGGTCCGCCTGTCCACCAAGATGGTGGGCGAGTCGCTCGAGCAGCACTGCGAGACCGAGTTTAACCGTCTGCGCATGACGGCATTTCCTAACGCGTACTTCGAGAAAGATAACGATGCGTC
Source organism: Collinsella aerofaciens (assembly GCA_048502435.1). Classification (GTDB taxonomy): domain Bacteria; phylum Actinomycetota; class Coriobacteriia; order Coriobacteriales; family Coriobacteriaceae; genus Collinsella; species Collinsella aerofaciens_CL. The sequence continues at coordinate 11,228 of DBFRXD010000026.1, forward strand.
CGAGGGTACCAAGGGCGACTTTATCTTCCGCGAGTGCGACGCGAGCGGCAACGAGGTCATTTCGATTATGTTCGAGATGAAAAACGAGAACGATGAGACCGCGACCAAGCATAAAAACGAGGACTTCTTTAAGAAACTCGATCACGATCGTCGCCAGAAAGGCTGTGAGTACGCGGTGCTCTGCACCCTGCTGGAACCCGAGAGCGAGCTCTATAACGCAGGGATAGTCGACGTGAGCTATCGCTACGAGAAGATGTACGTGATCCGCCCGCAGTTCTTCATTCCCATGATTACACTTCTTCGTAACGCTGCCATGGGTTCGCTGCGCTATAAGCAGGAGCTGGCGGAGTACAAACAGCAGAACATCGACGTCACGAACTTCGAAGCCAAGATGGAGAAGTTCAAGAATGATTTCGGCCGCAACTACGAGATTGCGAGCCGCAAGTTCCAAACGGCAATCGATGAGATCGACAAGACGATTAGCCATCTGCAGAAAACCAAGGAGGCGTTGCTGTCCTCCGAGAACAATCTGCGCCTAGCCAACAAGAAGGCCGACGATCTTACCATTCGCAAGCTCACGTGGGGCAACAAGACCATGAAGGCGGCGTTTGACGAGGCGCGCGGGGCTGCGGCGGAGGCAAACGATGAGCCCGCCGAGGCGGATTCATATGAGGTCGAGGATGCCGAGTAAGGCATAGCATATAGTGCAAAAGTGGGGCCGCTGGCGATGTTGCCAGCGGCCCCGTTTCGTTCCAGTATGGTCGGCTAGTTCTCGAGCAGGTCCTCGATAAAGCCGACGCGGTAGTTTTTGAAGATGACCTCGCCGCCGTCTTGCGTGGCGTCCAGATCGACATCGCCCATGATGCCAAAATCGTGGTCGCCATCCTCGTCGGCAAAGATCTGGTGCACGTGCCATACGTGCGCGGTCTTCTCGTCGGACTCGTCAATAGAAAACATCGCGGCGCTGCGGGCATCTCCGTCGGTGAGGATTTCTTCGTGCTGCTCGTGGTAAGCATCGAGCGCCTTTTGCCAGCGGATCTCGCTCATGCCCCAGTCGTCGTCGAGCTCGCCCAGGTCGCGAACGTGCTCGCGGGCGGCAAGGGTCACGCGGCGGAAGAGCGCGTTGCGCACCAATAGCGTGCAGCCGCGACGGTCCGCCACGACCTCGTCGATGCCCTGCGGCGGCGCAGCATCGAGGGCTGCCGGGTTGCCGGCGTTCTCCCACTCATCCACCAGGCTCGAGTCCACCGAGCGCACCACAAAGCCCAGCCACGAGATAATGTCGCGCAGGCGCTCGTCGCGCTTCTCGATGGGCACGGTGCGGTCGAGTGAACGGTAGGCCTCTGCCAGGTAACGCAGCAAAATGCCCTCGGAGCGGGCGATGCCGAGCTTTTGGATATAGCCCTTAAAGTCGCTCGCGCTCTCCAGCATGTCGCGCAGGACGCTCTTGGGCGAGAGCTGGTAGTCGTTGGCCCAAGGTACTTCTTGGCAGTACTTGTCGAAGGCGGCATCGAGCAAGTCCTCGAGCGGCTTTTCGTAGGTGACATCCTGGATGCGCTCCAGGCGTTCCTCATATTCGACGCCGTCAGCCTTCATTTCGGCCATCGCGCGGTCGCGCGCGGCGCGCTCCTGCGCGCGCAATACCTGCTTGGGGTCCTCGAGCGTTGCCTCGACCATCGAGATCAGATCCATGGTATAGGTCTCACTCTCGGGGTCGAGCAGCTCCAGCGCGGCAAGCAAAAACGGCGAGAGCGGCTGGTCGAGCGCAAAGTCCTCGGGCAGATCGACCGTCAGTGCATAGTCGATGTCTGGCGCGGCGTCAGTCGGGGCGTCGGGCGCGGGCGGCACCTCGGTGCGAACGACGACGCCGGAATCGATGAGCGTGGCGAAGATTTCGTCGGCGCGAACCTCAAGCTTGGCCTTTTCCTCGGGGGTCTGCAAGCTCGTCTCGATGAGGTCGTGTACGCGGGCTCGGGCATCGCCGCCCTGCTCGACCACGCTAATCACCATGGAGTGCGTGATGCGAAGGCGCGGCTTGAGCGTCTCGGGCTGCGTCTCGATCAGGCGCTCAAAGGTCTGCTTGTTCCAGGTGACAAAGCCCTCGGGGGCCTTCTTCTTTTTAATCTTGCGGAGCTTCTTGGGGTCGTCGCCCGCCTTGGCCATGAGTTTGGCGTTCTCGATCTCGTGCTCCGGGGCCTCGGCGATGACCATGCCCTCGGTATCGAAGCCCGAGCGGCCGGCGCGACCGGCAATCTGATGGAACTCGCGGGCGCGCAGGCGACGCATCTTGTAGCCGTCGAACTTGGTGAGCGCGGTGAGTACCACGGTGTGGATGGGTACGTTGATGCCGACGCCGAGCGTATCGGTGCCGCAGATGACGGGCAGCAGGCCCTGCTGCGCCAGGCGCTCCACCAGCAGGCGATAGCGCGGCAACATGCCGGCATGGTGCACGCCGACGCCGCATCCAAGCAGGCGTTTGAGAATCTTACCAAAGGCCGTGGAGAAGCTCGTCCCCTTTGCCGCTTCTTTGATGGCCTCGCGCTGCTCCTTGCTGGCGATGCCAAAATTGGCGAGCGACTGTGCCGTTGCAAGGGCGGCATCCTGGCTAAAGTGCACGATATAGAGCGGGGCCTCGCCGCGGCGCATGGCGAGCTCGACCGTGCCCTCGAGGGAGGTCGTCACGTAGTCGTAGCTCAGCGGCACGGGGCGCGGGGCATCGACGACCAAGTCGCAGGTAGCACCGGTGTGTTCCTCGAGTGAGGCGGCGATGGCAGTGACATCGCCGAGCGTGGCGCTCATGAGCATGAATTGCGTGTGGGGCAGGGTGAGCAGCGGCACCTGCCAAGCCCAACCGCGGTCGGGGTCGGCAAAGTAGTGGAACTCGTCCATGGCCACGCAGCCCACGTCGGCATCTTCGCTCTCGCGCAGTGCGTCGTTGGCAAGGATCTCTGCCGTGCAGCAGATGACGGGTGCCTTGGTGTTGATATGCGTGTCGCCGGTAATCATGCCTACGTTATCGCGGCCGAGCACCTGCACAAGGTCGAAAAACTTCTCGCTGACCAGAGCCTTGATGGGAGCCGTGTAGTAGCAGCGCTTGCCCTGCGCCATGCCCATAAAGAGCATGCCCAGCGCGACGAGCGATTTACCCGATCCGGTCGGTGTGCCTAAAATGACGTGATCGCCGGCAGCCAGGTCCATGAGGGCCTCTTCTTGGTGATCCCACAGTTCAATGCCGCGATCGCTCGTCCATTCAAAGAAGCGTTCGAAGGCTTGATCGGGCGTGAGCCACGGTTCGGGCTCGCTGCCGTCCTCGGGCTCCCACCAGGTGGGGGAGAGCGCGCCGAGCGAGCCAAACTCGGCTTCGGTTCCCGTGCCGCCCGAGAATGAGCTGGCGGCGCCGGCGCCGGAGACGGTGCTGGCGGCGGTATCTGTCGTGGTCTGTGCCATGTGGTTGCTTTCTCTCGCGATTGTCCGCCAACTATTATGGCGTAGCGGCGCATCGATGCGTTTGCAGGCAAGAAAATGCAGGAAATGGGCGTTCTGCCCGGCCGTTTGGTGCAGTTGCCAGCTAAGTGAGTAGACTTTTTGCAATGTCGCGAGCACATGGCTTTTGCGCAAGGGTTCTACCTGCGGTTTTATGTTTCGCTATGCGGGCTGTGCTTGGCTATTGCAAAATAGTCTACTCACTTAGGTTTGAGGGCCGTTCGCTGGCGCCTATTTGCGCTTGTTTGCCAACGCCGCGACCATCAGAAGCCCCTAGGACTCTTGCGGTAGACGCTTCTTGCCTTTGCGGGCGCGGTTTCTAAAGTTCTCGACGGCCTCTTCCATGCCGAGAGGCACGTAGGTGAGCTCATCGAGGTTTTCGGGCAGGTAGCAGGCAAGGCTTTGCTCCTGCGCGCGGCCCGCCGCGAGCTGTTCATCGCTGGGCTGCGCGCCGGGTGTGGCGCAAATACCATATACAGCGGCACCCATCTCGCGCGTGCGGCATTCATATTCGGTCTCGGGGTGCTCGGGATGGTCGCGGCGGACGTCGTCACTTACCCAAAGCGTATCGTAGCCGGCTGCGGCAAACTGTCCCAGGGCGTAATCGCGCAATGGCTTGCTGTCGGTGCGCAGCGTGACGGTAGCGCTGGCTGCAAAGAGCGGGCGATAGAGCATCAGATGGTCGACATGGACGAGGCGCTTTTTGGCGTACTTGGCCTTGGGCTGCGGCGTGGGAAAGTTGATGGTGATGGCATCGAGCTCGCCTGTGGCAAATAGCTGCGGCAGCGATGCGGCGCCTCGAGGCAGAACGAGTGCGTTGGTCAGTTCATGCTCGCAGATTTTCTGTGCGGCATAGGCGATGCAGATGGGCTCCTGGTCCATGCCGATAAAGATCGTGTCGGGCTCACGGCGAGCGCGCTCAACCAGATAGGTGCCTTTGCCGCAGCCCAGATCCAGATGAAGGTGTTCGAATGGCTTGCTGCCAGCTGGCGCGCAAGCCTCGCGCCAATCTCCGGCATAAGCCTCGGGGTTCGTCTCAATCGCATCGGCGTAGCGCTCCAGGCGCTCCTCGAGCACAAAGTTCTTAGGCGTGCGAACGTGGACGGCTCCCATGTGGCTCCTTGGTCATAAGTGTGGAACGCATAGCTGCACGTTCCGTCAATGGGTTGAAAAAAGGGTGGGCATAGTTTGCCCGAAAGATGCGGTGCGGCTCGGCGACGAGTCGTCGATGCCTACAGACGCTTGAGAATCACATAGCGGTTGAGCTCGCCGCTGCGACCGTCGGCATGGAAGCGCTCAAGCTCGCGCACGGGGACCTCGCCGCTCTTGTAGAACGTACGGACGCCGCGCACCAGGTCGGTGATCTGCTGATCGTCAAAGTGATGGCAATAGCGGTAGGCGTGGCGGTCGTTTTGCCAGCCAATGAGGTGGTCGCCGGCTTCAAACTGCGCGGAATCGTAACCCTCAAACGGCGGGGTGAGCTCGGCGCGGGCCTCGGCGCGAACGGCCTTGCGCGCCATGCGCTCGTCGTTCATAAACTCCCAAAAGCTGATGGCGATGATGCCGCCTGGGCGCGTCTGGCGCACCAGGGCGTCGAGCACGCGTACGCGGTACTCGCACGACGGCACGTGGTGCATAAAGCCAAAGCAGGCTGAGATGTCGGCGAGCGGGGCGTCGAAAAGCGCGTCAGGCGCCTCGGCGGGATTGAGTTTCATGAGGGCATCGAGCACGTCGAGCTCCTGGAAGTGCAGGTTGGGAATGCGCAGCGCGTGGCCATGTGCATCGATGGCCAGGTCTTGGCATGAGTCGACGCCGTAAAACTCAAACGGGCAGCTGGCATCTGCCGAGGGGTTTGCGCCGTCGACGCCCTTGGCGGCAAGCGCGCCGCCGGCGGCAAAGTTCTCGAATCGCATATTGCCGCAGGCGAGATCGAAGACGCGGACGGGATGCTCAATCGTGGCGACATCGAGCTGTTCGAGCGCGATGTCCATGGTGCGCACCCAGCCGGGCCACGGGGCCTGGCGCGTATCGGAGAAGGAAGCGGAGTGCTCGCGATAGAACGTGTTGTTGAGCTGGATGAGCGATGAAGCGAAATCGCGGTTCACGGCGCGGAACTCCCTCCGTTGGCGGTGCGGAATAAACAGTACGACCATACTACCGTTAACGCCGCAACGGGGACAACCGAGCTGCGGGTCATTGCTTTGTTTGGACACATTTCCGCAGTTCATATATGCCCGCAACCGCCGGTTGTCAAAAATCTCACTAAAATAGGTGGCATGTTTTTGGCGGTGGCGGATACATTTTTAACTGTGCAAGGCGCCTAAGAACAAATACGGTCCGGCGGCACGGCTGGCAAAAGCATAGGAGGAACCATGAATGTAGAAACTGCGCAGCGGCTCGCCGACCTTCGCCGCAGCAAAGGCTTTAGCCAAGAAGGGCTGGCACGAAAGCTGGGGCTGTCGCGCCAGGCGGTCAGTAAATGGGAGCGCGCGGAGAGCTCGCCCGATACCGAGAACCTGATCTCGCTCGCCAAGCTCTATGGCGTGAGCCTGGACGAGCTGCTCAATCCGAGCGATGAGATCGAGGACGATATCGAGTTTGAGAACGAGGACCGCGCTCGCCAACGCGAGGCCGAGGCGGCAGAGCGCGCACGCACCCATGAGGCGGCGGCACGTGCCACCGAGGCGGCAACACAGGCGAGTGACGCCGCCGCCAAGGCGGCGCAAGCGGCAAGCTGGAGTGCGCAGGCCGCCAATGCCGCTACGGCGCAGGCGACGAGTGGCAGCGCAGTTGGCTCGACTCCGGTGAAGGGCCCGTTCCAGTCGTTCCCGTATTGGGCCGTGTGCTGGCTGCTGTTCTTTTTGCTGATGTTCCTGTTTGGTGCCGGCCCCTTTGCCGCACTGATCTTCTTTACGATTCCCATCTATCACTGGGTGGCGCGTGCGCTCGATGGCGATTGGGCGCGCGGGGATATTCAGGTTGGTTCGGCGTCGGTGGCGGTCAAGGCCCAGGGGAAGGATACTTCTGCGGAATCTGATGCTGACGTGGCTACCGCGACTACCGCTGAGCCGATTGCCAAAGAGAGTGATGAATGATGAAGCTTTCGCATGAATCCAAGGTACGCTTGGGCGTTGGCATCGGAGCGTTTGTGCTCATCATCGGGCTTGTCTTTGGCATTTCGCGGACTTTGATTCATTTTGATGGCCCGTGGGATCTCGACGATGTTGTATCCGGCTTCTCTGGTATGGACGATGCGGTTGACGAGGACGATCTTTTGGATGGCGGGAACTATTCCGCTCGGCCTCAGCAGCTTTCGAGCACGACTTTTGACGAAGACGCGTTCCAATCGCTCGACTTGGATGTGACGTCGGGGACGGTCGAGGTTAAACGTGTCTCTGGCGGACCGGTACGTGTCATCGAAAGCGGGCGCGTTGCAAAGGGGGCGTCTGCTTCCGATGCCGCCACTCAGAATCTGGTTAAGATCGAGGGCTCTACACTCAAGATTCGCCAGTTCGATTGCGATGACGAGCGCGCCATTGACCGCACGGTTACCGTCGAGCTGCCGCGCGAAGTTGCCGATAACATGGTGGGCATTACAGCGAATGTAGGATCGGGTGACCTGACGGTCGCGGGCATTGCGTGTCATGACCTCAACCTGACTTTGGACTCTGGAGACGTTGAGTTTACGGGCACCGTGACCGATACCCTGAATGCCGAGGTCGGTTCGGGCGATGTGACGTTCGAGCTCTACCAGGCCCCCGCGAAGTCGATGGACGTGAGTGTGGGCTCGGGCGATGTGGAGATGACGGTTCCGAACTCGACGGGCTTTAAGGCGAGCCTCACCTTGGGCAGCGGCGACTTCGAGAGCGATTTCCTTCCGCTTGGCTACGACGGCGAGACCATTTTGAATCTTGAATTCGATAACGGCGATAAGTCTGCTACGTATCGTTTTGAGGTCGGTTCGGGCGACATGTCGTTTGATCCGGAGTGACATGCGGTTTTCGGAGATCGGTACATATAGGCATGCTCTTTGATGGAGGCGCCGGAGCCGTGACGGGCTTCGGCGCCTTTGCCTTTACAATGGGGGGCATGGAACAGATTATCTTGAACATACTCGAGGCTCTGCGTCGCGGCGAGACCGTGGACGACAAAGCGCTCGTCAAACTGATACATGCCGAGGCGCGCCGTGAGGGTGCCGACAAACGCGATTTGGCCAAGCGCCGTCTGCTGCCGTTCTACCAGCGGGTTAAACGTGAGGAGCCGGTTCGGTGGGCTGCGTGGAATGTCGATTCCGATCTGGAGCGTCAACTGCTGCAGGTCCTGCGTATGAAGCCTCGTCGCACGGCTTCGGGCGTGGCGACCATTACCGTCATCACCAAGCCCTGGCCATGCTCGGGCGATTGCCTATTTTGCCCCAACGATCTGCGCATGCCCAAAAGCTATCTGCACGCCGAGCCGGCGTGCGCCCGTGCGGAGCAAAATTGCTTTGACCCGTATCTGCAGGTAAGCGCTCGTCTGACCGCGCTTTCGCAGATGGGGCATGCGACCGATAAGATTGAGCTCATTGTGCTCGGCGGTACCTGGAGCGACTATCCGCAAGGGTATCAGACGTGGTTTATGTCGGAGCTCTTCCGCGCGCTCAATGACGATGCCGTGGCTGGTGTGGCGGCTAACCCCATGTTGGCGCGTCCGGGCATCAGTCGTGCCGAGGCGGGGCGTCTGCTCGATGACGCTCCCGCCGATGCCCTGCCGCCTGTGGTAGCAGAGCGCCGTGAGCGCTATCGGGCCGCCGGCATTGCGACAGACGAGGTCGAGCTTGCTGCCGGCGTTGCCGACGAGCAGGGGCGTGTGGATGCTGCCGTGGGCGGCTATAACCGTGCGGTGCGTCGTCTGTACGGTCCCGGTACGCCGTGGGACAAGGTCACTGAGTGGCAGACGACCACGATGGAGGAGCTCGAGCGTCAGCAGCGCATCAACGAGACGGCGAAGCATCGCGTGGTGGGACTCGTTATCGAGACGCGCCCCGATGCCGTAACGCCGCAGGCGCTTACGCTCATCCGCCGCCTGGGCTGCACCAAGATCCAGATGGGTATCCAGAGCCTCGACCAGCACCTGCTCGATATCAACGAGCGTCGCATTTCGGTGGCGCAGATTGAACGGGCGTTTTCGCTTGCGCGCCTGTTTGGCTTTAAGATCCATGCGCATTTTATGCTTAACCTGCTGGGCGCCACGCCGGAGGGGGATAAGCGCGACTACGAACGCTTTATGACCGAAGGGGCCTTTATGCCCGACGAGGTCAAGGTCTACCCGTGTGCGCTCATCGAGGGCTCGCGTCTGGTGGGCTGCTATGAGCGCGGCGAGTGGCGTCCCTATACCGAGGAAGAGCTGCTCGATGTGCTGGCCGACGACATCGTGGTGACGCCGGCGTTCTGCCGTATCAGTCGCATGATCCGCGACTTTAGTTCCGACGACATTATGGTGGGCAACAAGAAACCCAACCTGCGTCAGCTCGTTGAGAACCGTCTGGCTGCTCGGGGTGATGGTGCGACGGTGCGCGAGATTCGCTATCGCGAGATCAGTACGGCGGGTGCCGACTTGGATGAGCTATCTCTTGATGAGGAAGTGGCGTACGAGACGCCAGTGACTTACGAGCGCTTTTTGCAGTGGGTGACGCCGCAGGGCAAGATCGCGGGCTTTTTGCGGTTGTCGCTGCCCGACCATTCGTTTGTTGCCGCGCATGCGGACGAGTTGCCGACGACGCCGGACGAGGCGATGATTCGCGAGGTGCACGTGTATGGCATGGCGGCACGCGTGGGTGACCAGGACCAGGCGGCGCAGCATCACGGGTTGGGGCGTTTGCTCGTAGAGCGTGCGTGCGAGATTGCCCGGGATGCCGGCTATGCGCGCATCAACGTGATCAGCGCGATTGGTACGCGCGAGTACTATCGCCATCTTGGATTTTATGACCATGGCCTTTATCTGCAAAAGGAGCTCTAGATGAACAAGCCGAGTGTTTCTGCCGGCGTCGTTGCCGGCGTTGCTCTGGGAGCTGCGGCGCTTGGTGCGGCCGCTGTCGCTGTTCGTGTTGCCTGTCTGCAGGTTGCGCGAACCTGCAATGGGTTGGCGCGTGTGAAGCGCGTGCACGACGAGGGCGGCGACGAAGTCCGCGTATTGGTGCAAGGCGGCGTCTACCAAAGCGCGAGTTACGTTGGCGAGCGTTGGGCTGAGCCCGTCTTTGCGTACTATCGTGCGTTTGACGACGTGTTTGAGGCCGAGGGTGCAATGCACGACGCTTATGGTCACGGCATCGACCGTATGCTCATGCTGGGTGGCGGCGGGTTTGCCTATCCCAAGTTTGCGCTGATGTCGCACGAGGGCTTGCGCATGGACGTTATCGAGTATGACGGAGAGATTACGCGCCTGGCGCGCCGTTGGTTCTATCTGGACGAGCTGGAGCGCACGGTGGGCGACCGCTTGCGGGTGATTACTGCTGAGGCTCGCTCGTATCTGGGTGTGACGAGTGTGGGTCATCGTCGCTACGACGTGGTCGTGAGCGATTGCTTTGGCGGTGCCGAGCCCGTACGCGAGCTGGCGACCGTTGAGGCGTTGCGTCTAGTGCGGGGCAGCCTGAATGCCGGCGGCATCTACGTGGCCAATATCGTGAGCGCAAGCGAGGGGAGCGATGTGACGTTCCTGCGCGATTGCGCTGCCACGGCACTCGAGGTATTCGCCCACGCCTGGGTGGTCCCATGTGGCGATGCGGAGTTCGGCGGCGAGGAAAACTACCTGCTCATCGCCAGCGACGGCAACTACGCCTTTGCCGAAGCCGTGCCCTTCGACACCGACTTCCTCGGCACCGTCCTTCACGACAAATAAGTCTCCTCGTCCCAAAAAGACTGGTCTTAGGCGTGGTCGCGCCAGCCGAGAACGCGCTGCTTCATGCCTTCGATGTCGAGCACGCCTTCGGCAAAGCCCTTGCGCACGAGCTCTTCGGGAACAAACTCGTCGTAGCGGTCAAAGTAAGGCACCTCGCCGGGATAGACGAGGTCGATGGGGTCGAAGTCTTTCTCGGCTTCGGCGGCGAGCACTTCAAAGAACGTCTCCTCGTCGGCCTTCATCTTAAACTGCATAAAGTACGGGCGTGACGGGTCGAGTCCGCGAAGGCCCAGCTCCGCGGCACATTTAATCTTGAGCATGCGCTCGAGCGCCAAAAAGGCGTAGCTTCCCAACCAGGGGAAGAGCACCCAGGTGTCGCCGCCCAGGTTAATGAGCGGCTTGGTTCCCGCGCCCGAAATCTCGGCGGTATGACGAGCCTGCGCAAGGCGGGCCCGTGCGTTACCCATAAGGTACGGATATGCTGCGTGCTCGTTGAGCGCCTTGCGCATGCGCTCGAGTACGTGTGTATTGATATCACCGGGGCAGTCGCCAAAGTAGGCCGGCACCCGGCCCTTGACCTGCGTGGCAAAGACGGTGTGGCGCTTCCAGTCCACTTCCTCGACAATCCAGCAGTGTCCGGCGATGGCGATGCGCTCACCGGGCGGTGGCGGATTGACGATCGTGCCCAACTCGGCCGACTCACTGCGAACGGTGAACTCCTCGTTTTCCTGGAACACAGCGTAGAACTTAAAGTTGTTAATGATGCGCTCGCCCGCGAGGCCCACGATGAGCCCGCCGCCCTCGGTGACTTGGATATGGTCGATCTTAATGAGGTGACGCAGCAACACGCGATAGTCATCGGCCGAGATGCGATGAAAATAGCTGAGTGTGAGCACGCGCTGGGCAAGCTCTGCCGGCGTGAGTTCGCCGGTGCTGGCAAGCGTCGACATAGTCTGGTGGTAGAGCAGGCTGTAGGGGAGTCGATCGAGTTCGGGCGGCTCGACCCACTTTTCCTCGCGATAGAGTTGTACGAGCGCGATGCCCTGCAGGAGCTTCCACGGGATGGTCTCGGGCATCATCGTGCGCGGCTCGGGCTCTTCCTCGCGCATAACAAACCACATCTCGGGCGGAAGATCGCGGCGTCCCGTGCGGCCCATTCGCTGCAAAAAGGAGCTGACGGTAAACGGCGCATCGATCTGGAACGCACGCTCCAGACGGCCGATATCGATACCGAGCTCCAGCGTAGAGGTGGTGACGGTTGTCTGTGCCTGCTCCTCATCGCGCATGAGTTCCTCGGCCGTCTCGCGCAACGATGCCGAAAGATTGCCGTGATGAATGAGGAAACGGTCGGGCTCGTGCCGGCTCTCGCAGTAGCTGCGCAGCATGGAGCACACGGCCTCTGCCTCCTCGCGCGAGTTGGCAAAGACCAGGCACTTGCGGCCGCGCGTATGCTCAAAGATATAGCCCATACCGGGGTCGGCGTTGTCGGGCGCCGTGTCGGTGGGGTTGAGAAGCGCCTGCTCGGTCGCTCGTGGGATGTCGACTTCGCCCTCGGGGGCCGAGGAAGTGCGACGGTCTTTGGGAGCGGCTTTGCCCCGTGCCCGTTCGCGATGTTGACGGCGCTCCTCTTGTATGAGCTGTCCGCTGTGACGCATGTATTGGGCGCCGGCGGGCAGTGCCACGGGTGCCGCTGCCTCAATGCGCTCGCATGCAAGCACTTCGGCCTCTTGAGGACCCATGCTCTCGAATCCCCGCTGCTGTGCCTGGGGGCCCGAGTTGTAGAAGTGCTCCATGGAGATGCGCCACACGCGACGCGGTTCTTCAAAGCGGGGGATAACGCAGTCGCGCCCCGTTCCCTGTGAGAGAAAAGCGCCCGTGCGCTCGGGGTCGCCGATGGTAGCGGAAAGGCCAATGCGTCGAGGCTGCACGCCGGCCATGCGCGAGAGTCGCTCGATAAGGCAGAGCGTCTGCCCGCCACGGTCGCCGCGCATGAGCGAGTGGACCTCGTCGATGACCACATAGCGCAGGTCGCAGAACATACGAGGGATCGCCATATGCTTATGGATCAGGAGCGCCTCGAGTGATTCGGGCGTAATCTGTAGGATACCGCTCGGCTTTTTGATGAGCTTTGCCTTGTGCGACTGCGAGACATCGCCGTGCCAGTGCCAGACGGGGATATCGGCCTCTTCGCACAGATCGTTGAGGCGAACGAACTGGTCGTTGATGAGTGCCTTGAGGGGGCCAATATAGAGGGCGCCCACGCTCGCGGGCGGGTTCTCCCAAAACTCGGTCAGGATGGGAAAGAAGGCCGCCTCAGTTTTGCCGGAAGCCGTGGATGCCGTCAGGAGCACATTGTCCTGCGTGTTAAAGATGGCATCTGCCGCCGCAACCTGGATAGAGCGCAAGCTCTCCCAATCGTGGGAGTAAATGAAGTCTTGGATAAATGGGGCGTAGCGGTCAAAGGCGTTCACGGGGCCTCCTTTCTAAAGCGAATCTCTCAACGCGGTGGGCAGTGGCTTGCTGCATTACTGCCTCAACGTTTTCCCAGATAAAACCTACCAAAATAAACCTGTCCCTTTTTGGCAGGCTAGATGGTGAATTCGGCGAAGTTGCGGTCGCCGTCTGCGGTGCCGGTGTCGCCTGTTGCGGCTGCCGGTGCCAACGCGTCGCCGCCGACGCTTTGCAGCAACTCGGCCACGTTGGCATCGGGGTTTTGGCATAGGATGTCGAGCAGCTCGATAAAGTCACGAATGACTTCACGCGGCGTTAAGTGCGTATCGGCTCCCACGCGGCCAAACTCAATCTTGAGGAAGTCAACCAAGTCGTTTTCGGTAAGCGAGGGCGTCCAGCCAAAGTAGCCGGCATGGATCTGCATGAGTTTTTCGATCAGCACCAGCAGTTCCTCATAGGTGAGTGGCTGTAGGCGGATGATGGGCGCGAGCATGTCCTTAAGGTCCTCGCGCGCAAAGCGGCCCTGAGCGAGTCGGCTGCGCAGGGCTTCGTAGGAGAACACGCCGCGGCGGCGGTCTTCGATGGAGGTTGGCGTGCCGCCCATAATCATGCCCAGGTACTGCGCTTTGCCCTGAAGCGTGTCGTTGTACATGGTCAGGATTTTCTCGTAGTTGTACTGGCGCGTGATAGCGTTGGGAATCTTATACAGATTCACGAGCTCGTCGATGAGCACCAGCATGCCCTTGTAGCCGCTGCAAACCAAAAAACGAGCGATGAGTTTGACGTAGTCGTACCAGTCGTCATCGCTGATGATGGTTGAGGAGCCCAGCTCGGCGCGTGCCTCACTCTTGGTGCGGTACTCGCCGCGAATCCATTTGGTCACGCGGCTCATAGCTTCTTCGTCGCCCTCGGATACGGCCGCGCGGTAGCGGCGGAGCATACGGGAGAAGTCGAAGCCGTGGACCATTTCCTCGAGCGGGGCCAGTTGGGCATTGACGGCAGACTCATCGGCATCGGCACACGAGGCGACCCAGCGATCCAGGATAAGGTTGAGTGCACCGCCCTCGGGGCGCGTTTTAGTCGATATGTTGCGGATGAGCTCACGGTAGGTGGCAAGGCCCTGTCCCTGGCCGCCCTGCAGGCGGCGCTCAGGGGATAGGTCGGCATCGGCGACGACGAATCCCTCGCCCATGGCGTGCGTGCGGATGGTCTGGAGCAAAAAGCTCTTGCCGGCTCCGTAGCGACCGACTAAAAAGCGGAAGCTCGCGCCGCCATCGGCGATGAGACTCAAATCGGTGAGCAGGGCGCGAATCTCGACCTCGCGTCCCACGGTGATATAGGGAAGGCCGATGCGCGGGACCACGCCGCCCTTGAGCGAGTTAAGGATAACGGCAGCGACGCGTTTGGGTACACGGGGCGCTGCGGATGCGGTATCACTCATGGTCTAGGTATCCTCTCACGTCTGCTTCGTAGTCCTCGATAATCTGCGGCCCTGCCGCGCTAAATTCAATTACGGTGTCGCCCACCAGGTCAAAGAGCGCCTCGTTGATGCTGTCGACGAGCATGTCCTCGCTCTGCCCCGATTGCACTACCGCCGATTCCGCCTGTACTGCGTTGTGCTCGAGCAGCGCGCGGAGATAGGCGTCTGCGGCAGGCGTGAGTTCGTTCGTGGCGTCAGCGGGCGCAACAGCTGCGAACGCGGGCGTCGGCGCGAGAAGCGGTGCCACGACACCAAACTGTTCGGTGGATATGGTTGGCTCGTCGGTCTCGTCCTGCCGAATGGGTGCCGCGACCGCCTCGACAATCGCGTCGGCTACGGGCTCGGCTTCCGGTTGCCCTGAGTCCGCTGCCTCGGCTTCCACAGGTGCGCCGTCCTCGCGCTCTTCGTCGATTAAAAGTGCTTCGCGCGTTTGCGCAGCGGCGCTCCGAATGTGCCCCAGCTGAGTCAGGTCGATATCGATCTTGACGGGCTGGTGTGCGGCGTCCCACGAAAGCCATGCCACAATCTCGTCATCGATAATCTTGGCCAGATATTTGGGGACCTTTTCTTCCTTAAGGGGATGGGCGGGGTCCAGCGCCAGGCGCAGGCGTTGGTCGCAGGCGCGCATCATTTCACCGAGCTTGCTGCTCTTTTGCCTACTACCATGGATACGCATACATTCCCAAAAGCCGTTTTGGCAACGGTAGATATGGATGGGATCCAGGCGGTATTCGCAGTTCTCGTGGCGCTCGGGCGCAAAGAATACGGCCGAGGCAAACATGGTGTAGGGCATGGCCGTCTCCTCCCCAAACAAGCTCGCTACGATGCCGGACTTTCGATGCGTGTCATAGTAGCGCGCCATGCGGACATACGCGGCGCATGCCACGTGGCGCAGATCGCGGTGGTGGCTGCGGTCGAGCCGCGAGTTACTTAGGTTGTACGTGGAGAGGGCGTTGATGGCGGCCATGAGTCGCTCCTCGCGCACCTCATCGGGCGGAAGGGGGAGCGTGGGCTCGGAGGTTTTGCGACGTTTGGGGGTCTGGTCGGACGGTGCCGGTGCCGGTACAAGGTCTCGTGCCGCGCGCCGCAGCTCGATAAGGGCGTTATCGAACATGACGGTTTTAGAGTCGCGGAGCAGCTTGGGGTCGAGCCCATGGAATACGGCGTAATCCTGCAACCACACGCGTGCAAACCGATCAATGCCGGGCTCGAAGGCGCGATAGACATCCCAAAAGGCCTTGATCTTGTTAAAACCGTCGAGCGGGTCATCTACGCCAATGCCGCAAATCAGCTCATAGAGATACAGAAAGGCAAAGGACGTAGACGTTTCCTCGACGGTTCCGCGGCGCACTTGGGCACGCCAGGTAAAGTAGCCGCGCAGCTGCCGGTCGCTCATGGCGTTGTAGGTGGGAAAGTACGACTTAAAGGTGCCGTTGTAGGGACAGTCGTCCTCAAAGTCGGCCATCAGCAGGCCCTGGCGGTAAAAAAGCTCGGCTTCCGAAAGCCAGCGGCCCGCACCGCCCTTGGGGTCATCCTGCCAGCGCGATATCTCGCGCATTTTACGGTACTGGTCGGGGAGGAAATTCTGCATCTGTCGGCCGGTTTTGAGAATCGGCTCGTCTGCGTAGATTTCGTTTGAGAAGCGGGTGGACTGATGGGTCCGGGCCTCGGCCATAATGCGCTCGATGAGCATCTTGATGTCCTGGTCGGCCACCGCTTCTCCTCTCCTAACGCAGCTACGGTGACCTCATATCATAGCACAGCATCAAACAGATGTTCGAGATACCGCTGCGTTGATAGATTTAGAACAGGAGGGCGTAGATGACGGCGATGACGACGGAGGGGAGCATATTGGCCGTGCGGAAGGTCTGAGGACGGATGAGGTTGACGCCGACGCAGAAGATGAGCATGGAGCCTACGAGCGAAAGGCTGTCGAGGGCTGCCGTGGTCATGATGGGGGAGAGCGCGCCGGCAAACAACGTGATCGTCCCCTGGAACACGGCGACGGGCAGGGCGGAGAAAATGCAGCCGCGGCCAAGCGACGCCGTCATGGTGCAGACGATGATGCAGTCCAATGCGCCTTTCAAGGCAAGCGTTGACCAGTCACCGAGCAGACCGTCCTGGATCGATCCCACGATAGCCATGGCACCGATGCAGACGGTCAGCGATGTCGAGACAAAAGCGTTGGTGAACTCGTTATCGCCCTCACTGCCAGTCTTGCGCTTGAGCCATTCGCCAAGGTTCTCGATGGCGGCTTCCAAGTTGACGGCCTCGCCGATGAGCGAACCGACCGCAAATGAGACGATGAGCATGGTGGTACCGGTGGTCGCCAGCGCCTTCCCATCGATAAGGAGCATCTTTTGCATGGTGCCGCCAAGGCCGATAAACAGGACGCACAGCCCCGATGCTTTCATGAGCGTGTCTTGGATGCGCGGTGTAATGAAGCGGCCGCCCGCTAATCCCAAAAGACCGCCCGCAATCAAAAGCACAACGTTGATGATTGTTCCCAAGCCCGGCATGAGCCCTCCCGTATTGATGCCAACGTGGCAATCGTAGCAGAGTGGAATGCGAGGTACATCGCGACTCATCTAATACGTTATATAAGTGGCATTAGCAACGACGCGCAGCATTTAAGCCTCAGGTGGTTGTCGGGACATAGGGATAGTATTCAAAGCGCAGTGTCATAAGCCGCTGTGGGGATTCAATAGCCGCGGCAATGATATTGGCATCGCGGGCACGATCAAACCCTTCGAGTTCGATCTGATACGAGACGTCTTGCATAATGTCCAGACGTCGCCAGGCTAGGAGTGTGTCACCATCGAATTCTAAGGTCTTGCCTCCGTCTGGAGCAACGGCGTATAAACGCAGCTTGGCGGTGGTTGCAGGGTCGACAACCGTGACCTTTTTAATTTCGTTTCGAGTATTCTTGGCGCCCAACAAGGTGAGCAGTGTTGGGGCCACGACCTCGCCCGATGGCAAAAAGACGACTTCGATGGATTCAGGAAATGCGATGATGGCTGACTTGCGGACGGGCTGATTGGCGGCGGCAACTTCGATGTTCGCAGCGTCGACGACCTCTGTGTGGTCGAGCGCGGCAAGCACGCAGCAGTTGCCTTCATCGATCTCTTGAGGATCAGCAAGCCCCAGACTGTCCGCGAACTCGGGATCGTTTGGATCGGCAGCGGGCTCATTCGGCGCTTCGAAAGAAGCTGGGACGCTGTTTGTCGGCGACGGCGTGTCGCCCGCACCTGCTTCTTTGTCCGCGCTCTCTTCTTGTATGGTTGCGTTGATGGGTTCGTCGTTTGGGGGGAGCGTCTTGGCGTCAAACGCGGAGGGGAGAATTCCGATGGCTCCGGATCCGTTCCACTCCATTTCGAGAAGCGCCGGGTCGGCAAGAATGCGTTGCCTGCTTTGCGCGCGGGCATCGATTTCAATAGGGCCTGCCTCTATCCCTCGTGTAAGGCTGAGTGATCCGGCTGGCTTCTCGAAATGAGCGTCTGTGTCTTTGGTGCTGACGGCGTAGAACAGCAGGGACGCTTCTCCCGCCGCGATAACATCGGTACCGGCTTTGGTCAGCCGCAACGATGCCGTGAATGAGAGGGTGGGCTGCGCATCGTCTGCATTCGCGGCGGCGCAGCCCAGACATATACCGCCTCCTTTCTCGAAAAACGCACCGTCGAAGGCGACCTTCGCTCCGTTCGCCGAGTCATCGACCGAAGCGATGTCGATGCGCAGCTCTAAATTGCATGGATCGCCATCCGCATCGAGCACAACCGAGCGCCACGTGCAGACGGCGCACCCCGCCTGGGAGCCGTTTGCCTTGTTCGAACGCTTGATATCCACGACTATCGAGCCGTCCGTATTACGACGAAGGCATCCCGAGGTTGAGATCACGGCCTGTGCGATCGAAAAACGCTCGCACGCAATGGCGCTCGACGGATTTGGTGCGGAACTTAGGGCTACTGGTAAGGAGTCTGCCATGACGGGAGTCGCCCAAGCGGCGACAGGCGTTCCGGTTGCGAGCGCGCCGCAGAGTGCGACGACGGGCAAAAGGTTCTTCGATGCCATGGGGCCTCCTTAGCTAATTTAGTGCGGCCTGTCCGTGTTTTGTTTCTGGCTGCGTTTGATGTGCAGACCGAGGCCGGCGGTTCCCGCGCCTGCTGCTGTGGCGCCTGCTGCCAAGAGCCATCGTCTGTCGCCTGTCTGCGCCAACGGTTCCTCGCGGTCGCCGCGGTCGAGCTCCGAGAGGTCGACCGTCACTTGCGTGGCGGCCTGCGCCTGTTCTTGCTGGGCAAAGGCCATGGCTGGCCCAAACGCTAGGATGCTGACGGCGGCGGCCAGGGCGACGGCCTTATGCCGTGTGCACACCGGGCTCGACCGTCCAGGTGATCGTCGCAACCTGATCGCCTTCGCCGGTTACGCGGAAGATGTCGCGCGTGACGCGGGCGACGTTTCCGCTTGTCTTGAGCTTGATTTTGTCCGTGCCGCCGGCAATGCCCTGGTAGCCCATGTCGAAGGCTGCATTCTTGGAAAGATCGAGGCCCGTCCCTTGCGCGGCGGCGCTGGCGTTCTGGAGCGCGCCGTCGGGGCCGACCTTAAAGTCGATGGAGTTCTGCGCGGTTCCGGCCTTGGCGTCGGCGGCAATGGTCCAGGTGTTCATGGCGTCGATCTTCATGTTGGTGACATGGATGCCGTAGGCCGAATGATTGTCGATGGTGGTCGCGTCTTCTGAGGGGCCCTGAAGCGTGCCGTCGGCCTTGGCGACGAAGGGAATAACCGTCGGAACTTTGAACTCAACGTTGTCGATCTCGGTCCTGACCATTACCTTCGTGGTTCCAACGCGCCCGGCTGCCATAGCTGGCGTCGGGGCGGCGCCCATTGCGAGCGCGAGCGCGAGCCCTGTGCCCACGACGAGCGCTCTGACTCCGTTCATGTTCCTGGTGATGTCCATGGTCGTTCCTTTCTATTCGCCGCGGGCCGTCCCCGCGATGATTGGACGAATGCTGGTGAATTGCGTGCGGTGCCGCGTCGGCCGGAAAAGCTAGTTCTCGGCTTGCTCAACCCGCACCTTGACACGTGTCGGATTGCCGTGGCTGTCGAGGGTCTTGGCATCGAGTGCCTGGATCTCGATGTACGCCTCGCCTTCTTTGATGTCGCCGGCGGGGCACGTTTCGATTGTCTTGCCGGTCTCGACCACACCGGATTCGTACATGGTCTCGTCGTTTTGGATGACGCGGAATCGCTGGGGAAATTTATTGTCTTGGACGTTTTGCACGTTGACGCGCAGTTTGCCGTCCTCCTGAAGCTGAGCGACCGGCGCGACCGAAATCGTCATCATGTTGTCGCGGACGATGGCGTCGAGCTCATCTTGGATTTCCTGGCGCGTTTTGCCCTCGGCCGTCGTAACCGAAGCGCCCGCCTCGGGTACGGGCTGCGACTGCCAAACGTATAGTCCTACGGCGACAAGGGCACAGACGATGGCCAAGCAGGCAACGATGAGCTTCTTGCGACGACCCAGGCCTGCAAAGTGGGGTGGCTTCTTCGCGCTCATGCGGCATCCTTGGCGGTATAGATGCGCGCAAAGGTGGACGGGTCCGCTCCAAAGAGCATGTGAAGCATCAGACGGCGCGAGTAGACGAGCTCGTCGAAGTCGGGAGGGAGCTCGATGTCGTGGATATGCGCGATGTGGTGGGCGAGCGCCGAGAACGACTCGGGGTCGCAGATCACATCGGTGGTAACGTGGTAGACCGTCGTATCGGGGAATGCCTCTTCGTCGAAAGGCAGGAGATGGGGATCGTCGTCGACTTCGATGGCGATGCCGTACTGGGGCCAGTAATATGCCATGGGAACCTCCCTGCTTCTGGGCCAAAACTTCTATCGGTTTTGGCTGTCGACGCCGACCTTATCAGCCGCTACTTGACCAATTTCTGACCAAATGCTTGACGGATTGGCGTCTCCGCAGGTAAAAGGCGGCAAAAAATACTCCAACTTTTTTCGAGCGACAATCGCGCGGTCGGCGACGGCGGGGCCATATGTGTCAAAAGCATCGTCTGCCGAGGAAATCAAGCCGCTCGCCGAATTGCACGAACGTAAAAAACGCCAATTATGGAGACGGTCTCGAACACGTCGACGAAACGATGCGGTAACATCTCCCTGCAAACACTGTAGTTAGCTAAAGGGGGAGTTCGCGTGTCTGCAACCATCAAACCCTTCACCGACGAGTTCGAAGAGTATGGCCGCGATGAATCTCGCGCATCGGGCGAGGCCTCGAGCATCTCGTTTCCGACAACGGAAAACGAGGTCCGTGCCATTTTGGAAAAGCTCCATGCCGAGCGTGTTCCGGTAACGGTTCAGGGCGCCCGAACCGGCCTTGCCGCCGGCGCCGTGCCCCACGGCGGGCATATCCTCAATACTTCCCGTATGAATCGCTATTTGGGCCTTCGCCGCGATGAACAAGGCCAATTTCTGCTGCGCGTGGAGCCGGGCGTTGTGCTCTCGGAGCTGCGCAAGCAGCTGAGCAAGAAGGTGCTGCCGACCGCTGGTTGGGACCAGGCATCGCTTGAGGCCTACGAGGAGTTCCAAGAGGCTCCCGAGCAGTTCTTTCCCACCGATCCCACCGAGGCGTCTGCCTGTCTGGGCGGCATGGCGGCATGTAACGCCTCCGGTGCCCGCAGCTACGCCTACGGCCCCATGCGCCCACATATCACGGGACTCCACGTCGTGCTGGCTGATGGCGATTTGCTTGAGCTTCGGCGCGGCGAGGCTTTTGCCCAGGGCCGCCACCTGTCGCTCGTGACGGCAGCGGGCCGTACACTCGAGCTCGATCTTCCCGGCTATACCATGCCCAAGACAAAAAATGCTTCGGGCTATTTCGTTGCTGACGATATGGATGCCATCGATCTGTTTATCGGTGCGTGTGGCACAATCGGTGTCATCACCGAACTCGAGATTGCCCTGCAGGTGGCACCCGCGGTCGTTTGGGGCGTGAGCTGCTTCTTCGACAGCGAAGACAAGGCCGTGTCCTTCACCGATTCTGTGCGTCCCGTCCTGTCCCATGCGGCTGCCATCGAGTACTTCGATGCTGGCGCCCTGGATATCCTGCGTCGTCAGCGTGAGCAGTCGACGGCGTTTGCCTCGCTGCCTGCGCTCGACAAAGACGCCAAGGTCTGTGTCTACGTGGAGCTCGACTGCGACGACGAAGCCCAGGCGACTGAGGAGCTGTATCACTTGGGGTGGGTACTGGAGCTTGCGGGCGGCAGTGGCGATGCGACATGGGTCGCGCGCACCGAGGTCGATCGCGAGTGTCAGCGATTCTTCCGCCATGCGGTGCCCGAGAGCGTCAACATGCTCATCGACGAGCGCCGCCGCATGGATCCCACCATCACCAAACTGGGTTCGGACATGTCGGTGCCCAACGCGCACTTGGCCGATGTTATCGCCCTCTATCGCCGCACGCTGGCGGAAAGTGGGCTTGAATCTGCCGCCTGGGGGCATATCGGTAACAACCATCTGCATGTGAACATTCTGCCGCGCGATGCACAGGATTATCGCCGCGGCGCAGAACTCTTTGCCCAGTGGGCTTCCGAGGTCACGGCCATGGGCGGTGCCGTCTCCGCAGAACACGGCGTCGGCAAGATCAAGGCGGGCTTCTTGGAGACGATGTACGGTCACGAGGCCATGGTCGAGTCGGCGCGGCTCAAGCTCCAGCTCGATCCTGCCGGGCAGCTGGGTCGCGGTAACCTGTTTTCGGAGAAGCTCTTGGATGAGCTCGTCCAGAAAGGGGGCGCGTGAAGATGAGCGATTTCCATATGGTGGTGTGCGTCAAGGCCGTGCCGGGCAGCACTGAGGTCAAGATGGACCCCAAGACCAATACCATCGTGCGCGATGGCAAGCAGGCGGTCATTAATCCCTTTGATGCGAGCGCTTTGGAATGCGCGCTGGCGCTGAAGGACGACTTTATCGGCTTTGGCATGGATGTGCGCGTGACGGTGGTGTCGATGGGCATCCCCGCGACCGAGTCGCTGCTGCGCGACTGCATCGCTCGAGGCGCCGACGATGCGCTGCTGCTGACCGATCGCGCCTTTGCAGGTGCCGATACCCTGGCAACCACCTATGCCCTCAAGTGCGGCATCGAGGCGCTCGACGAGGACTTCGACCTGCTCATCTGCGGCAAGATGGCGGTGGATGGCGATACGGCCCAGATTGGTCCCGAGCTTGCCGGTGCCTTTGATATTCCCTGCGTGACCGACGTGAGCTGCGTGCAGAGCGCGGGCTTTACGACCTGTGGCTCGCTGGCGCTCGTTCACGGATGCGATGCCGGCGAGGAGACGGTGTACCTTGAGATGCCGTGCGCGATGACGACTGCCAAGGAGATTGGCCAGTTGCGTATGCCGAGTATTGCCGGTATTCGCGCGGCGGAGGAGGCGGACGTGCGCGTGGTCAGTGCCGCCGACGTGAACGCCGACCCCGCGCGTTGCGGTCTTGCCGGGTCGCCGACACAGGTCGTGCGCTCGTTTGTGCCCGACCGTGACCAAACGTGCGAGGCCGTTGAGGGGACGGCGTCCGAGCAGGCGGCAAAGCTTGCCAAGATTATCGAGGGGATGGCATAGATGAGCGGACTGATTATCGATAGCGAAGCCTGTATCGGCTGCGGTCGCTGCGTTCGCGCCTGTGCCTCGGGCGGCATCGTAGTGGAAGGCGAGCGACCCAACCGATGCGCCCGCGTAACTGACGGCTGCATCCTATGCGGTGGGTGCGTCGACGCCTGCCCCGTCAATGCTATCTCGATCGAGCGTGACGAGGCCGCTGGTGCGGTGGACCTTGATGCATATCGAGACATTTGGGTCTTCGTGCAGACTGACGAGCACGATGCCGTGGCTCCCGTGGCCTACGAGCTCATGGGCAAGGGGCGCGAGCTTGCCGATGCTCGCGGCTGCCGTCTGGTGGCACTGGTCGGCATGAGCCCCGAGGGCTCGCTTGGGGACCTGGAGCATCTGGTTTGCGCGGGCGCCGACGAAGTCCTGGCCTGTCGCGACGAGCGCCTGCGCCAAAACGATGCGGAGGTCTACGCCCGCTTGATCTGCGATTTGGCAGCCGAACGCAAACCCGAGGCCATCCTATATGGTGCAACCGCTTTTGGTCGCGAACTGGCACCCGGCGTTGCCGTGCGTTCGCAGACGGGTCTTACGGCCGACTGCACCGTGCTTTCGATGGATGCGGAGTCGGGCCTACTGCAGCAGACGCGCCCGGCGTTTGGCGGCAACTTGATGGCCACCATTATCTGCCCCAATCATCGTCCCCAGATGGCAACGGTGCGTCCCGGCATCTTTGGAGCGCCCGAGTTTGATTACGGCCGCTCTGGCACGATTACCCAGGTATCGCTGGCGGATGATGTTAAGGCCCGCGTCAATATCTCGATTCCAGCCGAGGAGTGGGGGCAGCAGGCATCAATTGCCGATGCCGAGCGCCTGGTCGTGGTGGGCCGCGGCATTGGCTCCAAGAAGAATCTGCCTCTGATGCGAAAGCTCGCCGATGCGCTGGGTGCCGAGCTTGGTTGCACGCGTCCCGTCGTGGAGGCGGGTTGGCTGGAGTACCGCCACCAGATTGGCCAGACCGGCGTGTCGGTTTCGCCTAAGCTCCTCGTGAGCATCGGCGTTTCGGGTGCTATCCAGCACCTAGCCGGCATCGGCGGCGCGGAGTGCATCATCGCCGTCAACGAGGACCCGGATGCTCCCATCTTTGGCGCTGCGCAGTACAAAGTTGTCGGCGACGCCGTCGAAGTCGTCGAGGAGCTCCTGGCCCAGCTCGAGCGCTAGGCGCGCGCCAGCCAGTCGCGCATCTCGTCCTTTAAGCGCTTCCAGGTCGCTTGCGTGGCGGGATCGGTAAAGGGCCGCACGATACCAAAGGGCGCGTCGACCAGGCGGTAGATATCGCCCTGCTTGCGCGCCAGCGCGCGGCTTGCGGGATAGACGAGCTCAAACATAAAGCAGATGAGCCCCACCAAGTAGTCGGCCGGCTCATCGCGTTCGTCGCGTGCGACGCAGCGGTGTTCGTCAAAGGCGGCAAGCGTCGGTACCGAGAAGTGGCTGGTAAGAAATGTATCCTCATCAACCTTGAGGATGGTGTCGACGGTGCTGTCGGCGATGGTGCGCATAATGTCGATCTTGTCGCCATCGCGCACGATATCGCAGAAGTTCCGCGTGCGGGTGTCGAGTTCCGTGGGTAGGCGAAAATCGCTGTGGTGGGCGATGCTTGCACGGATGAGCTCGTCTTCTGCCGGATCGTCGATAAAGTCGCGGATACTTGTTGTCGCGGGCGCGTCTGCAGGGTTTTTGCCAAAGAGAACCTCGACGCCCAACTCCGCATGGCTCATACTCTCGGCATTCTTAAACGTGTCCCAGCGTCGCAACTGTTCAAAGCGACCCATATCGTGTAGCAGGCCGCAAAGCCACGCTAGGTCAATGTCCTGCGGTGACCAGTCCTGTTCGCGCGCCACGGCATCGCATACCTCGGCAACGTGGTACGTATGCTCGATTTTGAGCGCGATACGCGGATTGGCGGCATCGTAAGCATCGGTATAGGTCTTGAAGGCCGCGACTGCCGTCGTTCGATCGATAGCTGTCATAATGACTTCCTAAAAAGCTGTGTCTTTCTGTGTCTTTCGATCCGGTGGCAATTGTAGGCGAACTTTATTGCCACCGGGCGATGATTCTGCCGCGTCGTTGAATGCGGCTCGGAAAGCTTGTCGGGACGAGGAACGCTATGGTGCTCAAAATCGTTAGAACCGTCTGGCCAGTGATGCTTACCTATGTTGCAATAGGCGCGCCGTGCGGAATGATCATGGGGCAGACGGGAATGGAGCCCTGGATGGTCTTTGCTCTAAGCAGTACGTTTGTGACGGGCAGCGGCCAGTTTATGATCTGCAACCTGTGGCTGGCGGGTGTGCCTGCAGCATCGATCGCACCGCATCTGAGGGGTGCCTCGAAGCGTCAGACGCTGGCTGTTGCCGCGACACTTACCGAGGAGGCATATGGCATCTCGCTTGCCAAGTTGGTTGAAGGGGAGGATTGGGGCCCGCGCGAGTCCTTTGTGCTCAACGTGATCCTCATCGCAACATGGGGCGTTTCGTGTACGATGGGCGCCATCGTCGGCGCCGTTGTCGATGTTCCCACCGCCATTGCAGCCTTTGTCTGCACCTCGCTCTTTATCTGCCTGCTCTTTTCGCAGCGGCTGTCGCGCGGTAACGTTGTCGCGGCGGTTTCGGGCGCGGTGTCCGTCGCCGTATGCAAGTTCTTGGGCCTCGCGAATATTGCCGTGCCGGCAAGCGTCGTGGTCGGCATTGCCATTGCGCTGGCGTGCGATGCTGTATTTGACGGAAGAGGTGCCCGCGATGCCCGTTAACGAGTTCTTGGTTCTGTGGCTGTCGTCGTGGGCTGCTATCGCGTTCTTTCGCATCGCGCCGGCGTTCGCCTTGCGCGGGCGGACCCTGTCGCCCCGTATTACCGAGGCCCTGGGCTATATCCTGCCCGCTGCCTTTGCCGCGCTGGTCGCCAACGACTTGGTGAGCCCCGGCGCGTTCGACGCGGGACTCTGGCCTGCCTTGGTTCCCTGGATTGCGGCCGCCGGCGTCGTGGTCGTGGCGGTCAAGACAAAATCGATGCTGTGGTGCTGCGTCTCGGGCACCGTACTCTATATCGTCTTGAGCCTTATATAGGGGTGGCGTCGCGGGCGCCGAATCTCGTTCCATCCCAACTTGTCGAATTTTTCACCGAGCTGGTCTATTTCTTCTGGTACCATGGTCAAACTTTACTGTAGCAAAGCGTGACGTGGGCTTTTGTACCCCGTCAGCGGAAATGGGGGTTTCATGGCACAGGAAGCAACCGCCAACGAGCAAAAGAAATTCAAGGTCCCGCGCATTCCGGGCGACATCATGATCTATCCGATGATCGTCGGTCTTTTGCTCAACACCTTCTGCCCGCAGGTCTTTGAGGTCGGCGGCTTCTTTACGGCTGCCTGCCGCGGTGGCTCCAACACCATCGTTGCCGCGATCCTGCTGTTTGTGGGCGCCGGCATCAGCTTTAAGTCCACGCCGGGCGCCATCAAGACCGGCATCGTCGTGCTGATCCCCAAGCTGGTCGTCGCAGCGGTTCTCGGCCTAGGCGTGGCATATTTCTTTAACGACAACTTCCTGGGTCTGAGCTCCGTGTCTATCATCGGCGGCATCACGTTTTGCAACATGGCGCTCTATACGGGCATCATGGGCGAGTTCGGCGATGAGTCCGAGCAGGGCGCCGTCGGTATCCTGTTCTTTACGGCCGGCCCCGCCGTCACGATGATCATCCTTGGTGTTTCGGGTCTTGCCAACATCCCTGTCGGTACTATCATCGGCTCCATTTTGCCGCTCGTTATCGGCATGGTTCTGGGCAACTTGTTCCCGTTTATCAAGAACCTGCTGGTTCCCGGCGCCAATCCCGCGATCGCTGTAATTGGTTTTCAGCTCGGTGCGTCCATGAGCCTTTCGAGTTTCATCGCCGGTGGTATTTCCGGCATCTTGCTGGGCCTTGTCACGCTGTTTGTCGTCGGTCCCATCACCTTTGCGTTCGAGCGCCTGTGCGGTGGTAACGGCAAGGCTGCCGTGGCTTGTTCCACCATCGCCGGCACGGCTATGACCACGCCGGTTGCCCTTGCCGAGGTCGCGCCACGCTATGCCGAGCTTGCGCCCACCGCGTATGCGCAGATCGCCACCGCCGTCATCATCACGGCAATCATGGCCCCGATTCTGACCGGCTGGGTCGATAAGAAGTTCTGCCACGGCGAAGAGGATCTGTCGGTCGAAGGCGTCGAGGCTATTGAGGAGGCCGTCGCGACCGACATCGACGGCGAGTAACGGCCGTTACCGATAATTGATTCCGGCGTGCAGTTCGCGCCGTCCGAGCGCCCGAACGGAAACTGTTTTGCAGTGATGTTCGGGCGCTCTGCTATTATTCCCCTTACCCCTGCGGAGAAAGGGGCGTTTGGCGCCTGGGCGCGACTCGGGCGATTCTGGCCACTTGGATATAGAGGGAATGGCACCTGGTGATTAAGGCACTCAAGATCGAGATATTCCTGCTGTGCATGATTATTCTTATCGGACTTGCCGTACGAAGCCGTCGCTCCCTGTTCTCGAGCACCCAGCAGCTTTTGTTTAGCATGCTGGGCTACACGTCTGCTGCCTACATTTTCTTCGATATGATCTGGACGCTCTCGGACGGCGTGAGCACTCCTGTAGGCATCACGGCCAACTGGATTTCCAACGCGGTTTCGTTTTCGCTGTTCGCCATCGCGTGCCTCATTTGGTTTTTCTATTCCGAGACGATGCAGGGCTCACGGCTCCTGACCACGCCCTATAGGGTGGTACTTTTAACGTTGCCAACCGCATTGGTGGTCGTTCTGGCATTTACCAGCTACTGGACGCACGCTATGTTCTATATCGATGCGCGGGGCGTATATCGTCGCGGAGCGCTTTATATGATTCAGCCTATCGTTAGCTACTGCTACGTCATATATACGTCCTTGCATGCCTTTATTCAGGCTCGAAAAGTCGAAAGCCTGCAAAAGAAGGCCATTTATCGCACCCTCGCCTTTTTTGCGGTTCCCGCTCTGGTGGGCGGTACCTTTCAGATCGTATACTCGGTGCCTGGCCTTTGTGTCGGCATAATGATTAGCATGTTGCTGCTCTATATCATCTGCCAGGAGCAGCTCATCTCGACCGACCCGTTGACTGGCCTCAACAATCGCAACCGTTTTGAGACCTATATGCTGTCGCTCTTCTCAAATGTGGATCAGGCCGAAGATGTATATCTGCTTATGATGGACGCTGACGGCTTTAAGCAGATTAACGATCGCTATGGACATGTGGAGGGTGACCATGCTCTTCAGGTAATATCCGCTGCGCTCAAAGAGGTCTGCTCGGCGTCTGGTGGCTTTATCGCGCGTTATGGTGGCGATGAGTTCGTGGTGCTCCAAAAGGCAGCGGCGGAACAGGACATCATACGTCTGTGCGCGGCAATCAACGACGAGCTCGCGCGCGCCGAGGTGCCGTATCTGTTGCGGATGTCCATCGGCTACGCACGGGTCGGTGACGGCGTCGATACCTGGCAAGACTTGCTTCGCGCTGCCGACGCGGAGCTCTACCGCGTTAAGGCCGAGAAAAAGAAGGCCGGCGTCCAGATACGCTAGGAAAAGGGTCGCACGCTTGCGTGCGTGGCGGCCCTCAGCTCATCGATGTATTCCATTAAGCTAAAGTGTGCGAACGCCCTCTTTAAAAAGGTGAGCTCGCTAGGCTTTTTTGGGTTTGTTGACGATGATGATGCCGCCGCAGACCAACAGCAGGGCAACGATGACGGTAATGGGGCTCGTGCCAGCGCCCTCGCCGAGCAGCAGCGCGCTCAGCAGCACACCAAAGACGGGGTTCATAAACCCAAAGACCGAGACGCGGCTGACGGGGTTGACGGCAAGCAGGCGCGACCACAGCGAGTAGGCGACCGCGGAGATAAGCGCCATGTAGATGATGAGCGCGATGGCGGGGGCAATCGCCGTGGGGGAGAGCGCGCCACCCATCAAAAAGCCGATGGCGGTGAGGACCAGGCCGCCGACCAAGAACTGCCACCCGGCAAGCAAGACGCCGTCGTGCTCGCGCGAGAAGATGCCAATCAGGCAGGTCGAAAGGGCACCCGCGACGGTGGAGGCTAGGATAAAGCCCTCGCCATCGAGCCTGAAGCCAAAGGTGCCATCCGCGCCCGAAAGGTTGACGAGCGCGACGCCGGCAAAGCCCAGCGCACAGCCAAGCACCTTGGCCGTATTGAGCTTCTCGGTGCGAAACGCCAGGGCGGCAAAGAGGATTGCGAGGAAGTTGGCGCTGGCCTCGATGATGGAGCTCGACATGGCGCTGGCGCGCGAGAGGCCCAGATAGAAAAAGAAGTACTGCCCGATAGTCTGGAAGAGCGACAAGACAAAGATGGGCTTGATGTCGCGAGCCTGCGGAATGAGGGGGCGGCGTTGGGCCGCACTCATCCCAACGATAACCAGGGCGCCGGCAAGCGTGAAGCGCAAGCCCGCAAAGAGCAGCTGCGAGGCGCTATCGTGCGCCGGGATACCAAAGAGTGCGTAACCGATCTTGATACAGGGAAAGGCCGATCCCCAGAGTGCACAGCAGACGAGGCAGCCCAGGATGAGTCCGGGCAGGGTGGCGAGATACGGCTTGCGGCTTTCCATGATGTCCTTCCTGCATGCGCGAAGCAAAAAAGAACCCGCCACCGGATGTGTCGGTGGCGGGTGTTGTTACCCGAAGGGATTGTACCCGATGGGAAAGGTTTAAGCGAAGTAGGCCACGCCGCTCTCAAAGATCGGCATGAACTTATCGCCGGGGACATGCTCGGGCACGTTGCGGTACAGGTTGTCGCCGCGACGCTCGGCATGGCCCATCTTGCCCAGGACGCGGCCGTCGGGGCTCGTGATGCCCTCGATGGCGAGTGCGGAGCCGTTGGGGTTGACGGAGAGATCCATGCTGGGCTTACCGTTCTCGCCCACGTACTGCGTGGCGACCTGGCCGTTGGCGATCAGCTGGGCGAGCACTTCATCGTTGGCGACAAAGCGGCCCTCGCCGTGGCTGATGGCGATCAGGTGCTCGTCGTTGATGTCGCATTTGCTCAGCCAGGGGCTCTTGTTGCTGGCCACGCGGGTACGCACCAGCATGGACTGGTGGCGGTGGATCGTATTAAACGTCAGCGTCGGGTCGCTTTCGGTGATGGGACGGATCTCGCCGTAGGGGACCAGGCCCAGCTTGATGAGTGCCTGGAAGCCGTTGCAGATGCCCAGAGCCAGACCGTCGCGCTGATTCAGCAGACGGTTGACTGCGTCGGCCACCGACGGATTGCGGAAGAACGCCGCAATGAACTTGGCGCTGCCGTCCGGCTCGTCGCCGCCGGAGAAGCCGCCCGGCAGCATCAGGATCTGCGCCTCGTCCAGCTCCTTCACCAGCGCCTCGCAGCTCTCGGCCACGTTGGCGGGGGTCAGGTTTTTCAGCACCAGAACATGCGGGTCGCCGCCTGCGCGGCGGAACGCGCGGGCCGTGTCGTACTCGCAGTTCGTGCCGGGGAATACGGGGATGACGACCCGCGGCGTCGCCAGGCGCACAGAGGGAGCCACGCGCTTGTTGGCGGGGCAGTCATGCTCCAGTGCGGGGACGAACTCACCGGCCTTGCGGTAGGGGAATACCGGCTCGAGCTTTTGCTCCCACAGCTCCTGCAGACGGGCCAGGTCAATGGCCTTGCCCTCGGCCTCCAGTGTGTAGTCCACGGTGGTGAAGCCGAGGAACTCACCGGCGGAAGCATCAAGCAGCTCCAGAATGACCGCGCCGTAGGCGGGCTTGAACAGATCGTTCAGGTCGATGTCATTGGACAGCTGCAGACCCACGTGGTTGCCGACGCACATTTTGAACAGTGCCTCGGCCACACCGCCGTAGCCCGGCGTGGCGGCAGCCAGCACCTTGCCCTCGTCGATCATCTGTTCGACGGTCTTGTAAATGGAAATCAGGCTGCCGATCTCGGGCAGACCGTTCTTGTAGTTGGGGCGCAGGATGACAACGGAGCTGTTGGCTTTCTTGAACTCGGGACTCTGCACGTCGCGGGTGTTGCCGATGGCCGTTGCAAAGCTGACGAGCGTCGGGGGCACGTCCAGTCCCTCAAAGCTGCCGGACATCGAGTCCTTGCCGCCGATGGACGCAATGCCCAGACCCATCTGGGCATCCAGCGCACCGAGCAGGGCGGCCAGCGGCTTGCCCCAGCGCTCGGGCTTATCGTTCATATGCTCAAAATATTCCTGGAACGTCAGGTACATATCCTCGTGGTGGAAGCCCGCGCAGACCAGCTTGGTCACGCTCTCGACCACGGCCATATACGCGCCGCGGTAGGGGTCAGCCTCGGTCAGATAGGGGTTGAAGCCCCACGCCATGCCGGAGCAGGTCGTCGTCTCGCCGTCCACGGGCAGCTTGGCGGCCATGGCCATTGTCGGGGTCAGCTGGTACTTGCCGCCGTAGGGCATCAGCACGGTGGCTGCGCCGATGGTGGAGTCGAACCGCTCGCCCAGGCCCTTTTGGCTGCAGACGTTCAGGTCGCTGACCATGGATTCCAGCTTCTGCTCAAACGTTGCACCGGCAAACTGGGGCTGCCAGACATGGCCCGGCAGGATGTGCGCATCAGCGTGGCGCTCGGCACCGTTGGAGTTCAGGAACTCGCGGGAGAGGTCAACGATGGTCTTGCCGTTCCAGACCTCGCGCATCCGCTTTTCCTCGGTGACGGTGGCAACGATAGTCGCCTCAAGGTTTTCCTCGGCGGCGTACTTCATAAAGGTCTCGGCGTCCTCGGCGGCAACGGCCACGGCCATGCGCTCCTGGCTCTCCGAAATGGCCAGCTCGGTGCCGTCCAGACCCTCGTACTTGCGGGTGACCTTGTTCAGGTCGATGTGCAGGCCGTCGGCCAGCTCACCGATGGCAACGGACACACCGCCTGCGCCGAAGTCGTTGCAGCGCTTGATAAGGCGGCAGGCGTCCTCGCGGCGGAACAGGCGCTGCAGCTTGCGCTCGATGGGCGCATTGCCCTTCTGCACCTCGGCACCGCAGGTCTCAAGGCTCGTCAGCTTATGCGCCTTGGAGGAACCGGTGGCACCGCCGACACCGTCGCGGCCCGTGCGTCCGCCCAGCAGGATGACGACATCACCCGGGGCGGGCTCCTCGCGGCGGACATGGCTGGCAGGCGTCGCGCCGACAACTGCGCCGATCTCCATGCGCTTGGCGGCGTAGCCGGGGTGGTACAGCTCTGCGACCTGACCGGTGGCAAGGCCGATCTGGTTGCCGTAGCTGGAATAGCCCGCGGCAGCCGTTGTGACCAGCTTGCGCTGGGGCAGCTTGCCGGGCATTGTCTCGGAAACAGGCTTCAGCGGGTCAGCCGCACCGGTCACGCGCATGGCCTGATAGACATAGCTGCGTCCGGACAGCGGGTCACGGATGGCACCGCCAATGCAGGTCGCCGCGCCGCCGAAGGGCTCGATCTCGGTGGGGTGGTTGTGGGTCTCGTTCTTGAACAGGAACAGCCAGTCCTGCTGCTCACCGTCCACGTCACACTTGATCTTGACGGTGCAGGCGTTGATCTCCTCGCTCTCGTCAAGGTTCTTCAGAATGCCGCGCTGCTTCAGCGCCTTGGCACCGATGGTCGCGCAGTCCATCAGGGTGCGGTTTTTCCTGTCGCGGCCCGTCTCGGCGCGCAGTGCCATGTAGCGGTCAAATGCGGCCTGCACAAGCTCATCGTCGATCTTCACGTCGTCCAGGATCGTGCCGAACGTCGTGTGGCGGCAGTGGTCGGACCAGTAGGTGTCGATCAGACGGATCTCGGTGATGGTCGGGTCGCGGTGCTCGGATTTGAAGTAGTTCTGGCAGAACACGATGTCCGCATGGTCCATCGCCAGGCCCTTCTCATTGCGGAACGCTTCCAGCGCGTCGTCGTCCAGTGCGGTGAAGCCGGTCAGTGTCTCGACTTCCGTCGGGATGGCAAACTCCATTTTCAGGGTGCTGCGCTCGTCAAGGCTTGCCTCGCGGGCCTCGACGGGGTTGATGACGTACTTCTTGATGGCGGCCAGGTCGGCGTCGGTCAGGTCGCCGTCCAGCAGATAGACGCGGGCGGAGCGCACCGCGGGGCGCTCGCCCTGGCTCAGCAGCTGGATGCACTCGCTGGCGGAGTCGGCGCGCTGGTCAAACTGGCCGGGCAGGTACTCGACGGCAAAAACGGTCTTGGCGTCGGGCAGCTTGTCGTAGGTCACGTCAACAGGCGGCTCACTGAACACGGTGGGCACAGCCTGCTGGAACAGCACTGCGTCGATGCCCTCGACGTCATAGCGGTTCAAAAGGCGCAGACCGGTCAGATTCTGGATGCCGACCAGATCGACCAGCTCATGCAGAAGCCCCTGTGCCTCGCCGTCAAAGCCGGGCTTTTTCTCAACATAAATGCGATATACCATTGTATTTCCTCCTGAGAGTTAAATTTGCAGGAAGTGACGGACGGAAAGCCTTCCCCCTGGGGGGGTGGCCGAGGCCCCGTCCGAGGGCGGATGAGGGGGAAAGTGTACCGCTGTATCCCGTTGACGGAAAGCTGCGGGAAGTTTGCCCTCATCAGTTACCTTCGGTGACAGCTTCCTCCGATGGGGAAGCCTTTTTACTGCATTGCTGCCAGCGCTCTTGCCCCAATGTCACTGCGCTTGTGCAGCTTGTCAAAATGGATGCTCTCCGTGGCAGCATACGCCTTTTTCAGCGCCTCGGGCAGGGTGTTGGCCGTGGCGGTCACGCCCAGCACGCGCCCGCCGTTCGTGACGAGCCTGCCGTCCTTGATGGCCGTGCCGGCGTGGTAGACCGTCACATCGGCGGCATCCAACTGGCCAGCGGTCAGGCCGGTGATCTCCTTGCCCTTCTCGTAGGCGAGGGGATAGCCGCCGCTGGCTAAGATGACACAAGCTGCCGCGCCGTCGCTGAATTTGACATCGGTCTTGTCCAGCGTGCCGTTCGTTGTGGCCTCCATCACGGTCAGCAGGTCGCTTTCCAGCAGGGGCAGCACGACCTGCGTCTCGGGGTCGCCGAAGCGGCAGTTGTACTCGATGACCTTCGGGCCGTCGGGGGTCAGCATCAGGCCGAAATACAGGCAGCCCTTGAAGGGGCAGCCCTCGGCCTGCATGGCCGCAACCGTGGGCAGGAAAATCTCCTGCATGCAGCGCTCGGCGACTGCGGGCGTGTAGTAGGGGTTCGGGGCCACGGTGCCCATGCCGCCGGTGTTCAGGCCCTCGTCGTGGTCGAGAGCGCGCTTGTGGTCCATGCTCGAGACCATCGGCTTGACGGTCTTGCCGTCGCAGAAGGACAGCACGCTGACCTCGGGGCCGGTCAGAAACTCCTCGACGACCACATGGTTGCCGGACGCGCCGAACTTCTTGTCCAGCATGATCTCCTTGACGCCGTCTGCAGCCTCCTGCTCATTCTGGCAGATCAGCACGCCCTTGCCCAGCGCCAGACCGTCCGCCTTGATGACGACGGGGTATTTGCCCTCGGCTTTGATGTAGTCCATGACCTTCTCGGGGTCGTCGAACGTCTCATATTTGGCCGTAGGGATGCCGTATTTCTTCATCAGATCCTTGCTGAACACCTTGCTGGCCTCAATGCGGGCCGCGGCCTTGTCGGGACCGAATGCCGGGATGCCCACAGCGGCCAGCGCATCGACCATGCCCAGCGCCAGCGGGTCGTCCTGGGCGACGACGACATAGTCAAAGGCTTCTTCCTTGGCAAATTTGACCATGGCGTCCACGTCGGTGGCCGGGATGGCCTTGCAGTGGGCGTCATAGCTGATGCCGCCGTTGCCGGGCGCACACCAGATCTCGGAGCAGCGGGGGCTTTTTTTCAGCGCGCGGATGATGGCGTGCTCACGCCCGCCGCCGCCGACAACCAGAATTTTCATAAGCGTCCTCCTTGACAGCACAACAGCCCGCGACGAAAAATCGCCGCAGGCGAGTTGTTTTTTGCGTTTAATGATGGAACAGCCGGATGCCGCAGAACGCCATCGCAATGCCGTACTTGTTGCAGGT
>DBFRXD010000027.1:0-2635 GCA_048502435.1 Collinsella aerofaciens
TCCTGGACCTTGGCAAGCGCATCCTGCGCTGCGGTCAGGCTCTCGGCAGACGGAGATGCGGTCGCGGCATCGGCTGCCGTCTGCGCCGCATCGGCCGCGTCGTCAAGCTCGTCATCGGCATCCTGGGCGGCAGAAAGCAGCATACCGTCCACCGCCTGCAAGCGCTCGAGTGCCGACCACTGCTCGCGCTCCTCGGCAGTGCCCTCGAGCTCCAGCGGAGCCTTGAGCGTGTACTGGTGCTCGGCGACAAGGCTTGTCTCCAAGTTGTCCGCGTAGTGCGTCATCGTGGGCAGAATCGCCAGGCCAAAGAGCAGCAGCAGCGAGGCAAACGCAATGCCCACGAAGAGCGTGGCGAAGTTGCCCAGGTTGCGAAGGAAGATACGCAGGCGGAAGCGGGAAACAAAACCCATGCGCTCCGGCAGCTGCAAGCCGCGCTTGGTGCCCGATTTGCCGCTCGCCTCGTGACGAAGGAACTGCAGCGGCGTCTTGCCCATTTTGCGAAGCAAACCCACCAGCGTGATGAGGATGAGCGCGACGGCGGGAACCACGGCGCACTTCACAAAGATCTCCCAGCTCCAGTACACCTGGAAAGGCGGCAGACTGTACGAACCGTAATAGAGGCTGCGCATGGGCTCGGTAAAGAACACAACGCCGAGCGCAGTGCCCAAAAACGCCGCGACCACGCCCACGATGGCGGGAAGTGCCAGGTAGTGCAGGACGATCTCGCGTCGACGATAGCCGCTGGCGAGCAGCGTGCCGATGATGGCGCTCTCCTCCTCGATGGTGGCGTCGGTAAGGACCACAAAGACGAACGCCATAATCACGATGATGATGTCGAGCAGCGTCATCCACATCATGGAGTCGCCGTCCACGTCGTCGCGCGCATATCCAATGCCCTGGTTGGAATCGGCATCGATGAGGTCATCCACGCGTGCATCGGCATCGGTAAGCGCCTCCACCATATCTTGTTCGGCATCGGTGCGGTCCGCGGTGGAGAGATCGCGATCGGCAAAGGTGAAGGAGTAGGTGTAGGCGGGTGCGCCGCCGGCATCCTCGAGCGCGGCAAAGCCGGCATCGGTAACCTCGGCAACGCCATAGGTGACGGTGTTGATCGTAAAGTCGGAGTTGTTGAGGAACAGCGCCTGGCTATCGGGCTGGGTCATGATGCCGCAAATGGTGTAGGTGCGGCCCTCAAGCTCGACCTTATCGCCCACGGACAGGTTGTTATTGGTAGCAAAGACACGGTCGATGGCCACCTCGTCGTCCGCCTTAGGCTGCTTACCTTCGCAGTAGGACGCGATATCGACCTTGGTGCGGTGCACATAGGTGCGCAGCGTGCGCTTGGTACCGTCGTCGCCGGCGGTCTTTTTGATGATGGCGTCGATGGAGAAATTCTTGTAGAGCGTGACGCCGCCGACGTCGTTGGCCGCGTCCTCGGCCGCCTTGAGCTGGTCTTTGGTGGCCTCGAAGGAGGTGGTCACGCGGCCGTCCTCAATCGTGTACGCATCGCGCATGTCGTCGATAAGGCAGCCGATGGAGTGGGCCGCAAGCAAAAAGCCCGATGTAAGGGCGATGCTTCCGCACATAAGCAAAAAGATGCCCAGGTACTTGCCGATATTGCGGCGCAGCTCGCGCGGGAGACGTTTTGCGAGAGGTGTCATGGCGCCGCCTACCAATCGAGCTCGGCGGCCGCGACGGGCGACTCGTTGAGCTCATCCTCGACGATGCGCCCGTCGCGCAGGCGCAACACGCGGTTGGCCATGCGAGCGATGGCGGCGTTGTGCGTGACGATGATGATGGTGCAGCCGTACTCGTGATTGACATCCTCCATGAGCTGCAGGATTTCCTTGGACGTCTTATAGTCGAGCGCGCCCGTAGGCTCGTCACACAGCAGCAGACCTGGGTTTTTGACGAGCGCGCGGCCGATGGCACAGCGCTGCTGCTGGCCGCCCGAAACTTGGCGCGGGAACTTGTTGCGGTGCTCGTAGAGGCCCAGCGAACGCAGCAGGTCGTCGACATTGAGCGGGTTTTTGGACAGGTGCGCCGTGACCTCGATGTTCTCCTTGATGGTGAGGTCGGGCACCAGATTGTAGAACTGGAAGACGAAGCCCAGCTCACGGCGGCGGTACTCACCCAGGTCGGTAGGCTTGAGCACCGTGAGGTCGCAGCCGTCCACCATGATGGAGCCGCCGTCGGCATCCTCCAGGCCGCCAATGAGGTTGAGAAAGGTCGACTTGCCCGAACCCGAGGGCCCCAGCATGACGCAGATCTCGCCGCGGTTGATGGACGTGTCGATGCCATCGAGTACCGTCAGGCGCGCATCACCGTCGCCGTAGTGTTTCTTGAGCCCTTTGACCTGGACATAGGCTTGCTTTGTCGCCATGATACCCCCCCATTGTTAGCCTGTTGCTACTTTTATAGGGTAATAGTAAACCAGGGCGAACTATTTTTAAGCGACAGTCGCAACTTTTTCCAAACTAGCCATTGGGTACTCATTGGGTGTTCCTATAGTTTTGTCAACCGTCGGGGCTACTCCCGGTAGGGCACCCGGTCGCGCATCACGGCGTATATCGCCCTGAGCCGCTTCCTCGCGACGGCCTTGAGCGCCCGCCCGTGCCCCATGCCCCGCGCCCTG
>DBFRXD010000028.1:0-12785 GCA_048502435.1 Collinsella aerofaciens
AGGCGCGGCGACGCGAGGCTCAAGTCCCTGCTGATCTTCTCGTGCAACAGCCTGGTGAGGTCCTCGGGGCGCTACGGCGAGTACTACCGGGCCTGCAGGGCGCGGGGCATGGGGCACGGGCGGGCGCTCAAGGCCGTCGCGGGGAAGCGGCTCAGGGCGATATACGCCGTGATGCGCGACCGGGTGCCCTACCGGGAGTAGCCCCGACGGTTGACAAAACTATAGGAACACCCAATGACTACTCCGGCAACGCCGATGTTTTGGCAACGGCAGCGAGCGGGCCGCATTCGGAGCAAGACGACGCCGCAGGTAGAGAACGGACAGCGAGCGGGCCGCATTTGAGACAAGGTGACGTGAAACGAAAGGGCGCTGACCTTCTGGTCGCGCCCTTGAAGTTGAACGTCAGATTGTCCAAATGCGGCCCACGCAGCGTCGAGCCGTTACGCGGGTTGGTAAACCCGCGTAACTAACGTGCTCCGTACTGCTCGTAGTAGGCATCGATGGCGGCCTTGAGCTCGTCATCGATGACAACCTTGCCGTCGATCTCGTGGTTGTAGAGGGTCTCGACGACCTCGGCCATAGAAACGATGCTCGCGACGGGGAAACCGTACTTTGCCTCGATCTCCTTCTGCGCGGTGGTCACGCCGCCCTTGCCGACCTCCATGCGGTTGAGGGACACGATGAGGCCCTTGATTTCGACGTCGGCAGCAGCCTTAACCTTGGGATAGGTCTCGTCGATGGACTTGCCGCTGGTGGTGACGTCCTCGACCATGACCACGCGGTCGCCGTCCTGGGGCTCATAACCCAGCAGGTTGCCCTTATCGGCACCGTGGTCCTTGGCCTCCTTGCGGTCGCAGCAGTACTTGACCTCCTTGCCGTACAGCTCGTGGTAGGCAATCGCGGTCACGACGGCCAGGGGAATGCCCTTGTAGGCCGGCCCAAACAGCACGTCAAAGTCGTCGCCAAAGTTATCGTGGATGGCCTGGGCGTAATACTCGCCCAGCTTCTTGAGCTGGTAGCCCGTCACGTAAGCACCGGCGTTCATAAAGAACGGGGACTGACGGCCGCTCTTGAGCGTAAAGCTGCCGAACTTAAGGACGTCGGACTCGACCATAAACTTGATGAACTCTTGCTTGTAAGCCTCCATGCGGGCTCCTCTCGTAATCGCGTACGTGCCTTCCAGTTTAGCGCAGGCGAAGCGTAGATGCGGGCGCGCTTTGGGGCCACGGCATTCTGTAAAGGCTTTGTCAGAGGGAATGGTTTTCCGAACAATGGGGTTGACATGTCAAACCCCCTCATCAAGAATACGAGCGGATTAAAAAGGGGTACGAGATACCCAAAGCGCGCTGCGCCCGGCCTTAAGGAGGTGTGCCATGGAAGGCAGTCCTAGTCGAAAAACCTGCATGTCGCCCTCGGCACGCCGCGAGGACTCCGCACACGCATAAACGCCACCGGCAGATCGTCAACCCCCCCACAAAGGTGCCTGTCCCCTTTGTGGTGGTTCGCGAGCATGACGTGAGCGACATCTAGGTTTTTTGCAATTCAATACGACACGTACGCTAACTCCCTTCAACAAGGAGGACCCTATGCTGATGCTCAAAACCGCCACGGTTCTCGAAGCCATCTCCAAGCGCCGCCGCACGGCACGCCCTGCCGCTCACACCGGCCTGTCCAAGAACACCATATTCGCCACCACCCATAGTGCCGATGACGCTCTCGTACTGCTTGACGCCACGGCAAACGGCCTCACCGCCGAGCAGGCAACCGAGCGCCTGTACGCCTCCGGCCCCAACACCATCGAGGCACCGACCAAGACGCTCGCCCGCCGCATCGCCGACGCCTTCATCGATCCCTTCGCCGGCATCCTCGCCGCACTTGCGCTGGTCTCGCTCTATATCGACGTGCTCGCCGTGCCCGAGCCGCAGCGCGACCCCTCCACGGTCATCGTCATCGGCATCATGCTGCTGGTATCGGGCGGCATGAAGTTTATCCAGGAAGCCCGCAGCGGCAATGCGGCAGAAGCCCTCAAGGACCTGGTCTCCAACACTTGCACCGCCCTGCGCGACGGCGAGCGCATCGAGATCCCCTTCGACGAGCTCGTCCCCGGCGATGTGATCCGCCTCTCTGCCGGCGATATGGTTCCGGCCGATGCCCGCATCATCACCGCGCGCGATCTGTTTGTGATCGAGTCCGCGCTCACCGGCGAGAGCGAGGCCGTCGAGAAGACCGCCGCCGTCACTATCGTCGAGGGTGCCGACGGCTCCGCACTGCCGCTCTCTGCCTGCAAGAACATCGTCTTTACCGGCACCTCCGTGCAAAACGGCACCGCCATGGCGCTTGTCGTTGCCACCGGCTCGGACACCTACCTGGGCGGCATCGCCAAGATGCTCAACGGGCGTGGCGAGAAGAGCGCGTTTGACCGCGGCGTCTCCAGCGTCTCCATGTTGCTGGTGCGCCTGATGCTCGTTATGGCGCCGGCCGTCTTTGCCATCAACGCCGCCACCAAGGGCAACGTCATCGACGCGCTGCTGTTCGCCACGAGCGTAGCCGTGGGCATCACGCCGCAGATGCTCCCCGTCATCGTGACCACGAGTCTGTCGCAGGGCGCCAAGGACCTCGCCCGTCGCCAGGTTATCGTCAAGGAGCTGCCGGCGATTCAAAACCTGGGCGCCATGGACGTCCTGTGCTGCGACAAGACCGGCACCCTCACCGAAGACCGCATCGTGCTCGAGCGCTACCTCAACACCGACGGCAACGAGGACGCACGCGTGCTGCGCCATGCGTTTTTGAACAGCTTCTTCCAGACCGGCCTCAAAAATCTTATCGACCTGGCCGTAATCGACCGTGCCGATGTGACACCCTCGACCGTCGCACCCGATTCCATGCTGGGCCAGAACCTGCGCGACCGCTACACCAAGGTCGACGAGGTTCCCTTCGATTTCTCGCGCCGTCGCCTGAGCGTAGTTGTCTCCGACGCCCAAGGCAAAACCCAGATGGTTACCAAGGGAGCTGCCGAGGAAATGCTCGAGATCTGCTCTTTTGTCGAGGTCAACGGTATCGCCCGGCCGCTCGCCGAAGACAAGCTCGCCCAGATTCGCAAGCAGGTCGCCAATCTTAACGCCGAGGG
Organism: Collinsella aerofaciens; assembly: GCA_048502435.1. Taxonomy (GTDB): domain Bacteria; phylum Actinomycetota; class Coriobacteriia; order Coriobacteriales; family Coriobacteriaceae; genus Collinsella; species Collinsella aerofaciens_CL. The sequence continues at coordinate 3,128 of DBFRXD010000028.1, forward strand.
CCTGCGCGTGATTGCCGTGGCGCAGAAGACCGATCCGCGCTGCGTGGGCGAGTTTGGCATCGCCGACGAGTGCGACATGGTGCTGATGGGCTTTTTGGCCTTCCTCGATCCGCCCAAAGCAAGTGCCGCGGGCGCCGTCGCCACGCTCGAGGCCAAAGGCGTGGCGGTCAAGGTCCTGACCGGCGACAACGACCGCGTCGCCGCCACCGTCTGCGAGCAGATTGGCATCGACGCGAGCAACGTCTTGCTGGGCTCCGAGATCGATGCACTCGACGACACCGAACTTGCCGAGCGCGCCGAGAAAACCCACCTCTTCGCCAAGCTCTCGCCGCTGCAGAAGGCGCGCCTGGTGCGCGTCATGCGCGAGCTGCTCGGCCACACCGTGGGCTTTATGGGCGACGGCATCAACGACGCCGCCGCCATGCGTGCGAGCGATTGCGGCATCTCGGTCGATTCGGCCGTCGACATTGCCAAGGAATCCGCCGATATCATCTTGCTTCAGAAGGACCTGGGCGTGCTCGAGCGCGGCATCATCGAAGGCCGCCGCACCTACGGCAACCTGCTCAAGTACCTCAAGACCACAGTGAGCTCCAACTTTGGCAACGTGCTGTCCGTGACCGTCGCGAGCCTGTTCTTGCCGTTTTTGCCCATGAGTGCCCTGCAGCTGGTGCTGCTGTCGCTGGTCTACGAGATCGTGTGCATCGCGCTACCGTGGGACACCGTCGATGACGCCTGGACCGCCCGTCCGCGCGCCTGGGACGCCGCGTCCATCAAGGGCTTTATGCTCGAGCTGGGCCCCGTGAGCTCGCTGTTTGATATCGTGACCTTCGCCGCGCTCTACTTTGTCGTGTGCCCCGCCGCCGTAGGCGCGAGCTGGTCCGAGCTTGCCGCAGCGAGCGACGCCGCGGGCATGGCGGCCTTTGCGGCGCTCTTCCAGAGCGGCTGGTTTGTCGAGTCCATGTGGTCGCAGACGCTCGTGATCCACATGCTGCGTTCTCCGCATCTGCCGAGCCCGCGTGACCACGCCGCGCCAGCGCTGTGCGTACTCACCGTGCTGGGCCTGACACTCGTCACTTGGCTGCCGGCAAGCCCCATCGCCGATGCCCTGGGGCTCATGGCATTGCCCGCGAGCTTCTTTGCGCTGCTCGTTGGTATCGTCGCCGCCTACATCGCGCTCACGCAGCTTGCCAAGCATTGCTATATCGCCCGCCACGGCGAGCTGCTGTAGCTCCACTGGCGCCACCGTCAAGGATGCTTGGGGTGCCGCGCCGACACGCTTTACCAAGCCGGCGACCGAAAACCACCATTAAAGGTGACGGTTAGCACGGCGCTGCATCCCCAACGTCTCAATCTGTAACACTTAGCCGGCAAAATCGCCTCTACCTGTTACAGATTGAGACAAATGCAGCGGTCGCGCCGAAATATCTCAATCTGTAACATCTGGGCTCGGTTTTGCTGAGCAACTGTTACAGATCGAGACAAACCGGCGGGATTGGGCTGCCTGCCTCCAAACCGCCACAAAGGTGTCTGTCCCCTTTGTGGCGGTTTTGGCGTTTGCCCGGTTGCTAGTCTTGGGGCGTCCAGGACCAGAAGTAGTTGATGAGCGCCACGCGTGACGTCACTTCAACCTTTTTGTTAATCGAGGCGATATGGCGGTAGAGCGTGGAGCGCGAAAGGAAGAGCGACGCCGCCACATCCTGCACGCTGTCGTCCGATGCAACCAGGGCCTCCAGGACATCGCGCTCGCGCTTGGTAAGGCCAAAGGCGGCGACAAAGCCCTCAAGACGCTCGTTAAACGACAGCTCCGGAGCCTCCGGCGGCACCGTATCGGCCCGTTCGGGCGCATGGATCTCGCCAAGGTCATCGACGGCAAACGCCAACCCCCCCCGCGCGATGCCGAACCGTCGGCGCCTTGCCCAAACTGTCCCAGCAGCGAAATCGCAATGCCCACAAACAGCACAAGCACCACGGCAACTGCCGTCAGCACGTTTTGGCTCGAGATAATCGCCACCGCCGGCGCCGTCACCAGCAGCGTGCAGATATTGTTGATGACGCGACCCATGCATGGCCACAGATACGCCCAGCGGGCATACATCGAAACGGCAGCGAACTTCGCGGTAAAGAACACCACGAAAAAGCCCGAGCCCAGGTAGAAAATCATCGTGGCGGCAAGTACATTACCGCCATTAGCATCGGTGATAAGCAGAAAGAACGAGAGTGTGGACAGCATGGCGGCACACGTCATGATGATGTTCATGTACGAGCGTCCGTGCAGGTCATACAAGACGCCGGCGGCAAGGACGCTCAAGATGAGTAACAGGCGCGGCCAGTCACCCAAGTCGATAGCGCCGGCGGCATGCGAGGTCGTAAGCCCCGCATTGAGAGCGGCTAATACGCCCGTGAGGCAGGCGGTCGCCACCGTCAGACGCACCACGGCGGCATGAAAAGCCGCCTTTGCCTCGTGGGCTTCCTGCCACTTGGCGCCATATTCCGACGCATCGACCGATAGCTCGGCAATCTCAGCCTCAAACTCGGGCGCAGCCTCGTCGCGCAGCTTGGCTCGCCGGACGGCATGGAGCAGCCCTACCTGCGCAATCGCGCAGGCAATCAGCACAAATTGTTGCGGAATTCCCGCGGGCATTACCATATGGTTGAGCACCTGAACCAGAATGCCGGCAGCATAGGAAAGCGCCGCGGCACGCGCCAGGCAAGGGGTCCGCGCAAAACGACGCGCAAAGTTGGCATGGGCGGTCGATCCGCAGTAGCCCAGAGCGCAACAGGCAACCAAGCCCCCGGCGATCACCACTTGGAACTGCACCGCCATAATCATCAGCAGCAATGCCGACACCAACAGCACGCCTGTGATGTCACTCGTCGCAGCAATCGCCTGAGGGCGACGATAGTACAGAAGAGGGCGCACGAAAAAGCCGATCACGCTCGCACCAATGACGATGCTCTCGTAAATGACAACCTCATTCGACGGTACAAACTCGGCGACGCGCACATCAAAGAGGTACTCGACAGCCAAAAACGTAAAAACGAAAAGCGCCAGGCACAGAATCTCCCGTATGCCCCGGCGCAGATATGCGGTTGTGTCTCCCAGGTCCCTCATGGTAACCCCCAGCCGGTTAGATGTCCGAAAAACCATTTTAATGGAGAACGGGTCCTGATACACACGCAATGCCCGAAGTGCTTCCAATCCGGCCCAAACCGCCCTCAACAAAAGTGCCCCCGATGACTAGTCGGGAAAATGGGCCATGTGTCCCACTTGGGGAGACTCGTTGAGCCGTCTGGGTATCGTGAGAGCTCGCGCACTCCCCCATCATCAAAAGTGACACACGCTACCAGTTGATGGGAGGCAGCCATGGGCTTCTTTGACAAGATGTTCGAGAAGAAAGAGTGCGCGATTTGCGGTACCGAGCTGGGACTTTTGGGAAAGACCAAGATCAACGAAGGCTACCTGTGCAAAGAGTGCGCCGGCAAGCTCTCCCCCTACTTTCACGGCTATCGCTCCAGCACCGCGAACGATATCCGCGAGCAGCTCGCCTACCGCGAGGCCAATGCCGAGCGCCTGGCCTCGTTCAACCCCACGCGCACGCTCTCTGCCGGGCGCACCAACATCATGCTCGACGAAGACGCGGGCCTGCTGATCATCACTTCGCAGAGCCGCTGGCGCGACGCCAATCCCGACATCATCGAGTTCTCACAGGTACTCGGCTGCGATATGGATATTGACGAGCATCGCACCGAGATCTATCGCGAGACCAAGGACGGCGAGCGCGAGAGCTATAACCCGCCGCGCCACGACCTGGATTACGACTTTAATCTGACCATCCATGTCAACACGCCGTACTTTACCGAGATCAACCTGCGCGTGAACGACTCCACCATCGATCAGCGCGGTTCCATCGAATACCGCGAGGCCAAGCGCCAGGCAACCGAGGTCCGCGACGCGCTGGTGCAGCTGCGCCAGGAGACGCGCGACAGCGTCGTGGCCGCCAAGGCCCCCAAGACCGCGGTCACCTGCCCCTTCTGCGGTGCAACCACCATTCCCGATGCCAGTGGGCGCTGCGAATACTGTGGCGGCGCCATCGGCGCATAGCCTCCGGCACGGAAAGGACCGATCATGGCCTTCGAGAGCGTCAACTATCAGTGCCCCGCGTGTGGCGGCCCTCTTCACTTTGCCAGTGCCGAGCAAAAGCTCGTCTGCGACTACTGCGACTCGCGTTTTGAAGTCGAAGAAGTCGAGGCCCTCTATCGCGAGCGCCAGGACAAGGCAGATGCCAAAGCCGATGCCGCAGCCGCGGCCCCCAAGCCTGCTGTCGACGATGCCGTGCAGGAGCTGGCTCAAAACGCCGGCTATATCTGCTCGTCGTGTGGCGCCGAACTGATCTCGGACGGCACCGTCGCCGTCACCACCTGTCCGTACTGCGGCAACCCCGCCGTGGCACCTGGCCAGCTCTCGGGCGACTTCTCGCCCGACCTGGTGATTCCGTTTAAGCTCGGGCGCGACGATGTCACGGCCGCACTCAAGGAACACTACAAGGGCAAGATCTTGCTGCCCAAGAGCTTTGTCACCGGCAACCACATCGACGAGGTCCAAGGTGTCTACGTGCCGTTTTGGCTCTACGGCGCCCGCGTTGACGGCGAAGTGTGCTTTGATGCGACCAACGAGACCGTGACTGAGGAATCCGATCGCACCGTCACGACCACCGACCACTACGACGCCTACCGTAAGGGCAATATCTCGTTTGAGCGCGTGCCGGTCGACGGATCGTCCAAGATGCCCGACGGCCATATGGACGCCATCGAGCCGTTTGACTACGACGCGCTGCGCCCGTTCTCAGTCGCGTATATGCCCGGCTACATCGCCAACCGCTACGACGAGGATTGTGAGACCTGCAAGGCGCGCGCCGAGCGCCGCATGGAGGAGAGCACGATCTCGGCCCTGCGCGAGACCGTCGTCGACGAGTATGACGACGCCACAGTCGAAAGCAAGCAGCTCGACTACACCTGGGAAGACAGCGACTACGCCCTGTTTCCCGTGTGGATGCTTTCCACCTCGTGGAACGGCAAGAGTTATCTGTTTGCCATGAACGGCCAGACCGGCCGCATGGTCGGCGAGCTTCCCTGCTCCAAGCCCAAGTTCGCTATCGCCTCGGTGCTGTTCTTTGTGATCGGGTTTGTCCTCTCCCAGATTCTCTTTATGGGCGAGAACGCCTTCGATCCGAATTACCTCACCTTTGATATCGAGGGCATCCTCATCAACATCGTCGCGCCGCTGATCATCGTAATCATCGCAGACGTGCTGCTGGTGGGCCAGCTCAAGACAGCCAACGAGGCCACCCACGCCGATTACTACTGCGGAGACCTCGACCTGACCGAGAAGCACGACACCTTCAGCCACACCGAGACCACCGTTGTCATGAAGGACAACAAGGACGATTAGCCATTCTGACCAATACCACCCGGCCTTTGACGAGAAAGGAAGATCACCATGGGACTCTTGAGAGCTGGATTGGGAGCTGCCGGCGGCGTCATGGCCGACCAGTGGAAAGAATTTATCTATTGCGAATCGATGCCCGCCGACGTCTTAGCCTGCAAGGGCAGCAAGCGCACCGGCGGCCGCAGCTCCAACACGCGCGGCGAGGACAACGTCATCTCCAACGGCTCCGTCATCGCCGTCAACGACGGCCAGGGCATGCTCGTGGTGCAAAACGGCAAGATCATCGAGGTCGCGCTGGAGCCCGGCGAGTTTGTCTTTGACACCGGCAGCGAGCCGAGCGTCTTTAGCGGCAACCTGGGCGACTCCATCAAGGAGACGTTCGCCAATATCGGCAGCCGCTTTACCTTTGGCGGCGACGCGGGCAAAGACCAGCGCGTCTACTTTATCAACACCAAGGAGATCATCGGCAACAAGTACGGCACCGCCTCGCCCGTGCCCTTCCGCGTGGTCGATAACAACATTGGCCTGGATGTCGACATCTCCGTTCGCTGCAACGGCGAGTATTCGTACCGCATCACCAACCCGCTGCTGTTCTACACCAACGTGTGCGGCAACGTGACCGATAGCTACACGCGCGATAAGATCGACAGCCAGCTTAAGTCCGAGCTGCTCACCGCCCTGCAGCCCGCCTTTGCCAAGATCTCGGAGATGGGCATCCGCTACAGCGCCATCCCCGGCCACACCACCGAGCTCGCCCGCGCGCTCAACGAGGTCCTCTCGGCCGACTGGCGCGACCTGCGCGGCGTCGAGATCGTGAGCTTTGGCGTCAACTCCATCGCCGCCTCGCAAGAAGACGAGCAGATGATCAAGGACCTGCAGAAGGCCGCGGTCATGCGCGATCCCACCATGGCAGCCGCCAACATCGCCAGCGCCCAGAGCGATGCGATGCGCGCAGCAGCCGCCAACCCCAACGGCGCGATGGCAGGCTTCATGGGCATGGGCATGGCGGGCGGCATGGGCGGCATGAACGCCAGCCAGCTGTTCGCCGCCGGCCAGGCACAGCAGCAGGCCGCCCCACAGCCGACCCCGCCACCCGCCCCCGCACCGGCTCCTGCCGCTGCCCCCGCGGCCGGCACGTGGACCTGCAGTTGCGGTGCCACCAACACCGGCAAGTTCTGCCCCGAGTGTGGCAGTCCCGCACCCGCCCCGGCACCGACCAAGTGGTTCTGCCCCAACTGCGGTAGCGAAAACGGCGGCAAGTTCTGCAGCAACTGCGGAACACCCAGGCCCTAGCCCCTCTACCTGGTAATTGGCGGGGAGGTCCGCCACCCCCGCATTTGCTTCTATGGGTTTCGTTCGATAAAGGAGGACACCATGAAGACAACGTTCAAAAAGTCCGTACTCGCATTCCTGACATGCGTCCTGGCGCTCGCCTTTGCCCTGACGGGCTGCAGCGGCGGCGGCAAAGACCCCAAGGCCAACTTCGTCGGCAGCTGGCAGTACTCGGGTGGAACCTTGGACGGCGAAGAGCTCACCGATGAGTACATGGATATGCTCAAGGAGTGGGGCCTCAACTGTATCCTGATCCTCGACGAAGACGGCACGGGCGTCCTCGACATGTTCCTTGAGGTCGCCGACCTGAAATGGGAGGCCAAGGACGCCACCACCGTAACGATTACCGCCGAAGATGAGTCGCACGACCTGAAGCTCAAGGACGACAAGCTCGTCCTCGAGGTGGAAGGCGACAAGCTTATCTTTACGAAGTCCGACAAGGATCTGTCCGGTACGGTAAAGAAGGATCGCGAGAACGCCGAGAAGGAAGAGGAGATCGATGAGGCCGTCGAAGACGACGATGTCCAGAGCGTCGAAATCTCCCCCGCCGTCACCGTCGCCGATGACGACCTGTGCACCATCACCATCACCGAGAAGTTCAAGGACGACTGGGGCGACATCGGCTTTGTCGTTAACATCACCAACAAGAGCGACAAGGACCTGACCTTCTACGCTCCCTCCGGCAAGACCAATGTCAACGGCACCATGAAGGACCCCTGGTTCTCGGCTCACCTGATGCCCGGCACCAACGCCACCGAGGAATTCACGTTCTCGAACGGCGAGCTTGGCAGCCTTGACGACCTGGTCAACACGACCATCGGCATCGACGCCTATCTGACCGATTCCTACGAGGACGTCGCCTCCTACAGCGCAACCATCGCGTAGCGGCATGTAACATCAGCCGCGGATTGGCGGACACATCCGCGCACACCAGACGGGGCCGCAGGAGTTAATCCTGCGGCCCCGCCGTTTTTATGCCGATGCGTAACGAGCGCTAGCGCTCCATATTGGGAACGATGCTGCCCTCGGTCACCGCGTGCACGGCCAGGCGCATGATGTTGTCGTAACCAGTCTTGCTCAGAATCTCCGAAATGCGGCGCTTGATGGTGCCCTCACTCATAAACAGCTCGGCCGCGATCTCGCGGCGGCTCTTGCCCTCGCAGGCAAGGCGCAAAATCGACAGTTCGACATCGTCGAGTGCCGCCGTGCCCGAAAAAATGCTTTCGGGCGGCTTGGGAAACGTGCAATAGCCCGCCAGCGTGGAGCGCATCACGGCGAACAGCTCGTCGATACCGACGTTCTTGTACACAAAGCTATCGACGCCCGCCTCGCGAGCCTGATCGACAAAGGTGATCTCGGGCATGCCGGTCATGATAATGATGCGACACTCGGGCAGCTGCTCCTTGATGCGCGCCGCCGCCACGATGCCGTTGGAATCATGCTCGGTGCATACGTCCATCAGTATCATGTCCGGACGCTCCTTGAGCGCGACGCCCAAGGCCTCGGAGGCATCGGCGATCGCGGCGACGACGGTCATATCGGGCTGGTCGCCAACGGAGCGCGCCAGGCTCTCGCGCAGAATGGCCTGGTCTTCGACTATAAGGACGCGGATCATGAACTTCTCCTTTGGACCGTGGCGCTGGAGGCGAGCGGGATGGACACCGTAAGCGTGAAGGGCGGGGCGGTGTGGACTTCCAGGCTGCCGCCCAGATTCTGTGCGACATGCCTCATACCTGGGATACCCGTTCCCTCGCGATACGATACGGGTGCAGGCGCTCCGTCGTTAGAAACGACCATCCGCGCGACAGCGCCGTCTTCCATCCCCTCCTGCCACAGGCGCACATGGACCTGATGGGCCTGTGCATGCTTGGTGGCATTGGTCGAGGCTTCGCGGATAATCTGCAAAAATGCTGCGGCGACACGCGCGTCGTTTGGCAGCTCGCCCTCCACATCGATCTGCACGCTCACCAGGCCAAAGGCATGGACGATATCGCCCAATTGCTCTGCCGGTTCGGTGTCGCCCCCGCTGCGCAGATCGGCAGCGATTGAGCGCAGCAGCGGGTCGATCTGCTCGAGTGACTCGTCATCCAGGCGCCCTTCCTCCAGATAACGATGGAGAATGGACAGGCGCTGCCCGATCACGTCGTGCACGCGAGCGCGCATACGCAGATAGGCCGCATTGTCAGCAACTTTTTTGACTTCTTCGATCTGGGCTTGGAGCTCTTGGCCCGCAAGCTCAAGCAGGTGGTTGGCTTGCGCTAGGCGATCATGGGCATGCGCATACTCTGTTACATCCAGACCGATAATGCGCTCGAAGAGGCGGCCCGAAATCATAACGTCATCGTGCACGAACAAGCGAATCTCGGCGGGAGAAACCTCGACCACAACGCGCGCCTCACCAAAGCGGTCCAGATTAATCCGCACACGGTTCCTGCTGCTTTCGGGCATTTGCATGCTGAGTTTGCGCAGGTCGTTCCATGTACCGCTCATATCGCCTAGGTCGGTGGGCATATGAAGCTCCACCAGGTTTTTGCGCATGCAGCGGTTCATGAGCAGCGGACGGCCCCTCGGGTCCAGATACAGGATGCCCACGGGAATCACGTTGATGGTCTCGATCGTCGAGAACATGGTGATATCCTCCTGGCGGTTGCGGACATCCATCAAGAGCGCCGCGATGGAACGGAACAGGAAGAACGCTCCCTCTGCGATAAGGACAACGGTCCACGCCGAGCCCATGGCAAAAGGCTCTGTTAGACCAGGATTGACATTCCGCCCCGTCATCTTCTTGCGATTGCACAATGGTCGCCCCTTGTCGAATCTGAATCCGGCAAGGGGCGATGCGCCCGAGACCGGACGAGTTGCTCGCCTGGCCCTGCCGTT
>DBFRXD010000029.1:0-6239 GCA_048502435.1 Collinsella aerofaciens
TGCAAAGACGAGCGTCGGTAAGACACGCCGAGGTCGCCGCGGACGGGCTGATATAGGGAGAGGGCCTGACCCCATATCGTTGGGGCCAGGCCCGATTTTGCCTCTTGACAATGTCCTGCTCATATTAAAAGGAACGTCCCCAGGTGCCGGGTTTCCGCAGTCATTGGGGACAGACTTAAATGACTAGTCGTTTAAGAACGTCCAATGACTACCCACAGAATGAGGGTCTCATCGGGGACTAGGTAAATAACAAAAGCCCCCGCGGCCGAAGCGGACCGCGGGGGCAACAGACCTGCAAGAGTTAACTCAAGTCCTCGCCATTTGATGCAATGACCTTTTGGTACCAGCAGAAGCTGTCCTTTCGGTAGCGATCGAACGTGCCTTTGCCCATATCATCGGCATCAACATAAACAAAGCCATAGCGCTTCTTCATCTGCCCCGTCGAGGCCGACACCAAATCGATACAGCCCCACGGCGTGTATCCCATCAGGTCAACACCGTCCTCGACAATTGCATCGCGCAGCGCAAGAATATGCCTTCGCAGGTAATCAATATGATACGCATCGTGGACTTTGCCGTCTTCCAGCGCATCGAGTCCGCCCACACCGTTCTCGGCGATAAAGAGCGGAAGATGGTAACGATCGTGGTAGCCGGCAAGCGTCACGCGCAAACCCAGCGCATCGATCTGCCACTTCCAGGCAGTCTCTTTATCCTTGAGGTACGGATTGCGCAACGTCGGGAACACGTTGCCCTCCGCCTTCTCGGCGATCACCTGATCATCGGCGCACACCAAGCGCGAGCAATAGTACGAGAACGAGATGAAGTCGACCGTATGCTCTGCCAGATACTCCGTATCGCCCGGCTCAAAGGGCACGTGAACACCCTCTTTCTCGAGTGCACGCAGCTTCCAAGCAGGATAGGCGCCCGCAGCCATCACGTCTGTGTAGAAGTAGCGGCCGCGGTCCTCCTCATACGCAAGCCATACGTCCTCGGGCGCACAACGGTACGGATAGGTCGCACCGGCAGCGACCATGCAACCCACCTTGTTTGCGGGATCGATCTTGTGCAGAATCTCGACAGCGCGAGCGCTCGCCATAAACATATGGTGCGAGAACGCCGCGGTCACGGCTGCACGGTCACGCTCATCCTCGAGCGTGACACCCGCGTTGAGATAGGACAGCGCCACGCTGTTGATCTCGTTGAACGTAAGCCAATAACGCACGAGGCCCTGGTACGCGCGTCCGACGGTCTCGACGTAGTGCGCATACCGCTCGATCATCTCTCGGCTTTGCCAGCCACCATAGCGCTCGACCAGAGCCAACGGATAGTCGTAGTGCGACAGCGTCACAAGCGGCTCGATTCCATGCTCGCGCAGCGCCTCGAATACCTGACGGTAAAACTCCAAGCCCTCGCCGTTGGGCTCGGTCTCCATCCCTGTGGGAAAAATACGGCTCCAGCAAATTGAAAGACGCAGGCACTTAAAGCCCATCTCGGCAAAGAGCTCGACATCCTCTTGCCAATGATGGAAGAAGTCGTTGCCCCAGCGGCATGGATACAGCCTGTCCGGATCGTCCACGGGCTTTTGCCTGCCAAACATTACATCCCAGCGGTCGGAACCCTGTGGGATCAGGTCGGAGTGCGACATGCCGCGGCCGCCCTCGTTCCAGCCCCCTTCGGCCTGGTTGGCGGCGAGGGCACCACCCCACAAAAAGCCCTCGGGCATACCGGCGGCAGACGTTCTGTCAAAGTAACTCATGCTACTCAGCATCCTCGGCAGAAGCTGCCGCGGCGTTCTCCTGCTCCTGAGCCAGGAGCTGGTTATCGTACACCTTAAAGAACGGGTACCAGACCACAGCCATGACCACGATCAAAACGATCGTAAACACCCAGATGCGCGGGTCGAGGCACTGGACAAAGCCCTGAACGAAGATGGGGAACGTGCCGCTCACCAAGATGTAGAAGTTAGAGACAAGACCCAGTGAGACCGCACCCCAATACAGCAGGGCCGAGATCATGCCGCCTAGCACAAACGGAATCATGAGGATCGGGTTGAAGATGATGGGCGCGCCGAAGATCGCGGGCTCGGAGATACGGAAGAAGCTCGGCACGATCGATGCCCTGCCAAATGCCTTGAGCTGCTGCGACTTTGCCCTAAACGCGCAGAGCGCCACAAAAGAGAACGTATTACCCGTGCCGCCGATGAGGTTGATGGCCAACGACATGAGCGCCGGGTGGAACTCAAGCGGCTGCCCGGCAGCATAGAGCGAGGCGTTGGCGGCAAAGGCGGCAAGCGTGACCGGGGCGGTGATGGGCATTACGATCATGTTGCCGTGGACGCCAAAGCACCAAAACAGCAGCGTCATGAAGCAGATAAGCAGTGCGCCGGGCACAGAGTCAACTGCGACGGAAAGCGGGGCAGCGAGCAGCTTCTCGATAACCGAGGGGATGGACAGCGCGGGATCGATCATCTGGATCAGCAGGTTGCCGCCAAAGAAGATGAGGATGTTGGCGAGCATAGGTACGATGGCGCCAAAGGTTTCGGACAAAAACGGCGGCACGCCATCGGGCATCTTGATGGTGATGCCCTTGGTCTGGCAGAAGCGCGTGACCTCGACGGAGACCAAGGCAACGATGATGGCGGTAAACAGGCCCTGCGCACCCAGATAGGTGCAGGGGACCGCCTGGAGCACGGACTCGTCAGCAAGCTGGTAGTAGGACGACGGCGCCGCGGCGATCAGGAACATCACCAGCGAGGTCATGCCGGCGTTAAGCTTGGGCATCTTGTAGGTGCCCGCCAGGTTATAGGCGATTGCGAACGTCACGATCACCGACAGTATGCCCATCGTCATGTTGAAGGGAATGAGCAGCGTGAGCTTATTGGCCGTGGCAAAATCGAGCCAAGGGCCAAAGACGGACCAGAACCCGCCCTGCGCCACCAGGTCGGCCGTGACCGGCGGGTTGGCGAGGATCATAAAGACGGCAGATACCAAGATGAAGCTGATCGCGCTCATAAAGCCCTTTTGCATGGAGGCAAAGTGGCGCTCGGTGCCGCAGAAATTGGCGATAGGGGTCAGTTTTTCCTGAAGCAGAGTCATGAACTTCTCCATGGTTGCCTCCTAACCCAACAGCGACTGGGCGAGTGCCAGCACGTTGGCGGCGTTGCCCATGCCGTAGTCCTGTGCGGGGATGACCGCGGTCGGCTTACCGCTCCCCTGCTTGACGGTGTTGAGCTGGTAGGACACCTGCGGCCCCAAGAGCAGCACGTCATAATTGGCGCACGTCTCCTGATACTCGCCGATACCCACCGCATCGATATCGAGCTCGATGCCGTTTTGCTCCGCATATTTCTCGAGTTTCTTCATCAGAATGCTTGTAGACAGACCAGCTGCGCAAACAAGAAGGATCTTCATAAGGGATTCCCTTCGCATTGATTGGTTGGATAGTCACCGCACGCCGCTAGGCGTTCTTGGTTGCAGTGCGCTCATACAGGCAGATCAGCTCCTGCACGAGCTCCTGAGCAAGCATGGAGCACATGAGGTGGTCCTGAGCATGGACCAGCAACACATCCACCGACAGATGCTCGCCCGCTGCCTCAGTCGAAAGCAGCTGCGTTTGGATGTGGTGAGCCTTGATTCCCGCATCCTTTGACTGCTTCATGAGTTTGGCGGCGGCGTCAAAATCCCCCGCCTTTGCCTTTTCAAGGGCTTCGAAGGCAAGGCTGCGTGCCTCTCCCGCTGCAGCGACCAGCTGAAACGAAACCATCTCGGTTCCCTGATCGTCCATAACGGTCTCCTCTCCCGTGATGTTTGGTTTGTACTTGAATATTCGAAACGCCTATCTCCCGCCCGCAATCCTCGAGGTTTATTGCAGGTAGACTGACAGGGTCATCGACAAAAGAAGTCTTAAGCCGTATGCGCTTGCACAAGCGCCATCAGCTCATGCCAGGACCGGCGCTCGCGTAGGCGCTCGACCCCCTGGCGGTCCATAAAGATCTCGGCGAGCAGTGAGCTCAAGATCCGCGCCTCATCGCCGCCCGACCGGGCAAACGACACCATAAAGACGATATCGACCTCATGGCCGTATTCGTCCCAAAGAATGGGATGTTCGAGCAGGCCCACGGTAACAAAGGCCTCGGCGCTCAAGGGATGCATCCCATGGGGCATGGCTACCCCATTGCCAAACGAGGTGGCGCTCGCGCTCTCGCGCTCGGCGACCTCTTGGGCAAACTGGGCATCGACACGGCCGCTCTCGACGGCGCGCTCGGAGAGATATCGGAGAACGGCCTGCTTCGACGACGCCTCAACGCGGTTGAAGAACAGGGCACGGCTAAAGAAAGAGCTCACGGAGTCCGATTGCGCAGTGTCGTCGCTCAGCACCTTGCGGATAGCGTTGACATCGCTCGTCTCCAAGAAGAAATCGGCCTCGCGGACGGGCACGGGCAACTTGACGTTGAGCGGCACCGTTGTGAACACGTAGTCGATATGCGAAAAATCGAACGTTCCCACGCGGGCGACATCGCATGTCTCAATCGAATCGATATACATGCCAAACTGCTTGCGGTACTGGTGCTCGAGCATACGGGCGCTTCCCGCTCCCGAGGCGCACACGATCAGGATGCGTTTGCGACGCGGCTGGTCGGCTTGCTGCTCGAGGGCCAGGGCAAATGCCATGGCGATGTAGCCGAGCTCTTCATCAGAGGGCTGGCTGCCAAAATGACGCTCGAGTACCTGCGAGGTGCCAGCTGCCATCGAATAGGCCAACGGAAACCTCGTCTTGATATCGGACAGCATGGGGTTATCCATATGCATGTGATATTCAAGGCGATAGCCCAGAGGGCCGATATGCCGAGCAAGGTTCATGCGAAGTTCAAGATCGCCGCTAAAGTCAAACCTAAACTCATCGTTGACCGCACGTACCATCTCGGAAGCAATCTCCCACATCTCGTCCGAGATAACGGCAGAGCCCTTCTCGGGCACGCCCGTGCCCCTGCCGAGCAAATGGATTGCGATAAAGGCAACCTCTTCTCGGGGCATGCTCACGCCCAGGGCATCCTTGATGTTTGCGGCAATCTGGAAAGCCGCGGCGTATTCGCGCGTTCCCTCCAGTTTTTGAACGTCCGATTCTGCAGCTGGGACATAGCAGCCCTGCTCGATGCGGCCAAGAGCAATGTAAAGATGCATGATGAGATTGCGGGATGCCAGCGAGCTCACCGTGACGGGCGAGGCCGTCAGAGCATCGTCCACACATGCGGCGATGGCCCGCAGGCGCTCGGCGAGCTTTGCATCGTCGGTGTCGGGCAACACGGGCCTCACCAGCGAGGCCAGGCACAGGCGCCGCTGCGACTCCCCGCCCGCAACGCGGATTCCGTAGCGTGGGCGCTTTTCGAGCGTTAAGTCAAATTGGGCGAGTTTCTGCTCTACCAGACGCATGTCATTGGACAGAGTTCGCGCCGAAACGTAGAGTAAATCCGCATACTCCTCAATCGTCACCCACTGGGACCGCATGAGGAGGTCGTTAAGAAGGAAGGACACACGGCCGTCGCGCGTATCAGGAATGCCCGGATGGGCCAGAGCCGCACCGTCTAGCAAGCGAGCAAGCTCATCTGCACGTGCAACATCGATACGATACTGCCCCTTGCTGCCAACGATGCGTGCAACCCCTGCAAGGTTGTCGTTTGCGCGATGGATATAGTTTCTCACGGCGCGCTCGCTTACCTCGAGACGCTTGGCAAGTACCGCGACAGCGACAGGCTGAGCGTCCTCGATCATATTTACAAGCTGCTTGACGCGAGCATCCATGTCCTCCTCCTTTCCCTGCGTCTATTCTAACGCGGTAAAGAATGACACTCCACGTCGCGCTCGTTCCGCCAACTCGGAACAGGTTGCGGGGAGTCCAGCTGAGCTATGGAGAGCCTGGGGAGAGGGCCCGAAGGCAATGCGTCGGTGTGGGATGCGCCTTCCCAGCCATTGGGCAGTCATTGGGGACAGACTTAAATGAGTAGTCGTTGGGTGTTCCTATAGTTTTGTCAACCGTCGGGGCTACTCCCGGTAGGGCACCCGGTCGCGCATCACGGCGTATATCGCCCTGAGCCGCTTCCTCGCGACGGCCTTGAGCGCCCGCCCGTGCCCCATGCCCCGCGCCCTGCAGGCCCGGTAGTACTCGCCGTAGCGCCCCGAGGACCTCACCAGGCTGTTGCACGAGAAGATCAGCAGGGACTTGAGCCTCGCGTCGCCGCGCCT
>DBFRXD010000003.1:0-9092 GCA_048502435.1 Collinsella aerofaciens
TGGCGCACTGGGCCGTGATATCGGTCCAGCCCTTCGCGGGCTCGGTGCCGGCGCGGCCGTCCTTGTCGGTCTGGACCGCGTCGAAGCCGCCGTCCGCGCCCGCCGCCACGTACACACGCATGCTCGCGGCCACCTTGGAGGGGTCGAGCCCCACGCTCATGGTGTCGACGAACCGCACCGTATAGGTGTCGTAGGCCGTGAGCCCCGCCGGGACCGTAGCAGAGAGGCGCCAGTACAGGTCGTCGGCAACCGTGGCGTCGGCGGCCTTCTGCCATGCGGCGGCGCTGTCCTCCAGCACGTGCTTGGACACCTTGGGGGTCGCCGCCTTGGGCTTGACGGTGACGGCGCCGCCGCCCACCAGGGCCATGATCGGCGCGGTGCCGGCCTCGCCCTGGGAAATGGCGTCATCGTCGGCGCCGATGAGCCAGTAGCCGCAGGGCAGCTCGGCCGTCGTGCCCGCGTTAAGGGCCACGGAAGGCGCACCGGCATTGTAAATCGCACGGGCAAGCTTTGCCGCTAGCGTGGTCGTCATGTGCCCGTCGGCATTCATCCATTCGGCAGCCTCTTGCGCCGTCGATGCCGAGTTATCAAGCCCTGCATCATGAAGCACGGGAAGGGCAGCTTGGCGAACCGTGTCATTCGCCCACGCTACATCAGTTGCGACCTTTTGGTCGGCATCGGCATCGTCGACAACGATCGCCGAAAAGAGCTGGTACGCGTCGTAACGTGTCGCGACTGTACCGTCCACCGTAATGGCTCCGGTGTCGGCAGCACGGGCCGTTCCAGGGGCGATCGCAAAAGCGAAGACGACGGCCATGGACATCACCACGACGGCCAACATATGACGGAGCACTTTACTCACGACGACCACTCCGATCAAGATCACGATGGCGGCGAGCATGCATCCACGTCGCGGCAAAACACAGCATCGAAGCACCAGCTAAATACGTCATAGTCAAACCAGCCCCACCCGCCTCAGGTAGCGTAGTCGAATACTTGTTGGTAAAGGTCGGCGGGGTCGAGGAACCCTCGCCATAGGTGACGGTGGTGTCGAGCTGATTCGTACCGTTGACCACGTTAACCGTGACCCTATACTCGGTCCTGTCATAGGTGATGTGATCCTTGACATTGTTCTCGGCGCCCTCGGGGACGACCTCAGAGATGGTATAAGTATAGGTATCGGCCTTGTTGTAGTCGACGTTGAAGGAGACGTTGCCCATGGCATCGTTGGTCACCGTTTGGAGCACCCTGTCCTTGTCATCCTTGAGCGCGAACGAGAACTGACCTTCCTTGAACGTTCCGCCTGCGAGCACCTTCTCTGCGTTAATAACCGCCTTGCCCGTCATGCGGTTGTCGTAGACCCAGATCTCGTCCTTTTTTGTATCGTCGATGATCTCCGCACCATCGACGATGTCCTTTGCCTTAGTTAGCGCAGCCTGATAATCCTTGTCGCTCGCGCTGCCCTTGAGCATGATCCACGTGGGATCGGCCTTGGCATAGCCGGCAGGCGCCTTGGTCTCCACGAGCTGATAGAGCACGCAATTACTCATCTTCTTGTCGCTTGTGCCGAACGAGATTTTGCCGTTGGCGTCGGTGGGGACGTCGATCGCGGCCTCGTCAAACGGCGTTCTGGCGTTCTCTACATTTCCGTCATCCGCAACCTGGCCCATATCCACGCTGTAGAGTGTGAACTTCGCCCCCTCGAGCGTCGCGCCGACCTGCTGGGCGTCGTACTTGGTCATCGTGATGCTGTAGCCGTTGCCGCCCGCGCTGGCGGACGCATTTTGAATCTTCCATTTTTGCTCGTCGATCGCCGAACCCTCCGTCACCCCCGCAAGCTCGGCGGTGTTGGAAAGGGACACCTCTTCGCCGGGGTTTCCGGTCGGGATAACCTCATACTCGACCTTGAGGTATTTCCCGTCGGGCACCTCAAGAGTCAACTTCGTACGCGAGCCAGATTCATCCTTGACTTGCTCCATCTTCGACGAATAGTCCTTATCAGCCAGCGGTGACCAGGCACCATTCACCTGCTCATAGACCTTAAGCGTCGACGGCACCAGCGCGCACTTGGCATCCATGGTATCAACGAGCTCAAGGAAGTCGGTGCCATTTTTAAGGGCAACGGCAGACTCGTTAACATGAATGGTGTATTTGATGCGATTGCTACTGGCAACCTGCTCGCCGGACTTTTTGATGACGTTGTTCTTAATGATGACGGTACCGTTACCGGAATCGAACTTTTTATCTCCTGACCCCGCGCTGGCCGAGTTGGTGAACTTCACCTCGTTCGTGGAGGTGTCGAGCTCGCTACGCTTGACCGCCGTCTGGTACGTAAGCTTGGCGTAACCGGCATACTTGTCAAGCTCTGTTGTGGGAATGGAGAAGGTGACCGTCTTACCATTCCTGCTGACGTTGTCGTCGGCGAGCGTCCGACCCGTAACGACCTCCTTGGCCTCGCCTCCGCGCCCAAGCCCCATATGTTGCTCATAGGGGTTCTGCACGAGCGTGTACTTGGCGGAATTCACAACATAGCTCATGCCGTCCGGAAGGCTGTCAACGATATTCAGCGATTTACCGTAGAGTTTTCCGGCTCCATAATATTCTCCGGCGTCGCTCTTGTGACGGTTCGCGTACACCGTCCACTCAACAATCCATGCGCCCTTCTCTTCCGAGCCGTCGACGGCGCTCCATTCGAAGCCCTCCTTCCAAGACACCTTCGCCTCAGCTTCCGGCTTCTCGACCGCGGGCGTCGTTTCCTTGTTGACAACATACATTGGACTATCGGTGTAGTACGGCCAACCGCCATTCTGCCCCGGCACCGTAACAGATGCGAAGTTCGAGTACCAGCCCGGCAGCGCATCAGAAGTGGTGGTGTACGTGATGTCGGCGTAATCCTCGTTCGCGAGAGCCGCCTTCACCTTGTCGTTAATGTTTATGTCGAGGTTGAAGTTTCTTTTGTGCCCATCCTTCTACACAACGTTATTTCCATCTTTCAGCTCATTTGTCGTCAGCTTCCAGTCGTCGCCTCGAACTAGCTCAGTTTCACCAATCTTGATCTTTATTGAGTTGACATCAACACCGATATCTTGTTTCCACGCCGATTGAAACGTATCCTTCACCGTCACCTTATCAAGGTTGCCCGCATTGACAATAGCTTTCAGCGCCACGCGCGTCTTCCACTTCGCCTCGCCAGTTGTTGCAGCGTTCTCTCGACCCACGAGTTCCTTGGTGATCGGTGTGTCCACCAACTGCGGCGTAAACTCACCTTTACCAGCGCCGGAAACGGAACCATCGTGCTCGATCGTTGCGCTGTTGCGCACGGTGTCATACGAACCCGTTTCATTCATCTTGGTGTGATAAACAATGCGATAGGTGATGTACTTATCCTCAAGGTTGTCCGAGAACTTGTAGGTAAAGGATTTCTCAGACTGATCGAGCTCACCGGTGGCAAGAACAGTCGACCCCGAGCTGCCTTTATAAACCGTATAGTTCCCCGCATACATCTGCTTGTCGTCCAGCTTGTCGGTGAACACGTAGCCGCTCATGTCGGCTTTGAGCTCGCCTTGGTTGAGTGTGACCGTCCACGTGATGTCGGACGGCGTGCTATTGCGGTCGCTAGACTTGCCAATCATGTCGTAGCGAAAGTTGCTGGGGAACGCCGTAGCCGTGGGCTTCTGGGGATCATCGGCACCGTCCCATCCCCACGACGCCGTGTTCCTGGATGCTTCCTGCTTGTCGATAAATTCACCGTTGCTCACAGAAACGCCGCTTTTCAGCACCGTTTCATACGTAATCTTATGGTCTCCGTGGGAAAGGTTGCCTATGCTGTCGAGGGTCGCGGTCTGGCCGTCGATCTTCGGCTGTGGATTGAGCTTCTCTCCGTCGAGCATAAAGCTGTCGTTCGCAAATTCAAAGTTCTCGCCCAGCGTATCGGTTAACTTGACATTCGTGGCGTACGACTCAACGGTAAGTGTAACGGTCCAGGTAACCTTGGCCACGCCATCTGCGCCTTGGGAGAAGGTCCCCGACTTCGTCCCCGTGACTTTGCCGTCCTTGATAGGGATTTTGATCGTTCCCGCACCAGGAAACACGACAGATGCGTTGCTACCAGAACCGACATTCTTGTTTTTAAGCTGGAACGAGAAGTTTGCCGCGACATGAATGTTCGCAGGATTCCGTTCAAGCCAGCCCTTGTCAAACGTAAAGACAACCTTATTACCTTCGATCTTCCACGTGCCAGCTTGGGCGGCAGAAGATTCCGGACCCTCCATGAGGTTGCCACCTGCGTCATCAACGACGATGGTGCCTGGCAGCTCATAGACAGCGATGTTGTTCCCAGACGAAGGCGCCTTACCGCTTTTAAATTGTGCCGAAAAAGCTCCGTAGAGCTTCGAAGTAGACGTTACGGCAGTATCACCCAAAGGCTTATTATGGTTCTCATCGGTATACAGCTTGACCTCAACCGTTGCCGTATCGCCGTTGATCACAATCGGCGTCGTCACGTCCTCGGCGCGCACTGGGGCTGCACCGTGAAAAACAGCGGCGGTGAGGCTAATCAAAATGAAGACCAGGGCCGCCATACCCAGCGACCGCGAGCGGTGTGCGTCCATAGTTGTCCCCTAATTCCTACAACACAGTGTGGAATACGGCGAATCGTCGGATCGAACACAAACCCCAACATCAACATGAACCTGCCTAGCGCATTGCAAGAACCCATTGGGGAGCAACTTCTAAGACGGTTCGTCTATGCCACAATGCATAAAATATAATATAGATACCAGTCATGTAAACCGCAGGTAAAGAGGTCTTTTAATTTAATACCAGTTGGTATTTACCTGTTAACGGGTTTGCATTAAAGCAGTTATATTCTGTAGAATTATGTATATGTTTAAACAACTTAACTTTGACCGGAAAGCCGCTCGGAGGGATAACCGCCCCAGCTGTGGTGCAAACGAACCTGTCCACTGCACAAAAAGGGCGCCGACCGCGATGGTCGACGCCCTTTCTTGTTAGTCGCTATAAAGCCCAGCGCTTATTTGTTGACCTGGCCGGCGCGAACGGCAGCCTTCTTGCGGTCGGTGGCGTTGAGCAGACGCTTGCGCAGGCGGATGTTCTTGGGAGTGATCTCGACCAGCTCGTCGTCGGCGATGTACTCCAGCGCCTCCTCCAGCGAGAAGGTGCGGGGCGGCACCAGCTGAACGGAGATATCGGAGGTCGAGGAGCGCTGGTTGCCCAGGTTCTTGGTACGGGCGATATTGACGACCATGTCGCCAGCCTTGCTGCGCTCGCCCACGATCATGCCCTCGTAGCACTCGGTGCCTGGCTCAACAAACAGCTGACCGCGCTCCTGCAGCGTACCCAGGGCATAGGCAACGGCCTTCTCGGTGGTCATAGAGATCATTGCGCCGTTCTGGCGGTTGCCGATCTCGCCGGCATAGGGGCCGTACTCCAGGAAGGTGTGGTAGAACACGCCCTCGCCGTGGGTGACGTTCATGATGCGGTTCTTAAGACCCATGATGCCGCGGGTCGGAATCTTAAACTCGAGGTGCGTCACGATGCCCGAGGTATCCATGCTCGTCATGATGCCGCCGGAGGTGCCGAAGACCTCAACGACCTTGCCCGAGTACTCGTCCGGGCACTCGACGACGGCCTGCTCGACGGGTTCCATCTTGTTGCCGTTCTCGTCCTTCTTAAACAGAACGCGGGGACGGCCGACCTGGAACTCAAAGCCCTCGCGGCGCATGGACTCCATCAGAACGGACAGGTGCAGAATGCCGCGGCCCGAGACCTCGACGCCGCTCTTGTCCTCGAGCTCCTCGATCTTCATGGTCACGTTGTTCTCGGCCTCGTTGAACAGGCGCTCCTTGAGCTGACGGGCGCCCACGATGTCGCCGTCACGGCCGACGAGCGGGGAGGTCGAAGCCTCAAAGACGATGGACAGGGTCGGCGGGTCGATCTCGATGGGCTCGAGCTCGACGGGGTTCTCGGGATCGGTGTAGACATCGCCGATATCGGTGCGGTCAATACCCACGACGGCGGCGATGTCACCGGCGCCGACTTCCTGGCACTCGGTGCGGCCCAGGTAGTCGAAGGTAAAGAGCTGCTTGACGGTAGCGGTGGCGCTGGAACCGTCATTCTTGACAACCAGGATCTGGTCGCCCTGGTGAATGGCGCCGGAGTACACGCGACCGATACCGATGCGGCCGACGAAGTTGGAGTGATCGATGGTCACGCACTGCATGGCCAGCGGGGCGTTCTCGTCAACCTCGGGCGCGGGCATGTCGTCGATGATCATATCGAGCAGCGGATACATGTCCATGTTGCCGTCGTTGGGGTCAAGACGGGCAAAGCCGTTCATGGCGCTGGCGTAGACCACGTGCTCCATGGCGAACTCAAGCTGGTCATCGGTGGCACCCAGGTCGGCCATGAGGTCCAGGCAGTCGTTGTAGGCCTTCTCGGGATTGGCGCCCGGACGGTCGATCTTGTTGATAACGATCATGATCTTGAGGCCGGTGTCGATAGCGTGACGCAGCACAAAGCGGGTCTGGGGCATGGGGCCCTCAAAGGCGTCGACCAGCAGCAGGGCGCCGTCGGCCATACGCAGCACGCGCTCGACCTCGCCGCCAAAGTCGGCGTGGCCCGGGGTGTCGATGACGTTGATCTTGACGTCTTTGTACTCGATAGAGATGTTCTTGGCGAGAATCGTAATGCCGCGCTCGCGCTCCTGGTCGTTAGAATCCAGGACGCGGTCCTCGACCTGCTGGTTGGCACGGAAGGCGTCCGTGGCACGCAGGAGCTTATCGACCATCGTCGTCTTGCCGTGGTCGACGTGGGCGATGATGGCGATGTTCCTCAGATTGTCTACGCGCATGTAGTTCCCCTATCTTCTATCCATATACAAACGGCACGCGTATGCGACCCGCCCAGCGATGCAACGCTCAGCGGGAATATTGAGCCTTTTACCGAAAACTCGTTTATTTTAGCGATTTTAGATGAGAGGGGTTTCCTCACCTGCAGGTTCAGGGTCGCTCCACATAAAACCATCGCCGGCGCCCATGCCCTCATACAGCACATATGCCGAAAAACCACTCTCGAGCGTGGTTTCGAAGAAGCTCACGAGCAGAGCATCGTGATAGCCGCCGTCAATCTCGACGCAGCCGGTGTAGCCGATGGCATAGCGAGCGATACGGCCCAGGCCCTCGTCCTTAAGACCCATCTTGTGCTCGGAGATAAAGTTGGTGGCCGCCTCGAGGCACGCCTCTTCGCCATCCTCATCGAGCGCCGCCAGATAACGGTTGGAAGCGGCGTCCTCAATTGCCACGACCACGCCAGGGTTTTCACCGGCGGCAAGGTCGTCCAAGAACGCGCCGATCAGATCGCACACCATGGCGTCGAGCTCGGCGGAGACGTTACCGGCGTCCTGCATATCCTGTGCCATCTTTAGACCTTCCCATCGAGTCTGGCGTCGTTACAGTTCTTGTGCCTCGGCGGCGATCCTGGCGGCAGCGTCGCGGGCGCGCATCATGTCCATCGCGCGCTTGTCGAGCACCTTGATCTGACTGGTCAGCATTACCGCATCGACCACACCCCAGATCACAAGGCCCGTAGAGATCGAAAACCCAAGCGCACCAACTGTACCACGAAGGCGCGAGCAGATTGCCGCGACAAGGACGGAGACGACAACCATCTTGATAAACGAGCCGCGGCGCTCGCGAAGCGTGCGGGCCTGCGTCACATAGGCAATGCGAGCCGCCTCAGAAGCCTCCGAGCGCATCTGGGCCTCGCGGGCGATCGCAGCCGCCTCAGCCGACATACCGCCAGCCATCAGCGAACGCTCCGCAGCCTGGACGCCCCGCATTTAGAAGTCATCGGGGGAGAGCGTATGGACGAACTCGTCGAACTTCTCGAACTCTTGCTCGTCGTCAACTTCCTCGGCATGGGCAGAAACGGTGCCCAGGCGATTCATGATGTCGTCTTCAACGAACATGGGGGCATTACTGCGTACGGCGAGGGCGATGGCGTCGCTCGGACGCGCATCGATCTTATGCTCGTTGCCATCGGCCAACACGACAACCGTCGCGTAAAACACGGGCGGCTCGGCGCGAACGATTTCGATGCGTTCGAGCTTGGCACCCAGGGCACCAACAGTATCGAGCAGCAGGTCGTGCGTGATCGGGCGATCGGCACGGCCGCTATCGATGCCGCGGCTGATGGCAGCGGCCTCAAACGAACCAGTCTGAATGGAAAGGGAACGCAGTGGCGCGGGCGAGTCCGATTTGCTGCAGCGCTCGCGAAGCACGATAAGCGATGGCACGGGACCGGCGGCCATGACGATGGTCTCTATGTCGACACGAACCATGGAACACCTCCGGTACGTAGCGGTTAACACGCGGCAGCTCCGCCGCATTGAATAGCTATACTACCCAATCTTTCGCACAGCACACAAAACCAAAATGAGATTTATCGCAGACAAGAAAAAAGCCCCGAGGCAACGCCCCAGGGCTCTTCACAGTTTTGATGGTGGACCTGACAAGATTCGAACTTGTGACCTCCCGGTTATCAGCCGGACGCTCTAACCAACTGAGCTACAGGTCCATCATGGTGGAGGTTAGGGGGATCGAACCCCTGACCTCAGGCTTGCAAAGCCCGCGCTCTCCCAGCTGAGCTAAACCCCCACGGAGACAGTAATAAACACCCCAGCGGCGACTCGGCTCTCGCTGGGGTGTTTATTGCGAAAGAAAGTGGTGGACCTGACAAGATTCGAACTTGTGACCTCCCGGTTATCAGCCGGACGCTCTAACCAACTGAGCTACAGGTCCATCGCGCAAGGGATATATTAGACGAGTCGTTACGCGCGCGTCAACAACTTTTTTGAAAATCTTTGAGGGGTGTCGGCCCCGGCTGCCCGGCGGCATGCGAAGTCGATCGCGAGTTCCGCACGAGCCGGAGAGCACTTAATGTGCTCTCCGTGCGAGCAGGACTGTCCGAGCAGGCGACTTCGCATGCCGCCGGGCAGCCGGGGCCGACACCCCTCAAAGATTTTCAAAAAAGTTGTTGACGCGCGCGTAACGACTCGTCTAATATATCCCTAG
>DBFRXD010000030.1:0-5717 GCA_048502435.1 Collinsella aerofaciens
CCGACGCCGAGGTCAAGGAGCTCAACCTGATCATCAAGGCCGACGTCCAGGGTTCCATCGAGGCCCTTCAGGACTCGCTCGACAAGATGGATCAGTCCGAGGTTCGCATCAACACGATCCACTCCGCCGTTGGCGCCATCAACGAGACCGACGTCGTCCTGGCCGACGCCTCCAACGCCATCATCATCGGCTTTGGCGTCCGTCCCGACGGTAAGGCCCGCTCCGCTGCCGAGCGCGAGGGCGTCGAGATCCGTTGCTACGACGTCATCTACAAGTGCCTCGAGGAGCTCGACGCCGCCCGTATCGGCATGCTCAAGCCCACCGAGGTCGAGGTCGCCACGGGTACCGCGACCGTCCTGGACACCTTCAAGGTGCCCAAAGTCGGTATCGCCGCCGGTGTCCGCGTCGAAGAGGGCGAGATCGCCGCGACCGATTCCGTGCGTCTGGTGCGCGACGGCATCGTGGTCTTCAACGGCAAGATCGCCTCGATGCGCCACTACAAGGACGAGGCCAAGAGCCTCAAGAGCGGTTCCGAGGGCGGCATTGGCCTGGAGAACTTCCAGGACATCAAGCCCGGCGACCAGATCGAGGGTTACCGCATCGACCAGGTTGCCCGTACCGAGTAGGGGGTAGCTCTATGAAGCAAACGCAGGCAACCCGCCGTCTGGGCGAGCAGCTTCGCGAGAAGCTCGGTTATATCCTGCTCTTTGAGGTTTCCGATCCGCGTCTCGACCTGGTTACTCTGACCGCGGTCGAGGTCGCGGTGGACCGTTCGTTCGCGCGCGTGTACGTGTCGTGCGATGCGAGCCGCTACGACGAGGTCATGGAGGCGCTCGCAAGCGCCAAGGGCCGTATTCGTAGCCTGTTGGCTCGCTCGCTCGATTGGCGTGTCACGCCCGAGCTCGATTTTCGCATCGATCGCTCGACCGATGAGGCCGAGCGCATCACGCGTGCGCTGGAAAACGTTCCCGCCACGCTTGCGATCGAAAAGGACGAGGACGGCTATCCGATAGCGGATGCCGCCCAGGAGGCAGCTTTAGATGACTAATTCCGCCGACCTCGCCTCGTGCGAGTCTGCAGATATTCAGCGACGCATCCTCGAGCTCATCGAGGGTGCGTCCTCCATTGCGATTTCGGGACATACTTCTCCCGATGGCGATGCCTTGGGCTCCGTGTTGGGTCTGGGCCTTTCGCTCATGAAGTTTTTTCCCAACAAGGACATTGCGCTGTTGCTGGCAGACGATGACCCGGTTCCGCGCATCTACCGCTTTATGGAAGGCTCCGATCGCCTGGTGCCGGCATCTGTGTACACCGGCAAACCGGACCTGTTCATCTCGGTGGACGTACCGGTCGTCGAGCGTCTCAATAATTCCGCCGAGGTGCTTCGTCGCTCCAAGCATGTGGTGTGCTTCGATCACCATCCGGCGCGCGAGGAGTTTGCCGAGCTGAGCCTGAGGCGCGTCGATGCCGCGGCCTGCGCGATGATCATCGATCGCTTCTTGGACAATTGCGGCATTGTCGCACGTGATGGCGTTGCGACCTGCCTGCTGTGCGGCTTGGTTACCGATACCGGCCGTTTTCAGTACCAAAACGCCGATGCCGCCGCGTTCCATGCGGCCTCGCGTCTGGTTGCCCACGGTGCCGATCCGGCGCGTGTGGCACTCGAGGTATATCAGAGCATGCGCGTTGAGTTTTTGCACCTCAAGTCCATCGTTATGGGCCGCATCAAGACGGTGGCCCACGGGCGCGTCGCGTATAGCTATGCGTACCAGAGCGACCTTGAGGCTTGCGGTGTCACCTCGGATGAGTGCGACGGCCTGGTTGACGTGGTGCGTTCGGTGATGGGCGTCGAGGTCTGCATGTTCTTAAAGGGCATTGAGGGCGATACCAAGGTGCGTGGCAACCTGCGCTCCAAGGGCGACCTCGATGTGTCCGAGATTGCTGCCAACTTTGGCGGTGGCGGGCATCATGCCGCCGCCGGCTTTTCCAACAACGGAACAATTCGCGAGACGCTCGCCGTGGCACTTCCCATGCTGGCCGAGCTGGTGGGTGAGGATCCCGCTTCGGTGACCGTCGAGCTCTAACTTATTGGATGGTACATGGCTCGTCGAACGCCTTCTCAATTGAATATGCTGCTCGCCGTCGATAAGCCGGTGGGCTGCACGTCCCATGACGTGGTCTCGCAATGCCGACGCGCCCTCCATGAGCGGCGCGTCGGCCATGCCGGTACGCTCGACCCCATGGCATCGGGTGTCATGGTTGTGGGCGTGGGTCAGGCCACCCGTTTGCTGGGTATGCTCACGCTCGATACGAAAAACTACGTCGCCGACATTTCGTTTGGCGCCGAGACCAATACCGATGATGCGGAGGGCGAGGCGGTCCGCACGGTGGCTGTTGCCGACGAGCTCCGCGATCCTGCCTATGCGCGTGAGCGCTTGGTCGCCATGCTGGGTCCGCAGATGCAGGTGCCGCCGGCGTTTTCGGCTATCTCGGTCAATGGCGTTCGCGCCTACAAGTCTGCTCGCGAGGGCAATGCGGTGGACCTACCTCCGCGCCCCGTCGAGGTCTATGCCGCCGACCTGATCGCCGTGGGCGGCGAAGGTGATACATGCGTGTGGACCGTGGCGTTCTCGGTGAGCAAGGGCACTTACATTCGCGCGCTCGCTCGCGACCTGGGCCGCGCCTGCGAGAGCGCCGCGCACATTTCTGCGCTTCGCCGCACCGCATCCGGTGTTGTTTCTATTGGCGCCTGTCATGCGGTGGAGGAGCTTTCTCCCGAGTCCGCCGCTGGCTTTGCCCTGGATCCCATTGCGGCCCTGGGCGCCACGCGTGTTGACTTGCCGGGCGATCTTGCCGACGATCTGCTCTGCGGCCGACGCATTCCCGTTGAGCGTGCGCTTGCCGATTTCGATGCCTCAAAGGCGCCGTTTGCGTTGGTGCTTGATGGGGGACTCAAGGCGCTCGCTCGCATTGAGGGCGGCCGCTTTGTCATGGAGCACGTGTTTCCGCAGGCAATCGGCGGTGTTCGATGATGCTGTCCGCTCGCGAGCTCGCGCGTGTCTTTTTCGCGGGCGAGTTGGACGA
This sequence comes from Collinsella aerofaciens, assembly GCA_048502435.1. Lineage (GTDB taxonomy): Bacteria > Actinomycetota > Coriobacteriia > Coriobacteriales > Coriobacteriaceae > Collinsella > Collinsella aerofaciens_CL. The sequence continues at coordinate 3,085 of DBFRXD010000030.1, forward strand.
GGCTCGCATCGTTACTGCCGATGCGTTTGATGAATGCGAGCACTTGGGTGCCGCATCGATTGCCATCGGCGTGTTCGACGGCGTTCACCGTGGACACCAGGAACTCATCGAAGCGCTTGTCCGTGATGCCCGTGCCCATGGCTGTAAGGCGGTCGTGGTTACCTTCGATCCCGACCCGGACGTTGTGGTGAGCCCTTCGCCCGCTCAAAAATTGATGACGACGGCCGACCGTCTGCATGCCCTGGCTCAAACCGGGGTCGATGCAGTGGTGGCCGTTCCCTTTACGCCTGAGGTTGCGGCGCTTGACCATGTTGCTTTTCTCTCGCTGGTATCGCGTCTGGTCGACATTCGCTCGATTCGCGTTGGCAGTGACTTTAGGCTGGGTCGTGGCGGCGCCTCGGGCGTTGCCGAGATGCAAGCATGGGGAGCCGAGCGCGGTGTAGACGTCTTTGGTCACGAGCTGCTGTGCGCCGATGGGCAGACGATCTGCGCTACCCGAATTCGCCAGGAGCTCCGCCGGGGTCATGTTGAGCTTGCCGCCGAGCTGCTCGGTCGTCCGTACATGCTGCGCGGTATTGTTGCCGGCGGTCGTCACCAGGGTTCCGACATGGGTTTTCCCACGGCAAACATTCAGGTGCCCGAGTGTATTCAGGTGCCTGCCGATGGCGTCTACGAGGGCCTGGTGCTGGTCGAAGATACCGTGTGGCCTGCCGCCGTCAACGTGGGCCTGCCGCCGACGTATGCCAACGATGCCGCCTCGGCGCATCTCGAGGCCAACCTGATCGGGTATGCGGGCGATCTGTACGGCGCCTCGGTGTCGCTGGCGTTTACGCGTTGGCTGCGCCCGTCGCGCGTGTTCGATTCGCTGGACGAGCTTATCGCGACCGTCGAGGGTAATATTGACGATATCCGTCATCATTTGGGTGAGCAGGGGGTGAGCATCTGTGATTAGCGATGAGGAGAAAGACCAGGTGCGCGCTGCGTCCGATCTGGTTGCCATCGTGCAGGAAACGGTTGAGCTCAAGCCCCGCGGCCATGAGTTTTGGGGTTGCTGCCCCTTCCATGGCGAAAAGACCCCGTCGTTTCATATTATCCCCGCCACGCAGGTGTGGCACTGCTTTGGCTGTGGCGAGGGCGGCGACGTCTTCACCTACATCATGAAGCGCGAGAACCTGAGCTTTCCCGAGTCAATCCGTTATTTGGCCGATCGCGCGGGTATTGAGCTGCATGACACCGGAGATCGCCGCGAGCGCGGCACCAAGCGTGCCCGCATCTACGATTTGTGCGCCGAGACCGCCCAGTTCTACCACACCATGCTTATGCGCGGTAAGGACGGCCGTCCGCGCGAGTACTTTGCCAGCCGCGGCATGGGTGGCGACGTCTGCCGCCGCTACTGCCTGGGCTTTGCACCGGGCCGTAACGCGCTGGTGTCGCACCTGTCCCAGGCGGGTTTTACCCCGCAGGAGATGATCGATGCCAACGTTGCCGTGAGCCGCGGGCGCGGGCAGCTTGCCGACCGCTTTTACGACCGCGTGATGTTTCCCATCTTTGACGAACAGGGTCACAATATTGCCTTTGGCGGTCGTATTATGGGCGACGGCCAGCCTAAGTACCTCAATACCGCCGAGACAAGCGTGTTTCATAAAAAACGAAACCTCTACGGTTTTAATTGGGCCAAGGAGTTTATCGTCGCGCAGGATACTGCCATCGTGGTGGAGGGCTATACCGACTGCATCGCCTGTTGGGAGGCGGGGATTAAAAACGTTGTCGCTACGCTGGGCACCGCGCTCACGGAGCATCACGTCAAGACGCTCACTCGTTTTGCCAAGCGCATCGTGTATATGTTTGACGGCGATGCCGCCGGTCAAAAGGCTGCTCGCCGTGCGATTCAGTTTATCGAGCAGGATTCTATGGACCTGCGCTGCGTGGTGCTGCCCGACGGTAACGATCCCATGGAGTTCATCACGGCGCATGGTGGTGAGGCACTGCAGGCGCGCATCGACGCTGCCGAGCCGCTCATGGACTTCGTGTACCGTTCGCTGCAGGAGTCGAGCGACATCACCACGCCGGGCGGACGTGCCAAGGCGTTGGAGGATGCGCTGACGCTCATCTATCCGTTGCGCGATAGCTATATGATCGACACGTACTTTATCCAGATTGCCGACCTGTTGGGTTTGGATCTGGAGACCGTGCGCGCGAGCTCGGGCCGTGTGTTTCGCGATGTCGCCAAGCGCGAGGATGCGGAACGACGTCGTGAGCAGAACTATGAGCGCCAGCGGGCACAGGCTGAGCGGTCCGGCGGGATAGGCAGTCGGGCGTCGGGTTCTCGCGATGTCGGTCGCGGTGCTTGGGCATCGGGCGCGACGCCGCCGGTGTCCGCGCCGGTCGAAGAAGAGCCGTACGACTACGTCCCGCTCGATGCCTACGGTGCCGCGCCCGTGGAGGTTGTTGGCGATCTGCCGCCGATCGATGTGCCTGATGGTATGGGCGCTGTGCCTGCGGCTGACGGTTCGGGCGCGCCGTCTGCGGCGGCGCCGATGGTTCTTACCGATCTTGAACGCAAGTCCTTGGCAGGGGAGCGCGAGCTGTTGACGATGCTCACGAGCTACCCCGACCTGTTCCGCACGTATGCC
>DBFRXD010000031.1:0-27295 GCA_048502435.1 Collinsella aerofaciens
GAAGGTGAGGGGGATCCAGCCCGAGGGGATGTAGGAATGCGATAGGAAAGTCATAGATGCGGGCGTGTTGGCTAAAATGGGTCGGCCGGGATTGGTCAATCTCGGCCGACTATATTTGGCTAAATTATTCCGGCGCTAACATCTACTTTTAACCACTCGGATAGAATGCGTGTCCGGCTGCCTATCGTTTCCGCAGATAGACAGTTCTTGGTCTTTGCCTCTGTTTCACTTGCTGTGATTGGCTTATTTTCGATTTGAATTATCCCATGGGGTGGGGCTGTGCTTAGGTTGGTCCTAATCATTATTTTCTTTTGGCCGTTCGAGAGTTTTGTCTCTGCCGTATTGCTTTGCCTTTCATCCGATGGGATTGATGGACTGAGTAGTATATAAATCAACTATATAAATTTAGTCAGTATGGTGGCAGGCGATATGAATGCTGCATCTGCGAGCAGCCACGTCTGCGCCGCGCCCGCGTTGGGCTCGTGGAGGCCGACCGCGCTGCCCTCGGCGGTGCGCAGCCTCCAGTCGTCGAGCGCTAGCCCGGACGCTGACGTCAGCGAGTAGCCGGCGCCGCGGGTTGCGACGCGCCACAGCTGGGACGAGGATCCGTCAGGCTTGGCGAGGACCGCCCGGCAGCCCGACTCCGTCAACATCCGGCCATGCGAGGAGATTCGGTAGAGGCCGGTGGCGGCGTCGCGCTCGAATTGCAGGGCGCCCGCCCCGGAGGACAGGGCGCAGCCCGACGCAGCTGGCTCGACTGCCATGCCGCCTGCCAACGACGGTACGAGGCGGTAGGGGCCGTCATTTAGGACTCTATTAAAAATCATCTGTACATATTGAACCTTTAGTTTAAACTTGGTACTCCTCTTGTCGTTTGATTCACTTGTGTAGTTCGTTATGGCGATGAGATTGACCTTGCTATTACTGGCCTCCCATTTCTTTGCATTAATTGCGTGAACAATAATTCCGTTTTGAATCCCTGAGATGCTCGGCGGGAAAGACTGATTGTCGGCATCGATGGAAAAGTTCTCTTCCTTGGCATCCAAGTGCTGCTGAATGCGGTCGGCATACCTCTCCACCCATTCATCGGCTTTGCCATTTCGCACAAAGTAATTGTTGGATAGGTCGGTCGAGCGGTAGGTGTAGTCGGCCTTCTGGTAGTTTGCCGTGTGGTCGGAGTGGGCGATTGCCATGAGCTCGTCGGTCAGGCCAAAGTACAGATGGCGCTGGTCCAGGTCTCCGTACCAGTTGTCGTTGGTGTCGTCCCAGGTTAGATCCATCTGGCACCATTTGCCGTCGATCTTTACGGCGTTCCAGGTGTGGCCGTTGCCGGTGATGCGGCCGTTGGCGATGCCCGCTGCGTCAAGGAGCTTGGAGTAGATGCGCTGGTAGCTCTCGCAGGTGCCCTGGTGGCGCGTGAGGCCGCTTTCGACCGAGCACCAGTTGAGGCCGTGGTCGTACTCCAGCTGGTCGAGCGTCCAGTCGTGGAGCCACAGTGCCATGTCGTATTCCGAGCCGTCCGTCTCTTGCCTGCACTGGGCCACGGCGTTCGTGATTATCTGATTGACCGAGGGGTGTGCGTCGTTTGAGACCTCAATTTCAGCGGCTACACGAAGGCTCCAGACGCTGCTCTGTGCGTCCTGCAGGTAGAAGCGGTAGTAGTAGCGTCCGCTGGCCGTCATAGTAAACTCGTAGTCGCAGCCCGTTTTAGAGCTGGTCCACGTCATCCACTGGCCGCGGGAGGTGTCGGCAACCATTTCGCCGAAATAGCCTTCGCCCGGGTTCATGTAGAAGGGCGCGTCCATGCGGAACTTGTACGTGCTCGAGCCACCCGTGGCGCTCAGGTGGAACGTGGTGGGTTCGCCTGCGACGACATCATTCCAGCCAAGGGTGAGTGTGACGCCGTTTTGGCTAGCGGTGGCGGAGTGGGCGTAGCCGGTTTCCGCCGCGACGGAGATGGCCTCGGGCGTGCCATTGGTTTGGGCACGAAGGGATGGGGCGGGGGTGTCTGTTGCAGCGGTGGTGGCGTCAGCGCTTTCCGTGTTGGCTGCGCTGGTGCCGGTGGATGTTGCGGCGCTGTCCTCTACGGTATCTGCTGTCGCGTTTGTGTTGGCGCCGTCTTCAGCCTTGCCCGTGTTGCTGCTCGTGGCGTCGGCTTGCGCCTGCTGCTCGGCTGTTGCTTGAGGCTGGATGGCTTCCGCGATGGCTGCCATGGGCATCGTTGCGCTGACCATGGACGTGCAAGCGATCGCACAGAGCAGGTAGTAAAGGGGTCGTTTCATAGCGGAGCCTCTCGGTGAGCAGCCAATAAGGTCCGAAGGCGGCTCCAGTCCAGCACTCCGCACATATTTTGTTGCGGTTTATTTTACTGGAATAAGACTGCGGATAGGGGGTTCTGTTAACAAAATTGGGGCACGGATTTTGTTCCGCACCCCTCAAATCAAATGCTGTGCCGTATTGTTGGCAATCAGCAGTTATTCAGAATGGTTCCTACGCCTCTGTCGGCTCCACGCCCAGCTCGTTGCGGACGAGCTCGAAGGCTGCGGCGATGGCCTTGTCCATGTCGTAGTACTTGTAACCGCCCAGGCGTCCGGCAAAGATCACGTCGCCCTCCTGCGCCGCCAGCTCCTCGTACTGCTTGTAGAGGGCCTCGTTCTTGCCGTCGTTGATGGGGTAGTAGGGCTCGTCGCCGGGCTTCCAATCCGCCGGGTACTCGCGCGTGATGACGGTCTTGTCCTGCGTGCCGAACTCGAAGTGCTTGTGCTCGATGATGCGGGTGTAGGGGACCTCGCGCTCGGTGTAGTTGACCACGGCCACGCCCTGGTGGTCCTGCTCGTCGAGCGTCTCGGTCTCGAAGCGCAGGCTGCGGTACTCGAGTGTGCCCAGCTTGAAGTCGTAGAACGCGTCGATGGGGCCGCAGTAGATCGTCTTGGCGGCGATGTCGGGCTCGGAGGCGGCCAGCTCCTTGTGCTCCACGCCGCAGCGCACCTCGACGCCCTCGAGCATGTTGGCGACCATCTTGGTGTAGCCGCCCATGGGGATTCCCTGGTAGCGGTCGTTGAAGTAGTTGTTGTCGTAGGTGAAGCGGCAGGGGAGGCGCTTGATGATGCTCGCGGGCAGGTCGCGGCAGTCGCGGCCCCACTGCTTCTCGGTGTAACCCTTCACGAGCGTCTCGAAGATGTCGCGGCCGACGAGCGACAGCGCCTGCTCCTCGAGGTTCTGCGGCTCGCCGATGTTCTCGGCGGCCACCTGCTCGGCGATCTTGGCGCGGGCGTCGGCCGGCGTGACGACGCCCGGCCACATCTTGGCGAAGGTGTTCATGTTGAAGGGCATGTTGTACATGTTGCCGTGGAAGTTGGCGACCGGCGAGTTGACGTAGTTGTTGAACTCGGCGAAGCGGTTGACGTAGTCCCAGACGTCCTTCATGGAGGTGTGGAAGATGTGGGCGCCGTAACGGTGGACCTGGATGCCCTCGACGTCCTCGGTATAGATATTGCCGGCGATGTGATCGCGGCGGTCGATGACCAGGACCGACTTGCCGGCGCGCTTGGCGGCGTTGGCGAAGACGGCGCCCGAAAGGCCGGCACCGACGACGAGGTAATCGTACTGGGACATGGATGAACTCCTTTTGATTTGGTGTTGGGTGGGGTTAGCGGAACAAGCGCAGCTGATCGATTAATGCTGCTGGGTTAGTTTCGATTTCTTAAATGTAGCAGATGATGCCTGTCTGAATTCAATTTGTGCTGAAGCCGCTTTCGGCCTTTTTGGCATCGCCGGTTGTATCAGCGGCTTGCGCCTGGTACGCAGCGGTTTCCCAGGGTGAATTGCTTCCGCTGCGGCTGCTATGGGCATAGTCGCGCTGACCATGGACGTGCACGCGATCGCGCAGAGCAGGTAGTAATGGGTTGTTTCATAGCGGAGCCTCTCGGTGAGCAGCCAATAGGGTTCGAAGGCAGCTCCAGACCAGCACTCCGCACATATTTGTCAGGGTATATTTTACGGGAACACCAGTCAACATCAGCGAATTTTCTGGGAATGTTGGGGAGGGGAGTGTTTGGCTACCCGGTGACGTTGTGGCACGTGCTCGATTGTCTATGCGTACCTAGGAAGCTCCAATACGAGGCTGCTGCACTTCTTCGATACTCGACGTCGGGACCTTCCAAGAAAAGTCCTCGAGGATGCTACCTACGTCAAACTCTGTGTGGTCGAATTCTTCAATTATTCATCCAGGGTTGTTCTTGTCTTTGAGCTTTAGTCGCCACTTGGCTGGCTATGCCCCGAAGATTTGGTGCAGGCCGAAAGCATTAGATTATTGACGAGCTTTCGCTTGTCCTAGCCGGAGGCGGATACTTCCGTTAGAGACTTTCGGAGACAGACGTCGCGGAAGCGGTTTGGCAATACTCTCCTGATTCAGACGACATTCTCTACTGCGAAGGCAAGACGGACTTTTCCTCTGCGTCGGCTAATCCCTTCTACTGTGGTGCCAGGACTATCTTGTGGAACATGCGATACATATGCTGTGTTAGAAGAAGGAGGGAGTGACAGCGAATGCAATTCTCCATGAGTGATCGTCATGAATGTGCACGTCGTTGCTTTGGTTGGCGCATATCGAAGGTTAAACTTGAATCGGGTTTATCTAGATTAGCGTAGGGGAGATTGGCTTGGCACAGCGTAAGTATGATAGCTTCGCCGTTGGAATTCTAAACGACGGTAATGCGGCGGTGCACATTGATTTGTCAATCAATGTATGGGCCGATGTCAGACATTCCTCTGAAATAGATTTTGGTATTCAAATCCCTCACAAGGATGATATCTCGGGGTTTTTCATCTTCTTCCCTTTCGAGATTGAAAAGAACGATGTCGTTGACCTTACTTCCTCGTTTCGTGATAACGGATTCGTTCAGGTTTTATTTAATCAGGATTGTGAAACTAAATGCCGTTTTGACCGAACGATTGTTACGGATGACTGTGATAATTCGTTATTGATCCTTCCTATTTCGCATAACGACAGCTTGGTTGTCGATAAACTGGAGGGAGGGTCCTTGCTTTTGTTTCGTTACGATCCCTCGTTCCTTCCTCGCGACTGCACATCTTTGTACTTTAGAATACGATTGCCATTTGTTTCGCTTGATGGCTTGCTATCTGGTCCCGCTGATATGAGAGAAGTAATAACAGGACCTATCGTTCCTTTTCGTACCATGAGCTCAATTGCCGTCAATCAGGTTAGAGGTCTTCCGAGTTCAGTTGTTCGTAGGCTTGTTGAATCGAAAACCGACATCGGCGAAACGCATATTGCAGTAATTGCTCCGCGGCAATGGGAGATAAATTCCTTTCTTACGCCTTATAGGGTGAGGCCGTTGGAGAATATCGCTTGGGAAAAATATCAGCCCCGGTTGAAAGGCGGCATTACCATCCCGCACTCAAAAAGCTGCGATATGTTTGTATATCAGTGGCTCATATCTGACAGCAATACTTCGTTACAGCTAGAGTTTTCGCGGAAACGCATCACTTTTCTTACTTTGCTTTTTTACCTTGCTATCCTCTTTCTATTAAACCTTCTGAGCGAAGTTCTGATTCGTTTAGTTTTTGCGATCGCCGAATAGGTCGTCCTATATATGATTGGATTGTCATGACGAAGAGCACGGTAGCCACGCTGAAAATTCGACCATCTATTTTCAATTTGATTCGCAATGGCATAAAAGAATATGAAATCAGAGACTCTTCGTTAGAGGGAGTCGATGTTATATGCTACTTGGATAGCGAGACAGGCGCATTCCTCGGATCTTTTATTGTTGGTGACGTTGAGTGTGTTGACCGAGGCGCCGATCAACGGACTATTGAACGTTCCGGGGTTAATGTAGAAACCTTCTATGACTTGTTTCCTCCCGTTTCGGTTGGGGGGCCTGAAGTTTTGTGGGTTGCCAAACTTCAAAGACCCGTTGATATCAATGATGCACTAGGGATTGGTTGAGACTATGGTTCAAGACGATTACATCCAACCGCTACCGTTTTCGGAAGTAAACCTTGACGACTCCTTTTTCGATAGTCTCAGATGCTCTTATGCTGGTTTTGATGAATGGTTTAACAGGAAAGCGCTAGGTGGAGAGTACGCTTATTTCGCATTCGATTCGTGCAGCAACCTGATTGCGATGCTTTATCTTAAAGAAGAAAGTGGTCTTGAAGAGGGCGTAATTCCTCGGATGGACTTTCCTCGCTTGAAGATCGGAACATTCAAGGTTGATTTCGATCATCATACGGGAATTGGAAAGCGCCTGCTTGCAATATCTTTACGCGACTTTGCCAGATCTGGGTTGGATTTCGTTTACGTCACTATGCATGAAAACGAGAACACCTCTTCGCTGGCTAAGTTGTTATACAAATATGGTTTTAGTTATTGGGGATCCAAAGATCAAGAGACGGTTCTGTACAAGACCCGTTCTTGTTCTGATGATAACGCTTTCATTCGTTATCCGTTCGTAAGTCGTTCTGTGGGCAACTGCTGGATATTGTCTATACGCCCTGAATATCATAAGGATTTATTCGGGGATGTTCATTTAACAAGTGAATATGGTCAGCCCATTATTGATGAAAGTTGCCTGAACTCGATTGAGAAGATATACCTTTCCGGTTCGCAGAATGCCGCGGATATGGCGGTAGGCGATAAAGTTGTTATATATCGTACTTCAGATGGTAAAGGCTCGGCTTATTATCGTTCAGTTGTGACATCTGTGTGCACGGTTGTTAAAGTTGTCAATCTTAATTCTTTCAGGGATGAGACGGATTTCCTTAAGAAGGTTCGCGGTAAAACGGTTTTCACAACAGAAGAATTGAGGCGCTTTTGGCAAACGAGAAGCTATCCTTGGTTGGTATGCCTCCTGTTCAACTTCCCATTGAAGCGTTATCCTAACCGCAAGCAATTGTTGGATTGCGGGTTTATTGATACCGAGCGTCTTGTTTGCGAGCGTATATCTCAAGATGACATGGATGGAATAATGGCGTTGGGGAATGCTGATGAAAGCTTTATTGTCGATTAAATCCGAGTTTGTTAAGCGGATTTTATCTGGTGAAAAAAAATATGAATACCGGCGTCGTGTGTTTGCCCGCGACGATGTTGAAGCGATCGTAATTTATGAGACGCTTCCAGTCGGTCGCGTTGTTGCTGAAGTCGAAGTTGAAAAGGTTCTCAAAGATACTCCGTCCGCGCTATGGGAAGAAACTCATAAAGACTCAGGAATTACTGAACAGTTTTTCTTTTCTTATTTTTCTGGGCTTGAGCAAGCCTGTGCTATTGAGCTCGGTAACGTCAGGCTTTTCGATAACCCGCTTTTACTGTCTGAATACAATCCCGATCTGACCCATGCTCCTCAGTCATTTGTTTACGTTGAGTAAGAAAGTCCGTTTCTAATTGCAATGTGGAACCGCTGTTATTCCACTACGGCACCGGAGCCGATGTGGACTCCGGTGTCGATTTGTTGCTGGCGGTCTGCCTATGCAGTTGAGAGGCACAAGATACTTCAGCATGATTAGTGTCATGGGCTCACTGCCGCGGGGAATAGCGTGTCTTTTACTGGGTTGTTGGGGCTGAATATCATATAACGGCACTGTCAATATTGCGCTGGGCACCGGGGCCGAAACCGATCGCGGTGCCTATTTGTAGCTTAGAGGCCAGCCCCTTAGTGCTACCGCTCGCTAAATACTTCACAGCGAAGCCTTTCTGCGGTCAGTATGCAGAAAGCAAGCGGGAACACCTTAAAATTGACTGCGTCGCGATGGGCCTTTCGTAGCGCTTCGAATATATCGTGAGTATCTTTTCCGAGGGCTCCCTGCGACGTTTCTCCGATTACCTTGATGTGGGCATCTCCATGATGACCGTTCACTCCGCTAAGGGGCTCGAGTGGGACACCGTTTTCATTCCGGGCGTTACGCGTTTCGATTGGCCTGGAGGGATTTGCTCTCGTTGCGAAAATGCTGGTATATGCTTACGTTCTGCGCGAGGTTGCCAGATTGCTGATGCGAAGAAAATGCCAGGTGGGCTTATTGAGGAAATAGGCCTGCTGTACGTCGGCGTCACTCGCGCCCGCAAAGCGGTATATGTCTCCGCTTCTATGCAGCGATGGACAAATTACGGGAACTATCAGGTTGCCTGCCCCTCTTGCCTAACGTCTCTTCCAGGCATTGAGCCAGTTAGTTGGACGGTCATGGACGGGGAGGGGTGATTGCCAGCGGGATGGGGCGTGTCTGCTACTGACGCGAGGTCCGGTCAGTGGCCTGGCCGGACCTCGCTGGGTGTGAAGAGGCCGTTCAGTGCGAAATATAGTGCCTTAGGGCTTCGGAAAGTTCGTCTCTCAGGTCGCCTTCCAACAAGGAAATTGCACGATCGACATAGATTTTGTTATCAATTCCGAAGTAATGCCCAACGCTTGTTGCAAGAGACTTATCGTTAAATAGCCCGAGAATCTCATTGAAATCATGGTCTTCAATGGCCTGTTGATATCTGTCGTTAACGTTCTTTTCTATGCTCGCAATATTAATTAAGGATACTATGCCATCGGCAGTCAACTGCTCATTATCCGAAATAGTTATTCCGGAAAGCACTTCCTTTAGGCCTGCTACAAGCGCTTCCGATGTCTGCTTCTTTGCTTGTTTGCTGAACCTTTCACTTACATATGTCTTAATGCTGGAAAAGGTCTTATCTGCATCAGCACCGAAACGCTGAGATAGAATCTGCACCACTTCTTTGGTGAGAAAGAGATTTTCAACTTCTGCGACCTTGAGGTGGAAGATCCCCTTTTCCTTAAGTGCGTTGAGCTGTTCCTCGGTTTTAAAGTCTCTGTCTATGATGCCCTGGGCCTTTATGGCATGAAGGCTTGAGGTACGATTATATGCCTTCACATTATTGATGACCTGCTCGCATCCGCCGGAAGGGACTACATAACAATCGGGAAAGAGTGCGGAATAGATCCGCTTGTCGTAACTTCCTTCGGTTCCTTCAACGAATAGGACCTCTTTCCGGTTGCCAAGGAGCTCTATTAAGAGCTCCTTTGGAAGGTCGCTATCGGGAAGCATTTCTAATTCCCATTTGGTGCCATCGAAATTCTTAACCCAGATGATATCCGTGCTTCGGTGTGTTGAGGCGAAATTAACATCGTGGGTTATGTAGATAAAGAGGCAGTCTGGGCGCGACTGCTCTAGGGAAGTCCAGAGTCGCGCCATAAGCGATGGATGCAAATGAACTTCAGGCTCATCCATGATGATTATTTTGTCGTTTGGGACACAAAGAACTTGTGCGGCAAGATATAGCACTGAACGCTCGCCGTCACTCATTTGCGTTGCGCTGTAGCGATCCGTTTTACTTTTGGAGTACGCGTAGAAGGCCGCGTCTTCCTGCTCGATCTTTCTTTGAGGAAAGACTTCATCCCAAATTACTTTAAGCTTATCTAGTGCTGTTTTCGGTAGAGGGGGCCTTTCTACAGAAATAGACTCCGCATGTTTGCATTCATCAATAAACCGCTGGTTTTCAAGATTTACTTGTGCGATGAGTGCTGCTAAAACATCGTCAAAATCGTCAAGGAGCTTTGTCGTATAGCTTCCACCCCATCCCCATCGAACTTGTTTTTTCTCCTTATATTGGGAGCCGCCGTAAAAAACGTTATCTTCTGCTTCTGCAAAGCTTTTTAAAGGGACTCTCTCAGAAAAATTGATATCGCGCTGTGCTGAGATTCTATGGACCTTTTCGAAATCTTGTTGCTCTATCCAAGCACCGAGCTTTGATTTACCGGATCCATTTGGTCCGATAATAACGACGGAGTTGACCTGTGCTTCTTTACAGATCTTTATGTTGCTGGCATTGGGTAGCCAGTATTCATATTTCGATTCGTCTTCTGACAATTGTCTCACCTAGTTTATAACGATTATTTATTGATTTAATAATAGTATTGATAACTCCCAGTGGCTTGCTTGGATCCGGCTTTGCATTGCCATACTCTTCGATTTTGCGGCCACAGTTGTTCTCATCAGGCTTAAGGCGCCATAGAAGACGGAACCTTGCAGAGAAATATTATTACCAGAAGTGCTCTTCCGATTTAGTGGGCGCTCGAGGCGGATGTACCTCACGATGCCGATTCAGCCATCGGCGTACCTGATCTCCTCGATCATTCGCCGGTAATCACGACAGTGCTGACAACGATGTCGTTCTCTCGTACCGTGAACATGCAGTAGGTCGGTAAGAGCCAGTTGGCGTAGATGCCCTTCCCGTACGCTAAAGACGCCACCAATGGATCGCCCTGCTCGCCGGGTAGTAGGTTGACGACGTCATCGTTACGTTCCTGCTGCTGCGCGCTGGAAAACCTGACTTCGACTATGACGCCCCTCTGGGTCGCCTCCATGTTATACTTGCCGTAAAAACTTTACGGCAAGTATAACATGGAGGTTTCGATGCTAACGCGTTTTGAGGTCGAGGGATTCCGAAACTTCTCCCATAGATTTACCTTTAATTTGACCGATGTCAGGGACTACAGATTCAATACGTCAGCCATCGATGGGGGCATCGTTTCTTGTGGTCTTATCTACGGTAAAAACGCTGTCGGCAAAACAAATTTCTCCAATGCTCTTCTCGATATTTCAGCAAATGTGGGGCGTCGGACCTTCTATTCCAATAAAACTAATTACCTCAGCGCAGTTGATGGGGTCACGTCGGCGTGCTTTGCCTACACGTTTCGCTTTGGGAATGACGAAGTTGCTTATCGTTACGAAAAGACTGGGATAACAGACTATCTTCGTGAGACAGTGGCTGTTAACGGCAAGATTGCATTTGATTACGACCACCGTGCAGGTAAAGTGCTCGATGGCGATTTGGCTTCTATTGGTGCCGATCGATTAAACTGGGAGTTCAAATCTCCCGGCATTTCTGTTTTGGCGTATGTGTGCAATAACATTCCTTTTGAGAGGGCAATGCCTCTTTTTAAGCTTTATACGTTTGCGCGGTCAATGGATGCCATTGGCGACGCACATATGAACGACCGTAACCTTGTCTCTACCATCGCCGAAAACGTTATTTCGAATGACTTGGTTTCTGAGCTTCAGACTTTTTTGAATGACTTTGGAATTCGAGAACGCCTTACTGCGCGTGAAACGCCATCGGGTGATATCGCTTTGTACTTTGAAAAAAGTCGACTTATTCCGTTTGTAGAAAACTGTTCAAGCGGCACTGTTGCGCTGCTGCGACTGTTTAATTATTTCCATGCTACAAGTGTGCCGTCCTTGCTTTTTGTCGACGAGTTCGATGCGTTCTACCATCACGATCTCGCCGAGAAGGTCGTTGACTATTTTAAGTCCCAGACTGGACGCCAGGTGCTTTGCGCATCTCATAATACGGACTTGTTCAGCAATAAAATCCTTAGGCCAGACTGTCTATTCATTCTTTCGGATCACAATATAATTTCCGCAGCCAATGCAACAGATAGGGAACTAAGGGAAGGGCACAACCTCGAAAAGCTCTATAAGGCTGGCGAATTCGATGTCTAGGAAGCAAGTCCTGCTTATCGTTGAGGGCATAAAGCAAGAGATTAAACTCTTCCAGGCTCTCTTTAGGTGCTATGGCCTCGACATTGGCTATGAGATCGTTTCCTATAACACAAATATCTACGAGCTTTACGAAAGGATGTTTTCGGACGGCTTTCAGGACGACTTATCGCTTCTCGGCGTCCTTAAGGAACGTGCGTCCGAAGAGGATAAGTGGTTATTTGACCAGGATTATTCTGATGTTTTGCTGGTCTTTGACTATGAGCCCCAAGATAATAGGTTCTCACCTGCACGGTTAGAGGAAATGCAACGTTACTTTAACGAGAGCACAGACAATGGCAAGCTCTACGTTAACTATCCAATGGTCGAGGCATGTAAGCACTTTCTGAAAATGCCCGACGTCGAATATCTAAGCAGAACTGTTTCCCGTGAAGACGTTTTGAATTACAAGGCAATTGTTGGCAATGCTTCTAGGTACCAGAGTTTTGAGCGGCATTTTATTAGGCCTGACGTTGATGAAATGATTGTACTTACCGCCATTAAGGCGCTTCGGTTGTGCGGTCATAACGGCGAGGCTGGTTATGAGTCTGAGTATAGAGATCTTGACCATGAGACGATCGTGAAGGCGCAAAACGATGCTTTGCGTTTGGCCGATGAGGTGTGGGTTCTTGGTACCTGTCTGCTATTTATTTTAGATTACTCAACGGGTCTTATTGATTTCGCCGGAATCGAGTCGAAATTACTTGGCTAGGTTTCTGGACGCTGCCAGTTGTGCCTAATGGTCTCAATTCGGAGTCGTTATTTCGAAGGTGCGGGGAAAATCGGAAACCACCGAGCGCAACTCGATTTTCGGTAACAAAACCGCAGGTCGCCGGATCTTAAAACTGGGGTATGGTCAGGAGTAACTGACTGTTGGGGCGTTGTTCATTGGCGGCGTCCCGCCCGCCCTTCGTTGGCTATACGCGATGCGGCAACTCCAGCATGTGGCCGTCTTGCGACTCTTCGAGACTCGGCACCGGGACCTTCTAGGAAAAGTCCGCGAGGCTGCTGCTCAGGTCAAGCCCTGTATGGGCGTATTCTTTGATTATGCAGCCAAGGTGATTCTCGTCTGGTAAAACTGGCCGCGAAGTGATTATCGCTCGACGTGTCTCAAGTGACTCATTAGTTTCCACGCGTTTCTCTATCATGTAATCGCTACGTCATGCGGTCGTTCGCGCGGGTATCATGGTGAAAGCGATTTCAATGACAGGGGTGGCGCGCGTGGTAAAGATGAAGGATGTGGCCGAGCTGGCGGGCGTTTCGAGCGCCGCCGTCTCGCGCTACCTCAACGGTGGATATATCTCGGCGGACAAGGCCGAGCGCATTAAGCATGCAATCGAGCTGACCGGATACGTGCGGTCCAGCCAGGCTCGCGCGCTGCGCACCGGTTCCACCAAGCTCATTGGCGTCATCGTACCTAAGATCAACTCCGAATCCGTGAGCCGCATTACCGCCGGTATTGGCCAGGTGCTCGGTCGCCGTGGCTACCAGATGCTGCTTGCCAATACCGACAACGCGGCCGATCGCGAGCTCGAATACCTCGATTTATTCCAAAACCACCCGGTCGATGGCATTGTGCTGGTGGCAACCATGATCACCGACGAGCACCGTCGCGCGATTGAGTCGTGCCGCGTGCCCATTGTGTTGATCGGCCAACATGTCGAGGGCGCGGCATGTGTCTATCACGACGATTACGAGGCTGCCTTTGAGCTCGGCCATGCGCTTGCGGGTCGCTTGGATGGCAAGATTGCCTACATCGGAGTTACGGATGAGGACCGCGCGGCCGGTTTCGACCGTCGTCGCGGTTTTGAGGCCGGCTTGCGCGCCGCGGGCAACCCGCTCGATGCCGCCTTGATTCGCCTGGGCTCGTTTACGCTCGACTCAGGCTATGGTGCGGCGCGTGAGCTGCTTTCCGTCGCTCCCGATGTTTCGTTTATCGCCTGCGCGACCGATACCATGGCGGCGGGCGCGCTGCGTGCCATCGATGAGGTTCGCGGCATGGGCGAGGGTATACACCGCGTGAGTGGTTTTGGCGACAACGCGTTTTTGCGCGCGCTGACGGGCGGCATTCCCACCGTGCATTATGGCTACCTGACCAGTGGCGTCGAGGCGACCAATATGTTGCTCAACACGCTCGATGGCGTGGAGGGGGTGAGTGGTCTAAAGACGCTCAAGCTCGGCCATCAGCTTATGAATGTCTAGGCTTTGGGCACGTCTGCCCGCCTCTGAGACCTCCTGTTTTGCCTTAAAACTACCTTTCGCCGGCTATTTCCTACCGTTCACCCTACTATGAAAACGATTACACACATATGAAACTGAAACCGATTACAGTGTAAGTGTCAAAGATGGCCGGGTGCACGTGCGCCCGTTGGAGGAAGGGGAAGTCATGGACTACCGCAAATCAGCCCAAGAGGTGCTCGACAATATCGGTGGCGCCGACAACGTCGTCTCTGCCGCGCATTGCGCCACGCGTTTGCGCCTGGTGATTGCCGATAACGCGAAGGTTAACAAGGAGGCCCTCGAGAATATCGACGGCGCCAAGGGCGTCTTTGAGGCTCAGGACCAGCTCCAGATTATTTTTGGCACCGGCACCGTCAACAAGGTCTACGAAGAGTTCATTGCGCTCAGCGGAGTCGAGGCTGCCACCAAGGCCGAGGTCAAGGAGGCCGCCGCACAGCAGCAGAACATCTTTATGCGTGCCATTAAGGTGCTCGGCGACGTCTTTGTCCCCATCATCCCCGCCATCGTGGCTTCGGGTCTGCTGCTGGGCATTATGAGCGCCCTCAACTTTATGGCCTCCAACGGCTTTATCGCGCTCGACACCAATAACTTTATTTAAAAGATTGCCGACCTGGTCTCGGGCACATCCTTTGGCATTCTGCAGATCCTGATCGGCTACTCCGCCGCCAAGGCCTTTGGCGCCAACCCGTATCTGGGTGCCGTCGTCGGCGGTGCGTTCATTAACTCCTCGCTGCAGAGCGCCTACACGGTTGCCTCCGAGGGCGTACAGACCATGGTTACCGTCATTCCCGGTGTGTACAGCTTTGAGTGGGTCGGCTATCAGGGCCATGTGATCCCCATCGTTATCGCCTGTGCCATTCTGGCCTTCCTCGAGAAGCGCCTGCACAAGATCGTTCCCGAGATGTTCGACCTCTTTGTGACCCCGCTCGTCTCGGTGTTCGTGACCGTGCTCGTGACGCTCGTTGCCGTCGGCCCCATCTTCGTGTGGGCCGAGAACGCCATCCTCGGTCTGATCCAGGCCCTGCTGACCCTGCCCTTCGGCATCGGTTCCTTTATCGTCGGCCTGTTCTATGCTCCCACGGTCGTTACCGGTATCCACCAGATGTACACCGCCATCGACCTGGGCCAGCTCGCCCAGTACGGCGTGACCTACTGGCTGCCCATCGCCAGCGCTGCCAACATCGCCCAAGGTGGCGCCGCGCTTGCCGTTGCCTTTAAGACCCGCGATGCCAAGATTAAGGGCCTGGCGCTTCCTTCGGCTCTGTCCGCTTTCATGGGCATTACCGAGCCTGCCATCTTCGGCGTGAACCTTCGCTTCTTTAAGCCCTTCATCGCCGGCTGCATCGGCGGCGGTTGCGGTGCCTTGGTCTGCGCGCTCACTTCGCTGGCTGCCTCCGGCACGGGCGTTACCGGTATCTTCGGTATCCTGCTGTGCCTGGCCCAGCCCGTGCAGTACGCGATCATGTTTGCGGTCGCCGCGCTGGTTTCCTTTGCCGTCTCGTTTGTCCTGTACAAGGACGAGCCCAAGGCTTCCGAGCAGGCCTAAGAGCTTTTGATTAAGGGAATGCCCGCGGGCTGTATGCTCGCGGGTGTTTCCAGCATCGGGCGCCGATCTCTGGTGCCTTGTAACTTTCGATCTGTTAGGACTTTGATATGTCTAATGCACTTGGTCGCGATCTTGCAAAGCTGGTTGCCGCTGTTGACGCCGCCGCCACTGAGTGCGGTCATGGCGCGTATGGCCAGCGCTTCCATATTATGCCGCCGGCGGGTTGGCTCAACGACCCCAACGGTCTTTGCCAAGCGGGCGGCGTGTTCCACGCTTATTTTCAATATGCGCCGTTTGATGTCGAGGGCGGCGTTAAGGCCTGGGGTCATGCCACAAGCCGCGACCTTATGAACTGGGAATATGTTGGCGCCCCGCTGTTGCCCGACGAGCCGTTCGATTGCCATGGCGTGTATTCGGGCTCCGCGCTTGCCGAGGACGGCCGCATTCGCGTACTGTACACAGGCAACGTTAAGCTTTCCGATGCAGACGGCACGTACGACTACGTCAATACCGGCCGCCGCGCCGATACTGTTTATGTCGAGAGCGTTGATGGCCTTGCCGGTCGGGAGTTCAGCCAAAAGCGCGTGGTGCTGGCGTCCGATGATTATCCCGAGGATTTGACCTGCCACGTGCGCGACCCCAAGGTGTGGCGTGACGCGGACGGGCGTTATCACATGGTGCTGGGCGCGCGTCGTCGCGTTGACGGGCCGCACGTCGATAGTCGATTTTGCGCCATGCACGGCGAGGGTGCCGGGCGCGATGTGGGCGAGATCCTGGTGTATGGCTCGGTCGATATGCTGAGCTGGGAGCTCGAGAACCGTGTGTCTACGCCCGAGCGCTTTGGCTTTATGTGGGAGTGCCCCGGCTATATCGAGCTCGATGCGAATGGCGATACCGCTGCATTTTTGTCGTTCTCGCCCCAGGGGCTCGAGGGCGGTCGTTGGGACCGCGGCAATGTGTATGCAGCGGGCTACATGCCTGTAACGGGCGACATTACGGGTGGTGACGGTGTCTATGAGCTGGGCGAGTTCCGCCTGTGGGACGCCGGTTTTGACTTCTATGCTCCGCAGGAGTTCACGGCCGAGGACGGTCGCCACATTCTGATTGGCTGGATAGGTATGCCCGATGAGCCGACCTATGGCAACGCGCCCACCGTGGCGTGCGGCTGGCAGCACTGCATGACGGTGCCGCGCGAGCTTACGGCCGGTGACGGCGGCGTGGTGCTGCAGCAGCCGGCGTGCGAGATCGAGCGCCATTATGCCTCGGTGCGTGTGGGGGAGGGCTCGTTGGAGGTTGACGGCGATATCTGCTTTGACCTTGCTGTCGACGGTGTCGACGGCGCGTTTACCGCGATTGTTGATGGCGAGCTGAAGCTGGCGTATGTGCCCGCCGAGGGCGGACTGCCCTCGCGCTTTGAGATGCGATTTACCGATGAGGGTCGCGCTTCTGCCGGCTGCGGTCGTACCGTGCGTTGGGAGCCCGTCGACGAGGTTCGTAACGTGCGCATTGTTGGCGATGTCTCCTCGGTCGAGGTGTTTGTGAACGATGGCGCGCTGGTGTTCTCGACGCGCATCTATCCTGAGGCCTATGGTGTGACCGTTGACGCTCCGGGTGCGAGCGTGAACTATCACACGCTCAACATCTAGGCGATTCGTCGCATATCGGCGCTATACTGCAGCCGTTGCCCACGATGCGGGTAACACCCGCATCGTGGGTTTTTGTTTGTGAAGGGACGGTGCCGCGTGGACGTGCAACAGCTAGAAGAGGCTTGGGCTTTGAGAGCCGGCGCGCGTGAGGTGCGGTTGCTTGCGGCCTCGCATGTGCCAGCAGCGCTGTCTCAGCTGGGGATTGTGCGTCCCGGTGACCGCCTGGTCGCGTTTGCCGATGACTTTACCGATGCGTTTGAGCGCGGCTTTGATGGCTGCGATGTTGTTCTCGTGGACCCGCCGTCGGTTGCGGCGTTTGCTGCTGCTTCCGAGGGCTATGATGCTTCGTTTGATGCCGAGGGGCCGCACCTGTGGTGGTTTGTCAACTCCATCGGCGGGTTTGGTCTGCGCGTGCCCGATCTGCGTGCGCTGGGTCGTGCGGCTCGCGAGGCCCATGCGCTGTTGGTTGTGGACAACACCGTGGCGTCGGCTTTTGGCTGCGATCCGCTGCGGCTGGGTGCCGTGCTGTCGCTCGAGGCGCTCGACCGCGTGTGTGCTGGTAAGGCGCCGCGCAAGTTCGTTGCCGCTTCGGTGGCGCGCTCGCAGCTCAAGCGTCATCGTGTGGATGCCGCGGCTGAGTGCGCGCATGCCCTGCTTGAGGGCTGTGGCTTGGCCAAGCTTGATATGCCTGCTGACGAGGCCGGTGTGCTGGAGCGCGGGCTGGACTCGCTCGATGTCCGCATGCAGGCACATTTCGACCGCGCCCGTGCGCTGGCCGAGTACTTGGCTGCGAACGAGATGGTACGCAACGTGCGCTATCCCGGGCTGAGCTCGCATCCCGACCATGTGGTTGCAACGGGGATCCTCGAGCATGGTTTTGGCCCGGCAGTTGAATTCGATCTTATCGAGCTTAGCGCAGGGGAGCTGTTCGATGCTTTGTCGGGGGAGTTCCGCACATCGCTCGCCGGCGGCGCAGCGACGCGCCTTTCGGCCCCACGCGGCAAGCAGGGGAGCACCATCCGTCTCTTCGCCGGCACCGACAATCCCCTGGTCTTAGCGTCCGCCCTAGACAATACCCTTCGTAAACTAGCTACTCTTTAATGCTTGCGATGAGGTCGCTTGCTTTGGTGGCGATGACGTTGTTGATGTCGGCCTGCAGCTCCTCGTAGACCGCTATGGCTCGCTTGCCGGCGGGGGTGAGCGTGGATCCGCGGGCTCCGTCGCGCTCGATGAGTTTGCAGCCCAGCTGGCCTTCGGCCTCGTTCACGATGCGCCA
Source organism: Collinsella aerofaciens (assembly GCA_048502435.1). GTDB lineage: Bacteria > Actinomycetota > Coriobacteriia > Coriobacteriales > Coriobacteriaceae > Collinsella > Collinsella aerofaciens_CL. The sequence goes on from DBFRXD010000031.1 coordinate 18,269, forward strand.
GGCCTTGGAATACGCCATGCCCATGCTCTTGGCGGCGCGATTGAGCGAGTGCTCGCGGGCAATACCCTGCAGCAGCAGGACGCAGCCATGACCAAACACGCCCGGCAGATCTTTGTCACACGCTTGAATGACCAACTTTGCCGTCGTCTTGTACTTCATACGCTCCACGTCTCCCCGCTAAAGTGTTTGCTGGGCAAACGCAAAGCCTGCGTCAAACCCTCGTGTGCTCTTCTTAAATCATGCATTGTAGCAGTCAAAGTGCGTTAAGATACTTCCCCAGTATTGGGCGCCCAAGGTTGGGCTGGGTCCTACGAGGCCTGCAGCCGACCGGTCGCATGGAAAAAGGAGAAACATGGCTACGTTCTTTCCCGGTGAGTCCCACACGTTTTCGGAGTATCTGCTGGTCCCTGGTTATTCGTCCTCGCAGTGCATCCCCAACAACGTCTCTCTTAAGACGCCGCTGACCCGCTTTAAGCGCGGTGAGAAGCCGGCAATCACCCTGAACATTCCCATGGTTTCCGCCATCATGCAGTCCGTCTCGGGTGTCGACATGGGTGTCGCGCTCGCTACCGAGGGTGGCCTGTCCTTCATTTACGGTTCCCAGAGCGCCGAGTCCGAGGCCGCTATGGTCAAGGCCGTCAAGGATCACAAGGCCGGTTTCGTTCAGTCCGATTCTACGCTGACCCCCGACATGACCATGGAGCAGGTCATCGAGCTCAAGGAGAAGACCGGTCACTCCACCATGCCGGTTACCGACGACGGCACTCCTAAGGGTAAGCTCCTGGGCATCGTCACCAGCCGTGACTATCGTCCCAGTCGCGATGACCACCAGACGAAGGTCTCCGAGTTCATGACCCCGCGTGAGCAGCTCATCGTGGGCGACAAGAACATCAGCCTCAAGGTTGCTAACGACGTCATTTGGGACAACAAGCTCAACGCACTGCCCATCGTCGACGACAACGATCACCTCATGGGGATTGTCTTCCGTAAGGACTACGACAGCCACAAGACTAACCCCAACGAGCTGCTCGATAACGACAAGCGCTACATGGTCGGCGCCGGTATCAACACCCGCGACTATGCCGAGCGCGTGCCGCTGCTCATCGAGGCCGGTGCCGACGTTCTGTGCATCGACTCCTCCGAGGGCTTCAGCGAGTGGCAGAAGCGCACTATCGAGTGGATCCGCGCCAACTACGGCGAGGACGTCAAGGTCGGTGCCGGTAACGTCGTCGACGCCGAGGGCTTCCGCTTCCTGGCCGATTGCGGCGCCGACTTCATCAAGGTCGGTATCGGCGGCGGTTCCATCTGCATTACCCGCGAAACCAAGGGTATCGGTCGTGGCCAGGCCACCGCGTTGATCGATGTCTGCCGCGCCCGCGATGAGTACTACGAGGAGACCGGCGTCTACGTGCCCGTGTGCTCCGACGGCGGTATCGTCTACGACTACCACATGACGCTCGCCCTTGCCATGGGTGCCGACTTTATGATGCTGGGTCGCTACTTCGCCCGCTTCGACGAGAGCCCGACCGAGCGCGTCAACGTCAACGGCCAGTACATGAAGGAGTACTGGGGCGAGGGTTCTGCGCGTGCTCGTAATTGGCAGCGCTACGACCTGGGCGGCGCCGCGAAGCTCAGCTTCGTCGAGGGCGTCGACTCCTACGTCCCGTACGCCGGATCCCTCAAGGACGGCGTGGGCGGCACGCTCTACAAAGTTAAGTCCACGATGTGCAACTGCGGTGCCCTCTCGATTCCCGAGCTCCAGGAAAAGGCACGCCTAACGCTGGTCAGCTCCACCTCCATCGTCGAAGGCGGCGCCCACGACGTAGTCGTGAAGGATTCTCAGCAGAGCGTTTCCTATCGATAAGGTAAGAGCTGCATATCAAAGGTTGATTCTCAGCCACGTTATTTAGATAAAGCGAGATGCCTGCAGTCGCAGGCATCTCGCTTGTCGTATTTGCTATCATCATGCGAGTTAACGATGTGGCGGGGCGTTCTTACCTTTGCTCGCTGCAAGTTCCGCACGCAAAGAAGAGCACTAAATGTGCTCTTCGTCTTGCGCAGGACTGTCCGCAGCAGCGAGTAAAGGTAAGAACGCCCCGCCCCAACCGAGATAACAAAGGAGCTGATATGTGCGATTGCACAGATCATAAGGACGAGATTCCTGCTTACGACGCGCAGGCCATTGAGTCCAGGTGGATGAAGGCCTGGGAGGACTCCAACCTCTTTGCCGTCGACACCGACGACAGTAAGCCCAAGAAGTACGTGCTCGAGATGTTCCCGTATCCGTCGGGCGACCTGCACATGGGTCACGCGCGCAACTACACCATCGGTGATGCCATGGCCCGTCAGGCCCGCATGCGCGGCTACGACGTGCTGCACCCCATCGGCTTCGACGCCTTTGGCCTTCCCGCCGAGAACGCCGCCATCAAGCACAACACGCAGGCTGCCGCCTGGACGTATAAGAACATGGATCAGGCGCTCGCCACGATGAAGCGCATGGGCTTCTCCTACGATCTGGATCGCATGGTCAAGACCTGCAGCCCCGATTATTACCGCTGGGGCCAGTGGATCTTTGAGAAGATGTGGGAAAAGGGCCTGGTCTACCGCAAGAAGAATCCGGTCAACTGGTGCCCCACCTGCAAGACCGTTCTGGCCAACGAGCAGGTTACCGAGGGCAAGTGCTGGCGCTGCGGCACCGAGCCCGAGAAACGCGACCTTGAGCAGTGGTACTACAAGATTACCGAGTACTCTCAGGAGCTGCTCGACGACCTGGAGAAGCTCCCCGGCTGGCCTGAGCGCGTCAAGCAGATGCAGGCCAACTGGATCGGTCGCTCCGAGGGCGCCGAGGTCGACTTTACCCTGTGCGACCAGCATGGCGAGCCCATCGAGGGCGATGAGGGCAAGATCACCGTCTTCACCACGCGTGCCGATACCCTTTTTGGCGTCTCCTTCTTCGTCCTGGCTCCCGAGTACGCCGGCCTGCACGAGCTCGTCGAGGGCACGGAGTACGAGGAGGCCGTCACCAAGATCGTTGAGGACTCCAAGCATATCTCTGCCGTCGAGCGTGCCCAGGGCACCCTCGAGAAGCACGGCGCTTTTACCGGCCGCTACGTGGTGAACCCCGTGAACGGCGAGAAGGTCCCCGTGTGGGTTGCCGATTATGTCGTCGCCGACTACGGTACCGGTGCCGTCATGGCCGTTCCCTGTGGCGACCAGCGCGACTTTGAGTTTGCCCGTAAGTACGACTTGCCGATCGTGCCGATCATCCTGGACGATGACGACCGCGCTGCCATCGAGGCCAGCGGCGAGACTATCGATACCTTCCATGCCGAGACCGTCGACTGGGATTGCGCCCACGCTGCCGAGGGCACGCTGGTCCAGTCCGGCAAGTACACCGGCATGCGCGGCGGTAAGCACTCCGAGGGCGAGGCTGCGATCGTGGCTGACCTCGAGGCCATGGGCTGCGGTCGTCGCAAGGTCGAGTTCCGTCTGCGCGACTGGCTCATCAGCCGCCAGCGCTATTGGGGCAACCCCATCCCGGCCATCCACTGCGAGCACTGCGGCATCGTTCCCGTGCCCGAGGACCAGTTGCCGGTGACGCTGCCCGAGAACCTTGACCTGGGCGCCGGCGAGACCCTCGCCGAGTGCAAGGACTTCTACGAGACCACCTGCCCGGTCTGCGGCCGTCCGGCCAAGCGCGAGACCGATACCATGGACACCTTCACCTGCTCCAGCTGGTATTACCTGCGCTATACCGATCCGCACAACACCGAGCTGCCTTTCTCCCGCGAGGCTGCCGACCGTTGGATGCCCGTCGATAACTACATTGGCGGCATCGAGCACGCCATTCTGCACCTGCTCTACAGCCGTTTCTTTACCAAGGCGCTGCGCGACCTGGGCCTGCTGAGTGTGGACGAGCCCTTCACCAACCTGCTGTGCCAGGGCATGGTCAAGGACGAGAACGGCGACACCATGTCCAAGTCCAAGGGCAATGTCGTGCCCCCGAGCTCGGTCATCGAGCCCTACGGCGCCGACACCATGCGTCTGGCGATCCTGTTTATCGCTCCGCCCGAGAAGGACTTCGACTGGGATCCCAAGGCCGTCGAGGGCGCCAACCGCTTCATCAAGCGCGCCTGGCGTATCGTTTGGCAGCTCGTCCAGTCCGGTGACGCCAACTTGGCCTTCGACAAGTCCGCGCTCGACGAGGTTGCGATGAAGCTCTATCGCGAGCGTCACCGCACCATCGCCAAGTGCACCGAGGACTTCGACCGCGGCCAGTTCAACACCGCCATCTCGGCCGTCATGGAGCTCGTCAACGCGGCGAGCGCCTACCTCAACGCCACTGAGGGTACCGCCCGCGACAAGGCCCTGTGCTACGGCGTGGCCAAGGATATCGTGAGCGTGCTGGCGCCCATCTGCCCGTTCTGGGCCGACGAGCTGTGGCACGAGGCGCTCGGCTGCGAGGGCAACGCCTACACCGCCGCCTGGCCCGAGTTCGACCTGGCCGAGTCCGTTGAGGACACGGTGCAGATCGTCGTTCAGGTGCTCGGCAAGGTCCGTGGCCGTATCGACGTGGCCCGCGATGCCTCCAACGAGGAGATGCAGGCTGCCGCCGAGGCCGCCGTCGCCAAGTGGCTCGAGGGCAAGACGGTCGTCAAGGCCATCTGCGTGCCCGGCAAGCTGGTCAACCTGGTGGTCAAGTAAGCATTGCGCGCCTAGCTGACGCATAAAAGACGAGGGGCGATCCGGTTGGGTCGTCCCTCGTTTTTCATGTACCTGTCCTGATGTCTGCGGTCAATTATCCTATTCTTGTGGAGAAGCTGTGCGCACGCTGACCTGCAGATTCGTACTGTGCTTGCACGTTTCCGCAGCTATTGGTATAGTTTGCTTGCAAATGAAGTTGTAATTGAAAGAAGTGGGGTTTCGGCCCCGCTTCTTTTTTGTATGGATGGAGGTGCCGCAATGGTCAAGACCAAGACCGAGCAGGCGATCATCAACGCGCTCGAGGCCGTCGCTCCCCAGCACGATGTCGACATCGTCGACGTCGAGCTCGTGGGTGCCACCAAGGCCCCCTGCGTGCGCGTGCGTATCGAGGGTGGCGAGGGTCAGAGCCTGTCGCTCAACGACGTCACGGCCAACACCAAGTGGGTCGGCGATGTGATTGAGGAGCTCGACCCCATCTCTTCGAGCTATACGCTCGAGGTGTCGAGCCCTGGCATGGCGCGCCCGCTACGCCGCCCGTGCGACTTTGCCCGCTTTGTGGGCGAGAACTGTGAGCTCACCTCCACCGCCACCGAGGGCCGTCGCAAGTACGCCGGCAAGATTGCCGCCGCCACCGAGGCGAACGTGACCCTCGAGCTCGAGGACGGCGAGTCCGTCACCCTCGATTTCTCTGATGTTAAAAAGTGCAAGTTGAAGCCCACCTACGACTTCAAGCCCGCGAAGGAAGGAAAGTAAGATGGCAGCATCCGACATGATGTCCGCCCTGATGGAGCTTTGCCAGGAGAAGCACATCGACCAGCTCTACCTGATCGACCGCCTGGAGCAGTCGCTCGCCAAGAGCTATGCCGAGATCCTGCATCTTGAGTGGGGCGCCAAGGTGACCATCGACCGCACCACCGGCAAGATTTACGTCTACCGTCTGGAGCCGATTGACGATTCCATGGACGAGGAAGGCAACTTCACCGAGTTCGAGGAGATCGACGTCACCCCCAAGAACACGAGCCGCATCGCCGCCCAGCACGCCAAGGCCGAGATCAACGCCATCGTGCGCAACTCCGCCCGCGAGCAGATCTACGAGGAGTTCTCCGGCCGCATCGGTGACCTCATCAGCGGTACCGTGCTGCAGTCCACGCCCGACTTCACGATCGTCAAGATTCGCGAGGGCGTCGAGGCCGAGCTGCCGCACTTCGACCAGCGCCGTTACGAGAACGAGCGCAACGAGCGTCCGATGGGCGAGCGCTACCTGCACAACCAGCACATCAAGGCCGTGATTATCGACGTTCGCGACCCCAACTCCAACCTGCAGCCGGTTCGTGGCGAGCACAGCCGTCCGCCGATTGTCATCTCCCGTACTCACCCCGAGCTCATGCGTCGTCTGTTTGAGCAGGAGGTGCCCGAGATCTATGAGGGCACCGTCCAGATCAAGTCGATCGCCCGCGAGCCCGGCCAGCGCTCTAAGGTCGCCGTCCACTCGCTCGACGACCGTCTGGATCCCGTGGGCGCCTGCGTCGGCCCCAAGGGCAGCCGTGTTCGCGCTGTCGTGGGCGAGCTCCGTGGCGAGCGCGTCGACGTCATCCTGTGGGATGCCGATCCTGCCGTCTACGTCGCCAACGCCCTGTCGCCCGCTAAGGTCACCCGCGTCCTCATCGACGAGGAGAAGGCCTACGCCGGCGTCATCGTGCCCGACGACCAGCTGTCCCTCGCCATCGGCAAGGAGGGCCAGAATGCCCGCCTCGCCGCGCGCCTGACCGGCTGGCACATCGACATCAAGTCCGAGACGCTTGCTGCCGACATCCTCAAGAACGTTCCCGTTCACGAGGAGCCCGCCGCCGACCTGATCGGTGACGAGGAGGACGAGGACGTCCGCCGCTGCGAGTACGTGTCCGAGGACGGCATCCAGTGCCGCAACCAGGCTCGTCCCGGCTCCCGTTTCTGCGGTGTCCATGACACCGACGCCTTCGATGATGCGGAGGACCTGATCTAGCGCGCGGTTGCGCCGGGCGGGTCCCGGCGCGTCTCCCACGCTCGTTCAGTCTCTAGGCACCCAAGGTGCCAGAAAGGGTAGGTGAAGTCATATGGCAAAAGTCCGTGTGTCCACCCTGGCCAAAGAGTTCGGCATGACCTCCAAGGAACTGATGGGTCATCTCGCCGATATGAAGATTCCCGCTAAGTCCGCTTCCTCCACCTTGGAGGACGCTTATGTCGCCATGGTCCGCAAGCAGCTCGCCTCGGTGATCGAGGCCCGCGCCCAGGAAGTCGAGGCCGCCAAGCAGGCCGAGGAGCAGGCAGCTGCTGCCGAGGAAGCCGCACGCGCCGCCGAGGCCGAGCGCGAGCGCATCGCCGCCGAGAAGGCCCGCGAGGAGGAGCGTCGCCAGTTTGCCGCAGCCCAGGCTGCCGAGGAGGCTGCCCGCGCCGAGGCCGAGGCCAAGAAGAAGGCCGAGCAGGGGCGCCTTGCCCGCGAGAAGGAGGAGGCTGCCCGCGAGGCCCAGCGCCGCGCCGTTCCCGCTTCCGACTCCGGTTCGCGCTTCCGTTCGCTGCTCGACCAGATCGCCGCACAGGAGACCGTGCTCAAGGAGAAGAAGGACGCCGAGGACAAGGCCAAGGCCGAGCGCGCCGCAGAGCGCGGTAACCGTCGTGGCGGCAACAACGACCGCCGCGGTGGCCGTCGTAACGATCGCAACGCTTCCGACAACAACTCCGAGCGCAACGCCTCCGAGAGCCGTCCGCACAGCCATCGCACTAACGCCAGCAACAACGTCGCTGCCGGCATGGACTTCCCCAACCCCGATAAGCAGGGCAAGGGCAAGAAGCGCAAGGGCGGTCACAACAACGAAGAGGACCACTACAGCCGCATGGCTCGCGAGGCCGAGGAGTACAGCCGCGAGAAGGTGCTCGAGGAGGCTCGTGCCGCCGTCGAGGAGGCCTCTCGCGAGTCCACCGGTCGCCGCAAGAAGCGCAAGGAGAAGCGCGAGCGTGAGGCTGCCAAGGCTCAGGAGGAGCGCAAGATAGAGGAGGCGCTGGCCCAGGGCGTGAACCCTGAGGACCTCGACGCCATCAAGGTCTCCCAGGGCGTTACCGTCCAGGAGCTTGCCGAGGCGCTCGACGTTCCGGCCAACGACATCATCAAGCGCCTGTTCCTGCTGGGTACGCCGCTTACCATGACGCAGTCCATGTCCGACGACCTCGTCGAGCTCGTTGCCGACGACCTGGGCCGTCAGATCAAGATCATCACCCCCGAGGAGGAGAACACCTTCTCGTTCTACGACGATCCCGCCGACCTTAAGCCTCGCGCCCCGGTCGTCACCGTCATGGGTCACGTCGACCACGGCAAGACGTCGCTGCTCGACGCCATCCGTCACACCGGCGTTGCTGCCGGCGAGGCGGGCGGCATTACGCAGGCCATCGGCGCTTCGCAGGTCATGATCAACGACCGCAAGATCACCTTCATCGATACCCCGGGTCACGCTACCTTTACGGCCATGCGTGCCCGTGGCGCCAAGGTGACCGACATCGTCATCCTGATCGTCGCCGCCGACGACGGCGTCATGCCCCAGACGGTCGAGTCGATCAACCACGCCAAGGCCGCCGGCGTTCCCATCGTCGTCGCCGTCAACAAGATCGATAAGCCCGGCGCCAACCCCGACCGCGTGCGCCAGGAGCTCACCGAGTACGGCGTCATCCCCGAGGAGTGGGGCGGACAGAACATGTTCGTCAACATCTCGGCCAAGCAGAAGATCGGTATCGACGACCTTCTGGAGACCGTGCTGCTCCAGGCAGATGTGCTCGAGCTCAAGGCCAACCCGGACACCTTTGCCTCCGGCAACGTCCTCGAGGCCAAGCTCGACAAGGGCCGCGGCTCGGTCGCTACCGTGCTTGTGACCCGCGGTACCCTGCACGTGGGTGATACGCTGGTCGCCGGCCTTACCTACGGTCGCGTCCGCGCCATGCTCGACCCCAAGGGCCGCGCCGTCACCGAGGCCGGTCCCTCAGACGCCGTCGAGATTCTTGGCCTGCAGTCCGTGCCCAACGCCGGTGACGAGTTCCGCGTGTTCGAGGACGAGCGCGAGGCTCGCGCCCTTGCCGACGAGCGTTCGCTCAAGGCCCGTATCGAGGAGCAGAGCCGCGTGAAGCACGTCACGCTCGAGAACCTCTTCGAGACCATCGCCGACGCCGAGGTCAAGGAGCTCAACCTGATCATCAAGGCCGACGTCCAGGGTTCCATCGAGGCCCTTCAGGACTCGCTCGACAAGATGGATCAGTCCGAGGTTCGCATCAACACGATCCACTCCGCCGTTGGCGCCATCA
>DBFRXD010000032.1:0-10807 GCA_048502435.1 Collinsella aerofaciens
GAAGGTGAGGGGGATCCAGCCCGAGGGGATGTAGGAATGCGATAGGAAAGTCATAGATGCGGGCGTGTTGGCTAAAATGGGTCGGCCGGGATTGGTCAATCTCGGCCGACTATATTTGGCTAAATTATTCCGGCGCTAACAGCGCAAACTATCAGCTCAATATGGATGCGATGTTTATCGAATCTCAGCCGGCCATGCGCCGCATCAACGGATCCCCTCCCGCACCGCGGAGAATCGAACTCTGTGCAGGGCGCGGACGTAAAGAAAATGCCGCAGCAACGCAGGGTGGGATGCGCTTTCCCGATGGCAGCCCAGGCGGAAAGCGCGTCCCGGAATCCGCGCTCAGACTGGGACGTAGTTTCTGGATGACACATCAAGCGGAAACTGCGACGCGGAATCGAGCCGTAGAGTGGGATATGCTTTCCCAATGGCAGCTCAAGCGGAAAGTACATCCCGGAATCCTCGTTCGGAATGGGATGCAGTTTCCAAATGAATGGCTAGCGGAAAGTTCATCCCGGAATCCGCGCTCAGAACGGGACGCGCTTTCCCAGCGGCGGTCCAAGCGGAAAGCGCGTCCCGGAATCTCGCCTCAAACTGGGACACACTTTCCGCTTCACCTGCCGCCTCGAAAAACCTGCGCGCTCGCCATCCCAAAACTGGGTAGAAGAAAGCCAAAACGCAATCGCAGGAGGTCAATATGACTGCAGAAGATAAGGCAAAGAACGCCGGCAAGGTCGCGCTCGTCCTGGAGGGCGGCAGCTTCCGCGGGCAATTTACCGCAGGCGTGCTCGACGTCCTCATGGAGACTGGCGTCGAGATTCCGGCGGTATATGGCGTATCGGCCGGCGCCCTCAACGGCGTGAACTACAAGTCGCACCAGATCGGCCGTGCCAACCGCATCAACCTGGCTTTCTGCAACGATAGCCGCTTCATGGGCGCCGCGTCGTTTGCGTCCACGGGTTCCATCGTGGGTTACGACTTTATCTTCAACGATGTCCAGGATCGCCTGGATCCCTTTGACAACGAGACGTTCGACGCGAGCCCCATCGAGATGTACGCCGTCGCGACGGATATGCTCTTTGGAACCGCCACATACCTGCCGGTCAAAAGCGCCGTACTTGACCTCGACGCTGTGCGCGCATCGACGTCACTGCCGCTGGTGACGCCGCCGGTCGAGATTGACGGGCACAAATACGTCGACGGCGGCGTGGCCGATTCGGTCCCCATCGAGCACGTGCTGGAGGAGGCGGGCTTCGATCGTGCGGTCGTCATTGTCACGCAGGACCGCTCGTACGAGAAAAAGCCCTACGAGTTTATGCCCGCCGCGCGCGCTCGCTATGCCGACTACCCTTATCTGCTCGAGGCTATCGAGACGCGCCACGACCGCTATAACATCCAGCGCATGCATCTGTGGAAGTATGAGCGCGAGGGCCGCGCACTGGTCGTTGCTCCGCAAAAGCCGGTCGAGGTCGGCCACGTTGAGCACGATCCGGCAAAGCTCCTCGACTTGTATATTCAGGGCCGCCAGGAGGTAAAGCGCTTGCTCGGAGATATCGAGGCGTTTGTCGAGCGCTAGCGTCGCGACGTCATGACCCATGGACGACATGTGCAGAAACTCTGGTCGGAGCCAAAATACCTGTTGACTCGGGCGGCGAGCGGGGTAATATGGACGGGTTACTTGCAGAGCCCCGTGAATCTCTGTAACAACACGTACTGTACATGGAGGAGTCTAAGTGATTTCGAAATCGACTCACTACGCCAAGCAGGGCGAGGTCCAGCGCAACTGGGTTCTCGTCGACGCCGATGGTGCTGTCCTGGGCCGTCTTGCCACCCAGATCGCAATGATCCTGCGCGGTAAGAACAAGCCCCAGTTCACGCCCAACAGCGACTGCGGCGACTTCGTTGTCGTCATCAACGCCGATAAGGTCCAGCTTACCGGTAACAAGGCCGACACGAAGACCTATTATCGCCACAGCGGCTACAACGGCGGCCTCAAGGCTGAGAGCTTCCGCCAGGCTATGGAGAAGCACCCGGAGAAGGTCATCGAGCGCGCCGTTCGCGGCATGCTGCCCAAGACCACCCTCGGCCGTGCCCAGATGACCAAGCTTAAGGTCTACGCTGGTGCCGAGCATCCGCACGCTGCCCAGAACCCCACGAAGATTGAGCTGGAGGCTTAAAGATGGCTGAGAACACCGTTGTCTACCAGGGTACCGGCCGTCGTAAGAACGCCGTCGCCCGCGTCCGTCTCGTCCCCGGCACCGGCAAGGTGACCATCAACAAGCGTGATGCCGAGCAGTATTTCGGCCGTCATCAGCTCGTTGAGAACGCCCTTGCTCCCTTCAAGGTGACCGACACCGCCGGTCAGTTCGACGTTATCGCTTTGTGCGATGGCGGCGGCATCTCCGGTCAGTCCGGCGCTCTGCGCCTGGGCATCGCTCGTGCTCTTCTGAACGCTGGCGATTACCGTGCTGACCTCAAGAAGGCCGGTTTCCTTACGCGCGATGCTCGCGTGGTCGAGCGCAAGAAGTACGGCCTCAAGAAGGCCCGCCGCGCTCCCCAGTTCTCCAAGCGCTAAGGTTTTATCTCCTTACGAGATACAATGTACAAGCGGGGCCTGCCGATTCCTCGGCGGGTCCCGCTTTTCTTTTTCGACTAGGGTGGGCGGTTGCATATCGCCTGCTAGGGAAGGAGCGATCCTATGCCCCAGAACATCTTCGGTACCGACGGTGTCCGTGGCGTCGCCAATGCCGACCTCTCGTGCGACCTCGCGTTTCGCCTGGGCCGCGCGGCGACCAAGTTTCTTGGTCCGGACATCTGCATCGGCCGTGACACGCGCCTTTCGGGCACCATGCTCGAGAGTGCTCTGACCGCCGGCATTATGGCCGAGGGCGGCCGCCCGCACTGCTGCGGCGTTATCCCCACGCCTGCCGTGGCACTGCTCACCGTTCAGAACGAGCTCGATGGCGGCATCGTCATCTCTGCTTCGCATAATCCGCCGGAGTTCAATGGCATCAAGTTCTTTAGCCGCAAGGGCATGAAGCTTCCCGATGCTGTCGAGGAAGAGATCAGCGCCTGGGTCATGTCCGAGGAAGCCATGGCTGCCGACACGCTGCCGACTGGCGCCGGCGTGGGCCACATCATCAAGATGAAGGACGCTCGCAAGGCATACGTCGACCACGCCATCGATACGCTTGATGGCCTGAGGCTCGACGGCCTGGTCGTTGCCGTCGACTGCGGCCACGGTGCTTCCTGCCAGACCACGCCCGCCGCGCTGCAGCGCCTGGGTGCCACGGTGCACGCTATCAACACCGATTACTGCGGCACCGACATTAACGTTGAGTGCGGCTCTACGCACCTCGAGCCCCTGCGCGAGCTCGTGCTGCGCACCCATGCTGACATCGGTCTGGCCCACGACGGCGACGCCGACCGCGTACTGTTCGTGGACAGCGAGGGCAATGAGATCGACGGTGACTACATCCTGGCTATCTGCGGTTCTGACCTCGCCGCTCGCGGCAAGCTCGCTAACTCCGAGATTGTTTCGACCGTCATGTGCAACCTGGGCTTCTCCATCGCTATGAAGGAGCAGGGCTTCGAGATGGTCCAGACCGCCGTGGGCGACCGCTACGTTCTGGAGCGCATGCTCGCGGACGGCGCCGTCATCGGCGGCGAACAGTCCGGCCACATCATCTTCCTGGAGCACAACACCACCGGCGACGGCCTGGTGACGGCTCTGCAGCTGCTGGCCGTGCTCAAGCGCACCGGTCGTACCCTCACCGATCTTTCCGGCATCATGAAGAAGTACCCGCAGGTGCTCGTCAACGTGCATTCCGACAACAAGGCCGGCCTGGACGATTGCCAGCCCATCTGGGATGCCGTCGCTGCTGCCGAGAAGGAGCTTGACGGCCGCGGCCGCATTCTGGTGCGCCCGAGCGGTACCGAGCCGCTGGTCCGTGTGATGGCCGAGGCCGAGACGCACGAGCTGACCCAGCGCGTTGTCGACGACATCGTCGAGGTTGTCAAGCGCGAACTTCCCTAATGGTCAAAAACCGTTGCCAAGTGGTAAACTGTTAAGGTTATTTTGATTGATTGGTATGTCCGAGGGGGAGCATGTTCACTAAAGTCCTAAGGTCTTTTGGTATGCGTGGTCGAGTCCTTACGCTGGATGCTCCCATCTCGGGCGATGTCATTCCGTTGTCCGAGGTCAATGACCAGACGTTTGCCACCGGCCTTTTGGGCCAGGGCGTGGCGATTCAGCCTACCGGCACGCGCGTGATTGCGCCGGCAGATGCCAAGGTCGAGGCCATTTTTCCCACGGGACACGCCGTTGCGCTTAACACGGTCGATGGCTTGGACGTGCTCATCCACGTTGGTTTGGACACTGTTCAGCTCGAGGGCAAGCACTTTACCGTACATGCGCAAGTGGGTGACATCGTCCATAAGGGTGATGTACTCATTGAGTTCGATCGCGAGGCAATTGCTGCCGAGGGCTACGATGTGACGGTTCCCATCTTGGTGTGCAACTCCGTTGAGTTCTCAAGCATCAAGGGCTCCGTTGGCGTGCATGTCGAAGAGATGGACCAACTCATTGTTGCTCGCGAGCGCTAGCAAGTGCACGTGGCCATTAGCCTACAATTCAAACACGTTTACGGAGGGCGCCCTTGAAAGAGGACGCCCTCCGTGGCAAGATGGGATTTGTCCGAGGCTAAACAGCTTTGGGTCACCGTGGACGGGCAGGGGCCTCGACGCGGTTAGACACGAGACACATACATTACGCGACCTCGCCCTGGTGGCCGCACACGTTGGTTGCGGCCGACGCGGGCCGCGGGCAAGTGCTTGTAAGGGAGCCTTGCTCTCTTGTACGAGAAAGGACGCGTAATGAAGATCATTAAAGCTAAAGACTACGAGGATATGAGCCGCAAGGCCGCTAATATCATCTCGGCCCAGGTTATCCTCAAGCCCGACTGTGTGCTGGGCCTTGCCACCGGCTCCACCCCGATCGGTGCCTACAAGCAGCTCGCTGCTTGGTACGAGAAGGGCGACGTCGACTTTGCCGAGGTCAGCACCTACAACCTGGACGAGTATCGCGGCCTTTCGCACGACGATCCCCAGAGCTATCACTACTTCATGCGTGAGAACTTCTTCGATCACATCAACATCGACCTGAACAACACGCATGTGCCCGACGGTTCCAACCCCGACGCCGCCGCTGCGTGCTCTGAGTACGACAAGATCGTCGCTGACGCCGGTTACCCGGATCTGCAGCTGCTCGGCATTGGCAACAACGGCCACATCGGCTTCAACGAGCCCGATGACCACTTCTCCAAGGGTACGCACTGCGTCGACCTCACCGAGAGTACCATTCAGGCCAACAGCCGCCTGTTCGACAGCATCGACGATGTTCCCCGTCAGGCCTACACCATGGGTACCCAGACCATCATGTATGCCCGCATGATCCTGGTCGTCGCCAACGGCGAGGCCAAGGCTCAGGCTGTGCATGACATGTGCTATGGTCCGGTTACACCCGAGTGCCCGGCTTCGATCCTGCAGCTGCACACCAACTGCGTTGTCGTTGCCGACGAGGCCGCTCTTTCGCTCTGCGAGTAGCGCGAATCCTGCGGCTCGACATAACTTTGCCTAAGGCCTCCGCTTTGCGGGGGCCTTTTTGCTATCCCTTTCTGTCCACTTGACCAAAAACTTGCCGTAAGCTTGACGAATACCGGATGCCTAACAGCTTGATTCATTCCATAACAGATTCTATGCAAAAATGCCACTAAAAGGTCGTAGGCGGTAGCGGGTGCTAGGCGAGTTGAATGACATGGCTGAACCTTGTTCATTTGCGTTACACTGCCGCTTAGATGGGACAAGCTGACAAGCTCATTTACCTGCTTAAAGACCGATTAGTCGGGGGATTAATAACAATCGGCCCTCGCTGTACAAAAACTTGCCGCTTGCGTACCAAAAGACAACCTAAAACACAAGGTCGCTCTATTCATAGCGCGGCTTGTATGGTCTTGCGGCTACAGTGTCCATACGGTCGAGTTGAGGAGCGGGCATGGTAAACGATTTGAGCGGTATAGACGACCTCGAGCTGATGCCGCTGGGCGGAGGCTATATGGTGCGACGCGAACGCTTGATGAATGAGCTTATCGCCAAGGGCCGAAAGGCCGGCATCGTGGTTCTTTATGCGCCCGACGGGTTTGGGAAGACCTCGGTGCTGCTGCAGTACACCCATGAGGTTAAATGCGACCCAACGCGAGGCCCCGTGCGGATTATCGAGGCCGATCGCGCCATTGGGCGCGAGGTGTTTATGCAGCTCGAGGTGGTTACCGAAGAACTCAAAGACAAACCGCACTCCCTTATCGCGATTGATAATGTGCCAAACCTCGATCAGCACGATACCGAAGACCTCATCGACAGGATTCGCGGGCTGCGCGCTATGGGGGTTGGGGTCTTTATCTCCTGCCGTCCTTCAAATCGTCAGCTGATTCATGGGCTGGGCGATTCGGTTAAGATCAATGCGCAGATGCTCAAGGTGCATGCCTATGAGTATTCGGCGTGGGCATCGGCGTTTTCGATCAGCACATCGCTCGACTTCTATCAGCTCACGCAGGGCGTGCCCGAGCTCGTTTCGGCATTGCAGACGGGTCTGTATGGCCAAGGCGACGTAGCCGGCCTGCTCGAAAACGAGATTGTCAACGTATATGGCGCGGCACTTGCCGATCTGGCTTCGCTCGACAATAATGCGCTGTTTTGCGTGGCATGTCTCATGGTTTTGATGGGCGAGGGCAATATCGCAGAACTCGAGGCTTGCGGGGTGAGGCTGTCGATGGTCGACCAGTCCTATTTTGTACGCGACTACCCGATCTTTGGCTTGGATCCCGCCGAGCGGAGTTTTACGTGTCTGGGCACGGAGGATAACGGACGCTTGCGCTTGCGTAAGTTGGTGGCCGAGGTTCGCCCCGAACTTGTTCCGAGGGCGGCCCGGATTTTGCTTAAGGCGGGCCGATGCGATGCGGCGATGGGCCTGGCGGACGCCTTTTTGGACCGTGAAGCGGTCCTTGAACTTGCTGGGCAGTATGGGGTCGATCTGGCTCTGACGGGGCACGGGGCCGATATCTGCCGAGCGGCGCTGGGCACGATCGATGCCGACGATCCGGCTCCAGAGCCAACGCCTGCCGAAGCGCTTGGCGTATATCTGGCAGCGGTCAGCGTGTCCAATACAAAGCTCGCTCGCTATATGGCATCGGTCATCGAGCGCGGGAGCGAACGGGCGGCCTGCGAAATAGACCCTGTTTCATGGAGGGTGGCCCAGACGCTGACGGCTGTTTGCTATGGGGACAACGGGCTTGGGCTTCCTACGAACCTGGCCGTGCCAGAAATCGAGACATCCCATACCGCACTCGATATGTTGTCTGCGCATATCGAGGTCAAACGCTGTCTGACCGAGCGGGGAAATGACGGCGGCGTTCTACAACAGCTCAAAACGAGCAAGGCCTACGACTGCGAGCTCGACATCGCGGGGATTGTTATACGGGCCGATAGCATGCTGGTGGAGCTCTTTGACGGGTCGTTTGCGGGAACCGACGAGCGCGACGACGAGATGACGGTGGTGCGGGAGGCGCTCGACGTGCGTGGGCTTAAGGCGATGGCTATCTGGGTGCGCATGGTGTTGGCGGCACGGCGGCTCCTTTCCGGCTTGCCGGTATCCGACGACGCGGCGTTCAACGAGCTCGATCGTTTTGCCGTGCGCATGCGCGACAACCAGATTCAGCTGTTTGGGCTGTTGCTAGAAGGCTGGCAGTCGCTGGCAGAGGGACGGCCGGTTAATGCAAAGTTCCGTGCGGTCCAAGTGCTCAAACTTGCCGAGGAGTCGATTGCGTACATGCGCGATAACGCATTGCTGCTGGAGCGCGCGGCATATCTGCGTAACACCTCGATGGTTTCGGTGCGCGAGGAAGCGGAGTTGCTCGATATAAGCCAGACGCAGGTTGGTGGCGCAGAAGCCTGGATGGTGGCGCTGCATTTGGCCTGTGCGGGCCGAGACAGCGATCTTGCGGCCTGGATGTCCATGAATCGTGCGGGGATTCTAGAGCCATCGTATCGGCTCTTTGCGCGCCTTGCCATGCATTGTCTGGGCGAGCCGGCGGGCAGGATACGCAAGAAGCTTCCCGTGCGCGAGCTGTCGCGGTACTCGCTGCGCGACGATTTGGAAGGAGAGGGCGAGCGCCTGTTCCAGGCCGGCGAGGTTGAAGCCGTTGATACCATCGACCATATCGAGATTCGCATGTTTGGTGCGTTTCGCGCCGAGCGCGATGGGTTTCCCATCACGGACAAAATGTGGCGTCGCAAGAAGGCGGCGACGCTTGCCGAGCGGCTTGCGCTGGGCATGGATGCGCTCGTCGATCGTGAGACGCTGGCCATGGAGCTGTGGCCCCATGCCGAGTTTAATAGCGCCCGCAACAACCTGTACTCGACGATATCGCGCTTGCGGTCGGCTTTGGGACCGACGCCGGATGGCAAGTCGTGCGTGCTCATCCAAAATGAATGCATTGGGCTCAACGGCGACTACGTCAAGACCGATGTACGGCTGTTTGACCAGATAAGCCGCGAGGTTTTGGGAAATCGCACGGGTGCGCGCGGGCCCCATTTAGTTGAGCTGTGCCTTAAGATTGAGCAGCTTTATGCCGGACCGCTGTATGTTCCCAATGGCTGTAATCCCACCTACTTTTTGCGCATGCGGCGCATTATGCAGTCAAAGTACATCGATTGCATGATTAAGGGAGCAAATGCCGCTCTAGAAGAAAACGATCTGCAGTCGGCGATTTGGCTGGCGGAGTCGGGGCTTCGACAGGAAACGGCGCGTGAGGATATGGTGCGCTGCGCCATGCGCGTCTACAGTGCGGCGGGGCGGCGGCGCGATATCGTCGAGCTGTACAGCGGGCATATGCACCACCTGAGGGAGCAGGTCAATGGCGTGCCCGAGCCCGAGACGCGGCGTCTATACGAGCGCTTGGTGGAGGGGCGGCTCAATCGCGTGCTGGTCGAGCGATAAAAAACGGGCGCCCGAAGTACTTGGGCACCCGTAAGCTTGCTATGTGTTGGATCGCCGGATCATTGGCCCTTAGACGAGCTTGATCTTCTCGATGTCCTTGCGCGAGGACTCGCGATACAGTGAGAACTTGCGGCCGATGACCTGGACGACCTCGGCGTGGCAACGCTCGGCGAGCTCCTCGGCGGCCTCGCGGGCGGAAAGGCTGGAGCCATCGAGCACGGAGCACTTAACGAGCTCGTGCTTCTCCAGGTAGGCGACCGTCTGCTCGACGGTGCCCTCGTTGACATCGGACTTACCGATGATGATGGCGGGGTTGAGGTGATGGGCCATGCTGCGAAGCTGCTTGACCTGTGCTCCTGTCAGTGCCATGGGTTCTCGCTTTCTATGTATGGGGCGCCCCGCGACGGGGCCTTAATTTACGTGAGCTGTCCCACGATAGCGCAGGAACGGTGCGGTGTGGAGCGCGTTTGCCCAGTTCAAAAAGAATGCGGATGCCGAGTGAGTGGGCAGTGCGGGCTGCGAACAGGCTATGAGCTGGGCGCAGAGACCGGCTCCCATGCAATAAACGCCCAACGGACCTTGCGGACGTGGTCGAGCATGTAGCGTCCCTGCGGCACGCCCTTGGAGCCCGGCTCGCCGGCACGGGGATTCTCAATCATGTGTTGAGCGATGTAGTCGCGCAGGCGGTCGATCTTATCCTCGTTGCCATGCTCGAGCATACGGGAAAAATCTGCTACGCCCGCCTCAAGGCTATCGAAGGTGTCGCGACGGGGCGATTCAAAGTACGTAACCTGCGGCAGGGCACCCATCTGAATGAGGATGTTGAAGGCATACACAAAGCCATTGCTGCAGGTAACGGAGGCGCCGATAGCGTTCATCAAGTGCAGATCATAGCGCGGGCTGGAGTTGGCGACCATCGTGACAGCACAACGCCGACGAGCCGTACGATCAAGCTTGGCAAGCGCGCCTTTTAGGTTGGTCGTGGTGACAGAGCGACTGGCAAAGGCAACATCTACCGCTTTCGTGACCGGTCCAACCAAATCCCAATCATCATCCCAAGCAAGCTCAAGCGGCGTTATGCGCCCCTCGAGCCCGTAGTACTCAATGCCGGCATCAAGCGTGCCCAACATGGCAGGAGAGAAGTCGGCAGCAATCACGGAATGCCCAGCCTGAGCAAGCGGAATAGCAATCGACCCAGCCCCACACCCCATATCAAGCACCGACTCACCAGGCTTCAACGCCAACAGCTTTATAAAATCCCGAGCATAAGGGGCAGTCTCCAACGGCCGAAAATGCCGAGCCCGCTTATCCCATTCAAAAGAATCATCAGCCCGATGCCGAGCGGCCTGCAGACGCATCCATTCGCCATTCCAATCCGCAGAAAGCAGCTCAGATTGAATTCTTCTATCAGCCACGGGCCATCCCCCTCACAACAAAAAAGCGACCCCTCCCAAAAGAAGAGCCGCAACCAGCATATATCAGAAAGAACCGATCCAACGCCAAACCGCCGTATCGACCATGCGGTGCAGGAGCGAAGCGACTGCAACCGGGATAGAACCCAACCGAGGTCCCGTTGTGCGGGAGCCCCGCCGCCGGACGGCAGACATATAAGGTCGATCGCGAGTTCCGCACGAGCCGGAGAGCACTTAATGTGCTCTCCGTGCGAGTCAGGACTGTCCGAGCAGGCGACCTTATATGTCTGCCGTCCGGCGGCGGGGCTCCCGCACAACGGGACCTCGGTTGGGTTCTATCCCG
>DBFRXD010000033.1:0-28589 GCA_048502435.1 Collinsella aerofaciens
CCCCTATGGTGCACCGGTTGCTTTCCGACGCGGTCAACTCGACGAAGCTTGCCCATCCAGGGTTTACGTTCACGCGCAGGCCGCTGAATCCGGGAGACGATCCCGGGCATGCCGTGCTGTGCGGTGACCTCGACGTGGGCATCGTCTCCTGCACTACGGACGGCGAACCGATATGCCCGGTCGATTCGCGCCGGGGGCTGGGGGTCTTCGAGCTGGCGGGATATAGCGAGGGAATACGTTTTGCGGTTGCCCGGACGAGTCCGCTGGCGTTACGCGAGGGGCTATCGCTGGCCGAACTTGCCGAGAGCTGCTTCGTTTTTCCCTACAACCCCGAGTTTGGCCGTTGTCTACCCGATGTCGAGCGACTGTTCGAGGCGCGAGGGCTGAAGTTGCGGTTTCGCCGCCACGAGCTGAACGACGTCGAGGAGCTCGGCCTCATGGGCATCGGCCCCAACGACGTGTTTATCGTCGTGGAGAGTGCCGCCCAGTCTCCCGACGCGTTCTACCTGCGCAACCCGGACCTGGTAATCGTTCCTTGCGCGGAACCCATCCGCGTGACGCGCTATCTAGTGTACCGCGACGGGGATGAAAGCCCTGCCCTGCGGGCGTTCCTGGAAAAACTGGGAGAACTTGTCTGACCAACGGTTCAGGTTTTGCCGGGGGACTTCAAACGCGCCGGGGCGCCGGACGGTGTCTCCCGCCCGACGCCCCGCATGGGCTGCTCGCATCTCGTGCCGTCCCGGCGCCTTCATCCGGCGTGTCGGGCGGCGCGGTCCTGCCGTCGCGCCCCCGCTTACGCGAAGTACGCCACGCCGCCCTCGAACAGCGGCTGGTAGGTATTGCCCGGCACGTTCTTGTAGAGGCCCACGCCGCTGCGCTCGCTGTGGCCCATCTTGCCGAAGATGCGGCCGTCGGGGCTCGTGATGCCCTCGATCGCCAGCACGCTGCCGTTGGGGTTCACCGCCAGGTCCATGCCCGGCACGCCGTCGGCGTCCACGTACTGCGTGGCGATCTGGCCGTTGGCCTTGAGCTGCGCGACCGTCTCGGGGGAGGCGACGAAGCGGCCCTCGCCGTGGCTGATGGCGACGGTGTAGGGGTCGTCCAGGCTGCACTGCGACAGCCACGGGGACAAGTTGGACGAGATGCGGGTGCGCACCAGACGGCTCTGGTGGCGACCGATGGTGTTGAACGTCAACGTGGGCGCATCGGGCGTGGCGTCGACGATGTCGCCGTAGGGCACCAGACCGAGCTTGATCAGGGCCTGGAAGCCGTTGCAGATGCCCAGCATCAGGCCATCGCGGGCCTTGAGCAGGTCGCGGACTGCCTCGGTGACCTCGGGAGCGCGGAAGAACGCTGTGATGAACTTGGCGGAGCCGTCGGGCTCGTCGCCGCCCGAGAAGCCGCCGGGGATCATGACGATCTGGCTTGCGCGGATGCGGCGGGCAAGCTCGTGGGTGCTCTCGGCGACGGCCTCGGGCGTGAGGTTGTTGATCACGAAGGTGTCGGCCTCGGCACCGGCGGCGCGGAAGGCACGGGCGCTATCGTACTCGCAGTTGTTGCCGGGGAACACGGGGATAACCACGCGCGGGCGGGCGATCTTGGCGCCGGCGTACACGTGGATGTCCTTGGCGCGGAAGTCGATGGTCTCGACCTCGGGGGTCTCGTCGGCGCTGCGGTAGGCAAAGACACTCTCGATGCCGCTCTCCCAGGCCTCCTGAAGCTTGGAGAGCTCGATGACCTCGGAGCCAGTATCGATGACGTAACCCTCAACGGTGGTGCCCAGGGGCTCGACGACAACGCCGTCGGCGACCTCGGGCAGCTCGGCGTCATCGGCGAGCTCGACGATAAAGCTGCCGTAGAGCGGGGTGAAGAGGCTCTCCACGTCCACATCCTCGGCAAGCTCGATACCGATCTGGTTGCCGACGCACATCTTAAAGAGGCTCTCGGCGCCGCAGCCGTAGCCGGGCGTGGAGACGGCCAGGGCGTCGCCGGTAGCAGTGAGCGCCTCGACGGCGTCAAACGCGGCGAGCAGCTGCTGGGCGTCGGGACGGTAGTCCTCGCCATAGGTGGCGGGGGCGATGCGGACGACTCGGTGCGTGAGGCCCTTGAACTCGGGCGAGACGGCGCGGGCGGCCTTGCCCACGGCGACGGCGAAGCTGATCAGGGTCGGCGGAACGTTGAGCTCGCCGGTCTCGTCCTCAAACGAACCGCTCATGGAGTCCTTGCCGCCGATGGCGCCGGCACCCAGGTCGACCTGGGCCATGAGGGCACCCAGGACGGCAGCCATGGGCTTGCCCCAACGCTCGGCCTCGGTGCGCAGGCGCTCGAAGTACTCCTGGAAGGAGAGGTAGGCGCGCTTGTGCTCAAAGCCGGCGGCAACGAGCTTGGCGATGGACTCGACCACGGACAGGTAGGCGCCCGCAAACTGGTCGGCCTCCATCAGATAGGGGTTGAAGCCCCATGCCATGGCACTCGCCGTGGTGGTCTCGCCGTCCACGGGGAACTTGGCGACCATGGCCGAGCTTGGGGTAAGCTGCATCTTGCCGCCAAAGGGCATGAGCACGGTCGCGGCGCCGATGGTGGAGTCGAAGCGCTCGGAAAGGCCCTTGTTGGAAGCGACGTTGAGGTCGGTGACGAGCGAGGTCATGCGCTCGGCGAGCGTGGTGCCGGCCCAGCTGGGCTGCCACACGCTGCGGGCACAGACGTGGGCGACCTGGTGCTTGGGCGCACCGTTGGAGTTGAGGAACTCGCGGGACAGATCGACGATGGCGACGCCGTTCCATGCCATGCGCATGCGCGGCTCGGCGGTAACCTCGGCGATAACGGTCGCCTCCAGGTTTTCCTCGGCGGCGTAGCCCATGAACTCCTCGACGTCACCGTCGGCGACGGCGCAAGCCATGCGCTCCTGGGACTCGGAGATAGCGAGCTCGGTGCCGTCCAGGCCGTCGTACTTCTTGGTCACGGTGTCCAGGTCCACGTACAGGCCGTCGGCAAGCTCGCCCACGGCGACTGAGACGCCGCCGGCGCCAAAGTCGTTGCAGCGCTTGATCAGGCGACAGGCGTCGCCGCGGCGGAACAGACGCTGCAGCTTGCGCTCGACCGGGGCGTTGCCCTTCTGGACCTCGGCACCCGAGGTCTCGATGGACTCGGTGTTCTGGGTCTTGGAGGAGCCGGTGGCGCCACCGATGCCATCGCGGCCGGTGCGGCCGCCCAGCAGGATGATCTTGTCGGTGGGGGCGGGGCACTCGCGGCGCACGTGGTTTGCCGGGGTAGCGCCCACGACGGCGCCGACCTCCATGCGCTTGGCCACGTAGCCGGGGTGATAGAGTTCGTTGACCTGGCCGGTGGCAAGGCCGATCTGGTTGCCGTAGCTGGAGTAGCCGGCGGCGGCAGTGGTCACGAGCTTGCGCTGCGGCAGCTTGCCCTCGAGCGTCTCGGAAACCGGGACGGTGGGGTCGCCGGCGCCGGTGACGCGCATGGCCTGGTACACGTAGCTGCGGCCCGAGAGCGGGTCGCGGATGGCGCCGCCCACGCAGGTGGCGGCACCGCCGAAGGGCTCGATCTCGGTCGGGTGGTTGTGGGTCTCGTTCTTAAACAGGAACAGCCAGTCCTGGTCCTCGCCGTCGACATCGACCTTCACCTTGACGGTGCAGGCGTTGATCTCCTCGGACTCGTCGACATCGGTCATGACGCCGGTCTTCTTAAGGTACTTAGCGCCGATAGTGCCCATGTCCATGAGGCAGACGGGCTTGGCGTCGCGGCCGAGTTCGTGGCGCATCTCCATGTAGCGGTCGAAGGCCTGCTGCACCACGGCGTCGTCGATCGTCACGTCATCCAGGACGGTGCCGAAGGTGGTGTGGCGGCAGTGGTCGGACCAATAGGTGTCGATCACGCGGATTTCGGTGATGGTGGGGTCGCGGTCCTCATCGCGGAAGTACTGCTGGCAGAAGGCGATGTCCGCCTCGTCCATGGCAAGGCCGCGCTCGGAAATAAAGGCGGCAAGGCCGGCCTCGTCGAGCTCGCGGAAGCCGTCGAGCACCTCGACGGGCTGGGGCTCGGGGGTCTCCATGTACAGCGTCTCGGGCAGGTCGAGCGAGGCGATGCGCGCCTCGACGGGGTTCACCACGTAGTGCTTGATGGCATCGATGGCGGCCTCGTCCAGAGCGCCCGAGATCATATAGACCTTGGCGGAGCGCACGGCGGGGCGCTCGCCCTGGCTGATGAGCTGCACGCACTCGCTGGCGGAGTCGGCGCGCTGGTCAAACTGGCCAGGCAGGAATTCGACGGCAAAGACGGCGCCATCGCTTGCGGGGAGTTCGTCGTAGGTCACATCGACCTGGGGCTCGCTAAAGACGGTCGGCACGCAGGAGCGGAAAAGCTCCTCGTCGATGCCCTCGACGTCGTAGCGGTTGATGATCCTCAGGGCCTCGATGCCCTTGATGCCGAGAATTTCGGTCAGCTCGCCCTTGAGCTGCTGAGCCTCGACGTCGAACCCGGGTTTCTTCTCCACGTAGATACGAGAGACCATTGGTTCCTGCCTTCCTGATCGGTTGGGCGTACGGTACGGTATGCGGCAGCGGTCGGTTTGCGGGGCAAGCCTCGCGGTCGCCTTGAGCCACATGTTTGTAAACCTCACTATGATACGACAGCTCGTGGCGCGTTGAGGACGGCGAGGGTGCTACAGTGATGCGCAATCAAGAGAAAGGCATCACATGGCATTCGTTTCGCTCGCCATCATCGCACTCGTGGCCTTTGCAAGCCCCTTCATCGCCTCGGCGATTCCTGGAAAACCCGTTCCCGAGACGGTCTTCTTGCTCGTGCTCGGCGCGGTGCTGGGACCCCATATGCTCGGCGTCATCCATGTAGATGCCGAGGTCTCGCTTGTGTCCGAGCTCGGTCTGGCCTTCTTATTCCTGCTTGCCGGCTTTGAGATCGACCCCAAGAGCATCACGGGCGTCGAGGGGCGCTACGGCTTGGCGACGTGGGTCGTCACGTTTGGTATCGCCTGGCTTGCCGTGCGCTTTACCCCGTGGTTCTCGGTTAGTCATTTCGACGGTATCGCCGTGACGCTTGCCCTCACTTCGACGGCGCTCGGCACGCTCGTGCCCATCATGCGTGAGCGCTCGCTCACTGGCACGCGTGTGGGCGACTCGATTCTCGCGTATGGCACTTGGGGCGAGCTCGGCCCTGTGCTCGCCATGTCGGTGCTGCTGTCTGCCCGCACTGGCATCCAAACGCTCGTAATCCTTGGCTTGTTTGCGGTGGTTTGCGTGTTGCTGGCCGTGGTCCCAAGTCGCTCCAAGCGCGTCGGCAGCCGCTTCTTTGCGTTTGTCGAGGAACGCGCCGATACCACGTCGCAGACCTTCGTGCGCCTGACGGTGCTCATCCTGGTCACACTCGTGGCGTTCTCGGCCGTCTTTGATCTCGACATCGTGTTGGGTTCTTTTGCCGCCGGCTTTGTCTTGCGCTACATCATCCCCGAGGGCAACCATACGCTCGAGACCAAGCTCGACGGCCTGGCCTACGGCTTTTTGATTCCGGTGTTCTTTACTGTATCGGGCGCAAAGATCGACCTGACGGCCGTGGCGTCGCGCCCCGGGCTGCTCGCAGGCTTTATCGTGGCGTTGCTGATCATTCGCGCCGTGCCCATTCTCATCTCTATGAGCATTTGTCCTGCGACGCGCGATGTGTCGGCGTATGGTCGCATTACCGTGGCCCTGTACTGCACCACGGCCCTGCCGATCATCGTTGCCGTGACGAGTGTTGCCGTCAACGCGGGCGCGCTGTCGCAAGATATTGCGTCGGTCATGGTTGCCGCCGGTGCCATCACAGTGTTCTTGATGCCATTGCTCGCGCAGCTCTTCTACCGCGTGGTCGACGCCGCGCCGGTCGCCGCCGTGGCAGAGGTTGCCGAGCATCCATCCGATGCGTTCGACATCCTGCGTGCCCATCACGATTTGGCGAGCCTGCTCGCACGCGAGCACGAGCTGCTGACCTCGCATGGTCACGGTCGCGTATTCGAGGGCCTGCCTACGCTCGATACGATTGCCGAGCGTCTTTCCGCCGAGGCGGCGAGCGGCCACATCGATGCCCGCATCGTGGATGCGGCACATCTTCTTGCCGATAAGACCTATGGAGACGAGGTCGACCCGTCCGAGCTGACTCCGCGCGAGCGTCGCCGCCTGGAGCGCGCCAAGCTCGCCGTGCGCGAATACCGCCGCCGCATGCTGGAGCTCTATGCAAGAGAAGAAGCCGAGGACGACGACGGCAAGTAGCAAGGAATGTCGGGATACGGGTTTCGTCCAAATAATAGAAGGCGCGCTGCCTGCGGTTGATGCAGGCAGCGCGCCTTTTGCGTTGAGCTTCGTTGAGGTTTGAAGTAGTGGACTAGTTGGCCATAACGCCTTCGGTCCAGGCCTCGACGTCCTCGATGCGCAGGACGTTGGCGACCTCGGCCACGCAGTCGACGCTGGCAAGCTCGGCGGCGGCAGCCTGGACGTCCTTCTCGAGCGCGCGGTGCGTCAGGAAGATGACCGAGCAGGCATCGCTAACGCGCGACTTGCCGTCCTCGACCTGGTTGATGAGCGAGATCGAGATGTTGTGCTTGGCAAAGATATCGACCGTCTCGGACAGGGCGCCCACGCGGTCGGCGACCTTCAGGCGCACATAGTACTTGGTCTGGAGCTCGTCCATGGGCTTAAAGGCGAGGTTGTGGCCATAGGGCTCAATCTCGGGCAGCGGAGCCACGCCGCGGCTGATCTGCTCGGAGAGCGACAGGATATCGCCCACGACGGCGCTTGCGGTGGGGAAGGAGCCTGCGCCGGCACCGTAGAACATAGTCTCGCCCACGGCGTCGCCTACCACGTAGACAGCGTTCATGGCGCCGTTGACCTTGGCAAGCATGTGGTCGGCGGGGATCAGCGTGGGATGCACGCGGACGTCGACACCGGCGTCGGTGTTGCGGGCGATACCGAGCAGCTTAATGGTGTAGCCGAGCTCGCGGGCCTGGGCGATGTCCTCGGCGCCGATGGTACGGATACCCTGCTGGTACACGTCGTCGGTGGTAACGCGGGTGCCAAAGCCGATGGAGGCGAGGATGGCCGTCTTGCTGGCGGCGTCGAAGCCGTCGACGTCGGCGGACGGGTCGGCCTCGGCATAGCCCTTGGCCTGCGCGTCGGCAAGCACGTCGGCGTAATCGGCGCCCTCGGCGTCCATGCGCGACAGGATATAGTTGGTGGTACCGTTGAGAATGCCGGCGATGGTCAGGATCTTGTTGCCCACCAGGTCGTGCTCGAGCGTGCTCACGATGGGGATGCCGCCGCCGCAGCTGGCCTCGCACTTAATCTGCACGCCGCACGCGCGCGCCTTCTCGGCAAGCGTCTCGACGTGACGGCCCAGCAGGGCCTTGTTGGCAGAGACGACGTGCTTGCCGTGCTCAAAGGCAGTGGTGAAGATTTCGGTTGCGGGATGCTCGCCACCGATCAGCTCGACGACGATATCGACGGCGGGGTCGGTGACGACGTCGTGCCAGTCGCTCGTAAAGGCCTCGCGCTCAATACCGGCGGCTTCGGCCTGCTCCCAGGCAAGCGCGCAGGCGCGGCTCAGCTTAAGGTCGATGCCGTAGGCGGCCAGGTACTCATCGTGGTGGCTCTTGATCAGACGGGCCACGCCGCCGCCGACGGTTCCCAGACCGATGAGGCCGACGTTCACGGTGCGCAGGGGTTCGCTCATAGATAGCTCCTTCGTGCATCTTATGGATGGATTAACCGCTTAAAGGTTGAGTGCATTCTAGCGTGAAGTGCGGGCGCGTGCTTGCCTGGCAGCGGGAGCAGCATAAAACGTCACCCCCGAAACGCTGCGGAAACATTGGAAACACGCTCGCTACAAACGAACTTCCGTAACAAACTGTCAACGTTTGCACCATAAGGTTTGCCCTGTGCGACTGGGGCATGCAGGCGCTCGTCGGCCCCGTCACCACCGGTGCCGCCGTCGCCGTCTCGGGCGAGATCGCCGATGCCTTTGCCGAGCAGGCCAAGGCGTCCAAGCTCGACATCGTCGATACCGAGACCTTTAAGGACGACTCCTCCACGAGCTTTATCAACCAGCCGACCAAGGCCATGCGCAAGATCAAGATCGAGGGCCTGACGGGCGAGCTCACATGGAACGACGAGGGCCAGGTCGAAAAGCCCGCTACGGCCTATGTGATTCAGGACGGCAAGTACATCGCCGCCTAAGTGCATATATCGGGACCGGTGGGGTCGTTTTATTCAGGGCGGGGACGCCTGTAACAGAACGGAAACATTACTTTCACACAATAAAGTGGCTAAACTGCATAAACCGACAGAAATACGCATGATTATGGATAAATGAACAAATCCAAAGAAAAGTTGAAATAATCGCCACTTTCCTTAACTAAAGCGTCTAGTATTTTGCGAACGCCGAACACGGCGAAGGATGGCCTGTCGGGTAACCGAAACCCGACGAGATTTGAGAGGAGAGCCGCATGTCGAGCCTCACCGGTAAGTCATTGAACCCTGTTATGAATCGCAGGAGCGTTATCGCGAGCGCAGCAGGTCTGGGGGCGATGTCCATTCTAGCTGGCTGCTCCTCCAACGGCGGCGACGGTGGTTCCGCTTCGGGCGACGCTTCGTTTAAGATCGGCACCATCGGCCCACTGACCGGCGCCAACGCGTCCTACGGCAAGTCCGTTACACAGGCTGTCGAGCTTGGCTGCAAGGATTTCTCGACTAAGGAACTGCCGCTTGTCAGCAAGGCCGAGGACGACCAGGCTGACGGCGAGAAGGCCGTCAACGCCTTCAACACCCTGCTCGACTGGGGCATGCAGGCCCTTGTCGGTCCGACCACCACGGGTGCGTCGGTCGCCGTTGCTGCTGAGTGCGGTAACGACCCCGAGACGTTCATGATTACCCCGTCCGCGTCCTCCGAGGACGTTACCAAGGGCAAGGATTGCGTCTTCCAGGTTTGCTTCACCGACCCCAACCAGGGTGTCAACGCTGCCAAGTTCCTGGCGCAGAAGTATGCGGACGAGAAGTTCGTGCTGTTCTATAACTCCGGCGACGCCTATTCTTCGGGCATCGCAGATTCCTTTAAGGCCCAGGCCGCTGAGTCCAAGCTCGAGATTGTTGACGAGGAGACCTTTAAGGACGACTCCGCCACGAGCTTTACCAACCAGCTGACCAAGGCCAAGCAGGCTGGCGCCACCATGATCTTTGCGCCGATCTACTACACACCGGCGTCCGTCCTGCTCAAGAACGCCAAGGACATGGGCTACGACGTCAAGATGATGGGCTGCGACGGCATGGACGGTATCCTGGGCGTTGAGGGCTTCGATACCTCTCTTGCCGAGGGTCTGCTGCTCATGACCCCGTTCTCCGCCGACGACGAGAAGAACGCCGACTTCGTCAACGCTTACAAAGATAAGTACGGCGATACCCCCGACCAGTTTGCCGCCGACGCCTACGACGGCGTGCATGCTGTGGTCGAGGCTCTCAAGGAGGCCGGCCTGGGTGTCGACGCCGACCCCACCGAGGTTGCCGAGAAGCTTCCCGAGGCTATGCGCAACATTACTGTTGACGGCCTGACTGGCAAGCTCTCCTGGAACGATAAGGGTCAGGTCCAGAAGGACCCCACGGCGTACGTCATCACTGACGGCAAGTACGTACAGGCCTAATAGGCCGCCTTACATAGAGCGGTTTTGATCCCAAGCAGGGGAGGTTTTGGCCTTCCCTGCTTGCTTGGTATCTAGGGACGATGTAACGTCCCTGTTTCATACATTAACTGGAAACCTATTCGAAAGGGGGATGTGGAACATGACGGTCTTTATCCAATACCTGGTCAACGGCCTGTCCATGGGCAGCGTCTACGCCATCATCGCGTTGGGCTACACCATGGTCTACGGTATCGCCAAGATGCTCAACTTCGCTCACGGCGATGTCATCATGGTCGGTGCCTATGTCTCGTTCTGCGCCACGTCGTATCTCGGCCTCCCGGGCTGGGCATCTGTAGTTCTCTCTTGCGTGGCCTGCACGGTTCTCGGTGTTCTCATTGAGGGCCTGGCCTATAAGCCGCTGCGACAAGCAGGCCCGCTGGCCGTTCTGATTACGGCTATCGGCGTGTCCTACTTCCTGCAGAACGCCGCGCAGCTTCTGTGGGGCGCCACGCCCAAGAACTTCACTTCGCTCGTCACCTTCCAGGTGCCGGAGTTCTTGGCCAAGTTCAACGTAAGCGCCGTCTCGCTCGTCACCATCGTCGCCTGCCTGGTTATCATGGCCGGCCTGATGTTCTTTACAGGTAAGACCAAGATGGGCAAGGCCATGCGCGCCGTGTCCGAGGACAAGGCTGCCGCTCAGCTCATGGGCATCAACGTCAACCGCACCATTTCGATGACGTTTGCCATCGGCTCTGCCCTTGCCGCCATCGCCGGCGTGCTGCTGTGCTCCTACTCGCCGGTGCTGCAGCCCACGACGGGTGCTATGCCTGGCATCAAGGCCTTCGACGCCGCTGTCTTCGGTGGCATCGGCTCCATCCCCGGCGCTTTTGTCGGCGGCATTCTCATCGGCATCATCGAAGCGATGGCGCAGGCTTACATTTCCACGAGCCTTGCCAACTCCATCGTCTTTGGTGTTCTGATCATCGTCCTGCTCGTCAAGCCTGCCGGCCTCTTGGGCAAGTACGTCCCCGAGAAGGTGTAGGTGAGCGTTATGAAGTTTCTTAAAGACAAGCAGACGCGTCACGACTTTGTTACGTACGCCATGTGCCTTGTGGCGTTCGCCATCGTGTTCTTTATGCAGTCCAACCACATGATCCCGCGCATGATTGCCGGCCAGCTGGTCCCCATTACGGCCTACATTGTTATGGCCATCTCCCTTAACCTCGTCGTTGGTATCGCGGGCGACTTGTCGCTGGGCCACGCAGGCTTTATGAGCGTCGGCGCCTATACGGGCATCGTCACTGCCGTCGCGCTGGAGAGCGCCGTTCCGTCCGATCCGATGCGTCTGATCATCAGCATTGTGGTCGGCGCTATCGCCGCTGCCATCTTGGGCTTCTTGATCGGTATCCCGGTCCTGCGCCTGAGCGGCGACTATCTGGCCATCGTGACCCTGGCTTTTGGCGAGATCATCAAAGAGATCGTCACCTGCCTTATCGTGGGCGTCGACTCCCGCGGCCTGCATGTGATCTTTAACATCACGGGTAACTCTACGATCAACGACCTGCACCTGCTCGAGGACGGCACCGCCATCATCAAGGGCGCGCAGGGAGCATCGGGCGTGTCGACCTATTCGACCTTCCTTGCCGGCGCCATCTTGGTTATGGTCGCGCTCGTGATTGTACTCAACCTGGTTCGCAGCCGTACCGGTCGTGCCATTATTGCCGTGCGCGATAACAAGATCGCTGCCGAGTCCGTGGGCATCTCCGTCACCCAGTACCGCATGATCGCCTTCGTGGTTTCCGCCGCCCTCGCCGGTGCTGCCGGAGCTTTGTTCGGCGGTAACTTCTCGCAGCTTTCCGCTACTAAGTTCGACTTCAACACGTCGATCCTCATTCTGGTGTTCGTGGTTCTGGGCGGCCTGGGCAACATGCGCGGTTCCGTTATCGCCGCGGCGCTGCTCACGGTGCTCCCCGAGTTGCTCCGTCAGTTCTCGGACTACCGCATGCTCATCTACGCCATCGTGTTGATCCTGGTCATGGTCTTTACTAACAACCCACAGCTCAAGGCATTCTTCGCACGCATTAAGGACCGCTTTGCTTCCAAGAAGGAGGTGGCAGCCGATGCCCAGTAAGTTTGAGTTCAACAAGGGCAAGATGGTCCCGTATCCTTCTGGCGCTATCGTTCCCGACCGCGACCTGGGTCAGCGCCCGGCGCTCGAGTGCATCCACTTGGGCATTGAGTTTGGAGGCCTTAAGGCAGTAGACGACTTTAGCCTGACCATCGGCAAGACCGAGATCGCCGGTCTCATCGGCCCCAACGGCGCTGGCAAGACCACGGTCTTCAACCTGCTCACCAAGGTGTACCAGCCCACGCACGGCACCATCCTGCTCGACGGTGAGGACACTTCGGGCAAGTCGGTCTACCAGGTCAACCGCATGGGTATTGCCCGTACGTTCCAGAACATTCGCCTGTTCAACACCATGACGGTGGAGGACAACGTTAAGGTCGGCCTGCACAACCAGGAGCGCTACTCCGGCTTTGAGGGCGTTCTGCGCCTGCCGACGTATTGGAAGCACGAGAAGGCCGCCCACGAGCGCGCCATGGAGCTGCTGTCCATTTTTGACATGGAGCACCTGGCAAATGAGCAGGCCGGATCGCTGCCTTACGGCGCCCAGCGTCGTCTGGAAATCGTCCGCGCGCTTGCCACCAACCCCAAGCTACTGCTGCTCGACGAGCCTGCCGCCGGAATGAACCCGTCCGAGACCGCAGAACTCATGGCGAACATCGTCAAGATTCGCGACACCTTCGGCATCGCCATCATGCTTATCGAGCATGATATGTCGCTCGTTATGAACATCTGCGAGGGCATCTGCGTGCTCAACTTTGGCAAGGTCATCGCCAAGGGCACGGCCGAGGAAATCCAGAATAACGATGCCGTTATCGAGGCGTATCTGGGCAAGCAGGATAAGGGGGAGAACTAAATGGCAGAGCCGATGCTTTCCGTCTACAACATCAACGTCTGGTACGGCGCTATCCACGCTATCAAGGACATCTCCTTTAACGTCAACGAGGGCGAGATCGTGGCTCTGATCGGTGCGAACGGTGCCGGTAAGTCCACGACGCTCAAGACCGTCTCGGGCCTGCTGCGCTCTAAGACCGGCTCCATCAAGTTTATGGGCGAGGATATCACCCATACGCCCGCCGACAAGCTGGTTGGTAAGGGTCTGGCTCAGGTTCCCGAGGGTCGTCGCGCTTTTTTGCAGATGACGGTCGAGGAGAACCTGGAAATGGGTGCCTATACGCAGCCCAAGTCCACGGTGGCTCCGGGCCTTGAGCGCGTCTACGAGCAGTTCCCGCGCCTGAAGGAACGCCGTCGCCAGGTCGCCGGTACCCTTTCGGGCGGCGAGCAGCAGATGCTCGTTATGGGCCGCGCCCTTATGAGCAACCCTAAGCTGCTCATGCTCGATGAGCCCTCCATGGGTCTGGCGCCGATTCTGATTGAGCAGATCTTCCAGATCGTCGAGGACCTGCATAAAGCCGGTACCACGGTGCTCCTAGTCGAGCAGAACGCGCAGATGGCGCTCTCGATCGCCACACGCGGCTACGTGCTCGAGACCGGCAAGATCACCATGACCGGTACCGGCCAAGAGCTCCTGCACGACGATAACGTCCGCAAAGCCTACCTCGGAGGCTAACCCACCTAACAAAAGGGGCGCTGACTATCTCAGTCAGCGCCCCTTTTTAGTTGCGGTGAAATAGGGACTGAATACGGGCTCCAGAGGCCAAAAGAGTCCCTATTCCACCGCAACTTCATGGGGATGTGTGACAATGCCCGTCGGAAAACATCTGCTGTCTTTGGGGGTCTATCTATGCTGTACGAGTTTTGTGCCGAGAACTTTGAGCGGGTGCCGCCGGCTATCGATGCCGGTGCAAAGCGTATCGAACTGTGCGACAACCTTGCCGTCGGTGGCACTACACCTTCGGCCGGTGTTATCAGCGCTACGACCAGCTATGCCCACGAGCACGATGCACGGGTGATGTGCATGATCCGTCCGCGTGGCGGCGACTTTCATTACAACCAGGACGAGTTGCGTATGATGGAGATGGACCTGGGCCTTGCCGTGAGCGCCGGCGTTGACGGCTTGGTCTTTGGCTGCTGCAAGCCCTGCGCTGACGGATGGGCGCTCGACGAGCTTACGTTGGGCGCCCTCGTGATGGCCGCGGGCTGCGCGACCGAGGAATGCAAGCGTGAGCCCATCGACATCACCTTCCACATGGCGTTTGACCAGCTCTCGCCCGAGGCTCAGCTCGATGCCGTCGACACACTCGTCGATTGCGGCGTTACGCGCATCCTGACGCACGGCGGTGCCGCCGGCACGCCGATTGAGGACAACCTGGAGCATCTGTCGCGTCTTATCGAGTGTGCGGGAGACCGCCTGACCATCCTTCCCGGCGGCGGCATTTCCACGGCCAACCGCGATACCGTGGCGGCGGCACTGGGCGCCTCCGAGCTCCATGGCACCAAGATTGTGCCGCTGGAGGTATAACCCGTGGCGCTGGTATTTGACGTTCAGCAGGCGAACGGTAAGCCCGACGACAACCGCCGCCCCGGCACCGCGTGTCCCTTTTGCGATACAGAAGGGCTCACCGACATCATTCGCCGTGATGGCGATTGCATTTGGCTCGAGAATAAGTTCAAGACCCTGCGCGCCACCCGTCAAACCGTGCTGATCGAGTCGGCCGATCACGATGCCGACCTGGTGACCTATGAGCCGGATGAACTCCACCATGTGATGCGGTTTGCCCTGGGTTGCTGGCAGCAGATGATCGATTCACAGCAGTATCGAAGCGTGCTCATGTACAAGAACAAGGGTCCGCTCTCGGGCGGTAGCCTCGTTCATCCGCACATGCAGATTGTGGGTTTGGAGCAGGAAGACGGCTATGCTTCGCTGACTTCCGCCAATTTCGAAGGCATCAATGTCTGGCAACAGGGGAGGATCTCGGCCAACATCTCAACCGAACCCATCATGGGGTTCTTTGAGATCAACGTTTCAGCCCCGCAGGGAATCTCTGCCAGCGATGACACGAGAGATCAAGCCGAGGCGGATCTCTTCGCCGATGCAGTCCAGGTAGCTCTGCGCTATATCCTGAACGAGCACCACGGTGGTCGCGCAGGGTCGTATAATCTGTTCTTCTATCACCTGGGCGGTCGGACCATTGCCAAGGCGCTGCCGCGTTGGGTGGTTTCGCCCTACTTCGTCGGCTATCGTTTAGCCCAGGTCAATGCCGAGACAACGCTCGATGTCGATGCTGAGCGCCTGCGTGCGCATCTGGAAACGTTCGTATAGTAAGACTAACACCCGCGTAATGCGGACAGCCTAGCGTCCCATGGCGTCGCGGCCGGCCTCGACCCGCTTGCGCTGGGCGGCGCGCTCCTCGCCGGTTAGACGCTCAAAGAGATGTCCGATAAGCGAGGCGAGTACCTGCTGAAACAGCGTGCCGCACATGACGGGGAATACGACTTCGCCCGGAAAGTATTGCGTGGCGATGACGGCGCCCGAAGATATGTTACGCATGCCGCAGGTAAAGCACATGGTAGCCGTCTCGCTATATGGCAGATGCAGCGCACGGGCGACCAGAAAACCGATGACAAAGCCGCTGATGGCGAAGGTCAAAATAAAGAGGGCGACTTCCAGGCGCACCGCGTTCATGTGCAGCACGTACTCGCTCATGGCGGTGGAGTTGGAGGCGATAACGCCCATCATCATGAATTTGCAGGCGGGCGAGAGCGCGGGGGAGAGCTTCTCGTGTCCCCATCCACGCGTGAGCTCGTTGATCACGATGCCGAGCACGGCGGGGATGGCGATCATAAAGGCCATGTCTTGCATCATGCTCGGCACATCGATCGAGACGGTGGCGCCCAGCAGGAGCTTGAGCGTGAGCGGAATCGTCACAGGGGAGATAACCGAGGACGTCAGGATGATGGTGAGCGCGAGCGGGCCGTTGCCGCCGAACATGCTGATCCACATAAATGCGGTGACGGCCACGGGCACGCTGTACTCGAGCACGATGCCGCAGACAAGGTTGGGGTTGGAGCCAAAGAACAGCGATCCCATGGCATACGCCGCGATGGGGATGAGCACGGCCGAGACAAATAACGCCAAAATCAGGTGCAGGGGACGGCGGAACACCTCGGCTACCTGGTGGAAGGTGTTGCTGAGCGCACCCTGAAACGTCATAAAGGCAAACAGGGTGGGAACGATGGGCTTGAGAACGCCGATCTGCTGAGGAAAGAGCACGCCGAGCGCCACGCAAATCGGAACGATGATTTGCATGTGCCCCGCGAGAAACTTGCCCAGTCCAACCCATTGCTTCATATGCTCTTGTGACTCCCTTTGCTCGTGAATCCGTTTTGAATGGATATGCTAGACGCTTGCATGTGTCCGTGCGTCAGAAACGCTCGATTATTTCGAGGGTATTACCGGCATCGTTTACCGAAACCGCGGCGTGCTGCGGCGATTTGCGTCCGCGCCGCACGGTATAATAAATTCGTTCAACAGATCTGCCTGCCGAAGCGGGCATACACAGAGGACTCATCGCTATGAACCGTGAGAGGTATCGCGGCGACCTGCCCCTATCGGGGGTGGGTGCCTATGTCATCGCTTAAGACGACGCATCGCTGGGCGGTCGCTCAGCAAAATCCCGAGCTCGAAAAGGAGCTTTCGGCTGGTCTGGGCATTCCCGGGCTGCTGGCGCGCATTATGGTCGCGCACGGCATTGGCTCCATCAAAGAGGGCCAATTGTTTTTGACGCCTTCGCTCGATCGCGACTGGGCCGACCCACTCATTATCCCGGGCATGTCGGTCGTTGCCGACCGCGTCGAGCGTGCTATTCGCAACCACGAGCACATTGCAGTCTTTGGCGATTTTGACGTTGACGGTATTACGTCGACCTGCCTGTTGACCGAGGCGCTGCGCACGTTTGGCGCCGATGTCACGCCGTTTATTCCGCATCGCTTTGATGAGGGCTACGGTCTTTCGCGCGCGGCGCTCGACCGCGTTAACGAGCTCGCTCGCCCCCAGCTGATCGTGACCGTCGATAACGGCATTGCCGCCAAGGAAGAGGTCTCCTATCTGGAGAGCCTGGGGATCGATTTGGTGGTCACGGACCATCACGAGCCTTCCGACCAGGTGCCGCAGGGCGTGCCCCTGACCGACCCCAAGCTCGAGGACGAGGGTCCCTCGC
Organism: Collinsella aerofaciens; assembly: GCA_048502435.1. Lineage (GTDB taxonomy): Bacteria > Actinomycetota > Coriobacteriia > Coriobacteriales > Coriobacteriaceae > Collinsella > Collinsella aerofaciens_CL. The sequence goes on from DBFRXD010000033.1 coordinate 16,916, forward strand.
GCGAGCTTGCCGGTGCCGGCGTGGCACTCAAACTGGTGCAGGTCCTGGGCGAGCGTTTGGGCAAGCCGTCGTATTGGCGTTCGCTGATAGAGGTCGCGGCGCTGGGCACCGTATCCGACATGATGCCGCTCACGCCCGAGAATCGCGCACTGGTCGCCGAGGGCATCCAGCAGATGCGCGTGACGGCCCGTCCCGGCTATATCGCGCTTGCCGCACTTGCCAAGGCCGATCTTTCTACCATTACGGCCGACGGCCTGTCATTCTCGCTCATTCCCCGCTTAAACGCTGCCGGTCGCATGGCCGATCCCAAGCTGGCGCTCGACCTGCTGCTTGCCCGCAATCCCATCGAAGCAAGCGCGCTGGCGGCTGAGCTCGAGGAAATCAACCGCCAGCGCCGTGAGATCGAGGCGGAGCTCACGCGCGATGCCATGGCAAAGGTCGAGGAGACCTATGACGGCGGACGCGCGATCGTCGTGGGCGGCGAAGGCTGGCACGAGGGTGTCAAGGGCATCGTGGCAAGCCGTCTGACCAACCGCTATCACGTGCCGGCGCTGCTGTTCTCGATCGAGGACGGTATCGCGCGCGGCTCTGGTCGCTCGGTGGGCAAAGTTAACCTGTTTGACGCCGTCGAGCGCTGTTCCGACCTGCTGATTCGTCGCGGCGGACATGCCGGTGCGGTGGGTGTGACCATCGAGGCATCCAAGCTCGATGAATTCCGTCGTCGCCTTTCCGCCGTGCTATCGGAGATTCCCGCCGAGGACTTTGAAGACATCGACGAGGTTGCCGCCACGGTCGACCTTTCCGAGCTGAATATCGAGACTATAGAGCAGATTTCCCGTCTTGAGCCGTTTGGCCAGGGCAACAAGGTGCCGCTGCTGGCCGCCGAGGGCGTGACGATGTGCGATCGCGCCGTGGTGGGCAAAACCGGCGAGCACATGCGCTTTGTGGCGACCGATGGCGCCGCAAGCGTGCCGGCCATTATGTTCCGCGTGCCGCAAATCGATAAGCTCATCAACTGCGATAGTGCTGTCGACTTGGTGTTCGAGGCCGTTGCCGAGCATTGGCAGGGGCGTGTGAAGCCCAAGCTCATGATCAAGGATGTTCTGGTCCGCGATAGCACGCTGCCCAGCGTCGACGATCCGGCATGCGAGCTTCGTCGTGGCGTGCAGCCGGCGGATTCCGGCCTGCGCTTGGAGTCGCGCAAGCGCGAGACGCTCGCCCAGCTTTCCTATACCGAGCTCACGCGCTCGCTTATCCATAGCTTTATCGGATCGAACCAGCCGCACCGCGCGCAGGTTGAGGCGCTCGACGCCTTGGCCGATCACCAGAGTGTCTTGGCGGTTATGGGAACGGGCCGCGGCAAGTCGCTCATCTTCCATGTGCATGCCGCGCGTGAGGCGGTGCTTCGCGGACGTGCGAGCATCTTTGTCTATCCGCTGCGTGCGCTTGTTGCCGACCAGGCCTATCACCTCTCGTCGACGATGGCATCGCTTGGCATTGGCGTTGGCGTGCTTACCGGCGAGACCGTGGAGGCCGCGCGCGATGACGTGTTCGCCGGCCTAGCTTCGGGCCGCACCGGTATCGTGCTCACGACGCCCGAGTTCCTATCTATCCACCGTGACCGCTTCGCGCGTTCGGGCCGCATCGGCTTTGTCGTTATCGATGAGGCGCATCATGCCGGTCTTGCCAAGGGCGGCGACCGCAGCGCCTATCTCGACATGCCCGATATCCTCAAAGCCCTGGGCGACCCGGTCGTTATGGCTGCGACGGCCACCGCGACGGCTCCGGTTGTGGCCGAGCTTGCCCGCATGTTGCTGATCACTCGCACGGTGGTCGACGAGACGGTGCGCGAGAACCTGCGGCTCGAGGACGACCGCGATCTTGCAAGTCGCGAGAACCGTTTGGTGTCGATTGTGGCGACGGGGGAAAAGACCGTCATCTACGTCAATTCGCGCGACCAGTCCGTGGCGCTCGCCAAGACGTTGCGCAAGCGTGTGCCCGATTGCGCAACCCATATCGCGTTCTATAACGCGGGGCTTGTGCGTTCCGATCGCCGTCGCGTGGAGGAAGCATTCCGAGACGGCAGCCTCAGCTGCATCGTCTCGACATCTGCCTTTGGCGAGGGCGTCAACCTGCCCGATATCCGCCATGTCGTGCTCTATCACATGCCGTTTGGCGGCATTGAGTTTAACCAGATGAGCGGCCGTGCCGGTCGCGATGGCCAGCCCGCCGTGATCCACCTGCTCTATTCGTCGCGCGATGCCCGCATTAACGAGCGCCTGCTCGACTGCTACGCACCCGAGCGCGACGAGCTCGTCACACTCTATCGCGCGCTGCAGACCATGTGGCGCTCCAACCGCGGCAAGACCGGGGATGATTCATTCTGCGCAAGCGATATCGACATCGCGCAGATGTGCCTTGCCATCGATGCCCGCACGCCGGTCGACGAGCGCTCGGTGGAAAGCGGCCTAGGAATCTTCGAAGAGCTTGGTTTCTGTCGCGTTTCGGGGTTTGACGACACCCGTCGCATCGCGATGGCCGAAAACCCCGGCCGCGTGCAATTGAGCAGGTCAATTCGCTATTTGGAGGGCTTGCGCTCGCGCATGGAGTTTTCGGCTTTCCGGAGCTGGGCGCTCGATTCGTGCGCTTCTGATATGCTAGCCAAAGTTAACCGCCCGATCGTACCGCGGGCCTAGGGGAAGGGGACCTCGATGGATGCCGCAGCCCGTACCGCCCATGATTCCACCCTCCAGCCGTTTTCGGAGATGGAGCACTATAAGCATGCCGATGAGCTGCCGCCCGAGATTATGGCGGACAGCTACGACAAGCTGGAGCGTCTGTGCCTCAAATATATGAATGAGGACGACTTTTCTAAGGTTGAGCAGGCCTACTGCTTTGCTGCCGAGAAGCATTGCAACCAAAAGCGGCGCTCGGGTGAGATGTACATCAACCATCCCGTCGAGGTGGCCATCATTCTGGCCGATCTTAAGATGGACTGTGACGTGGTGTGCGCCGCGCTGCTGCACGATACCGTCGAGGATACCGAGACTTCGCTTGCCGATGTTTCCGGCCTGTTTGGCGATACGGTGGCCGAGCTCGTCGATGGCGTGACCAAGCTCACCAACATCGAAGTCGACAGCATGGACGAGAAACAGGCCCTCACGCTGCGCAAGATGTTCCTCGCCATGTCCAAGGACATCCGCGTCATCATCGTTAAGCTTGCCGACCGTCTGCACAACATGCGCACCCTTGCAGCCCTGCGTGAGGACCGTCGCCTGTTTAAGGCTCGCGAGACCATGGACGTGTATGCGCCTCTGGCCGACCGTCTGGGCATGAGCTCCATTAAATGGGAGCTCGAGGACCTGTCCTTCTTCTACCTTGAGCCCGACGCCTACCAGCGCATCGCGCGCATGGTGGCTGAGTCGCGCGAGGTTCGCGAGCGCTATCTGGCCGAGACCATCAAGACGCTCACCGACGAGCTCAACCGCATTGGCCTGGAGGGCTTCCAGATCAACGGCCGCTCCAAGCACTATTGGTCCATCTACCAAAAGATGAAGCGCAAGGGCAAGGAATTCTCCGAGATCTACGATTTGGTGGCGCTGCGCGTTATTACCCATTCGGTGCGCGATTGCTACTCCACGCTCGGCGCAGTGCATACGCTGTGGCACCCCATGCCCGGTCGCTTTAAAGACTATATCGCCATGCCCAAGGTCAATAACTACCAGTCGCTCCATACGACGGTTATCGGCCCCACGGCCCGCCCGCTCGAGATTCAGATTCGAACCTATGAGATGCATGAGCAGGCCGAGTACGGCATTGCCGCCCACTGGCTATATAAGAAGTCGGGCGGATCGTCTGCTTCCAAGACCAATGACGCTCAACGTTTGGACGACCAGATCAACTGGCTCAAGCATTCGCTCGATTGGGCTGCGTCTGATGAGATCACCGACGCCAAGGAATACCTGCATTCGCTGAAGGTCGACCTCTTCGATCAGGAGATCTTCGTCTTTACGCCCAAGGGCGAGGTCATGGCGCTTCGTGCCGGCTCCACGCCGCTCGACTTTGCCTATGCCGTTCACACCGAGGTGGGAAACCACTGCGTCGGCGCTAAGATCAACGGTGCTGTGGCCCCGCTCACGCACGAGATCAAGACGGGCGACCGCGTTGAAATCCTGACTAACAAGAGTTCCAAACCGTCGCGTGATTGGCTCAAGATCGTCAAGACGCCTTCGGCCAAGTCAAAGATCCGCCGCTATTTTGCCGCTGCGACCAAGGACGACGACGCTGCCGCCGGTCGCGATATGCTGGCCAAGGACCTGCGTAAGCGTGGCTATGGCATTTCTACGCCGCGTTCGACGCGTGCACTCAACGCCGTGGCGGAGCAGTTTAACTTCAAGCAGCTCGAGGACCTGTTTGCCGCCGTCGGCGCCGGCAAGGTTGCCCCGCGCGCTGTGGGCAATAAGGTCGAGCAAATCTTGGACCCCAAGCCCGAGGAACAGCTCGCCAAGGCCGAGGCTATCGCCGAGGTCGTGAAGCAGCCTGCTCGCGGCTCCAACCGCAAGCCGCAAAAGCGCGGCAAGAGCGCTAGTAACGGCATTATCGTCAAGGGCGAGAGCAACAGCGGCCTGCTGGTCCGTCTGGCTCATTGCTGCAACCCCGTGACGGGCGACGACATCGTCGGCTTCATCACGCGCGGTCGTGGCGTTTCGGTGCATCGCGCCAACTGCCCCAACGTCAAGGGTCTTATGGAACATCCCGAGCGCATGATCGATGTGGAGTGGGACGGCGCTGCCGACACCCTCTTCCAGGTCGAGATCGTGGTCGAGTGCCTGGACCGCATGGGCCTGCTCAAGGATGTCACCATTGCCATTGGCGATGCGGGCGGCAATATCCTTTCTGCCGCCACGTCGACCAACCGCGAGGGTATTGCAACCCTGCGCTTTATGGTCGAGATCTCGGACGCGAGCGGTCTGGATCCGCTGCTGGCTTCCATCAGCAGTGTCGATTCGGTCTACGACGCTCGCCGTCTTATGCCCGGCGAAGGCGGAGCTCAGCTCAAGCGCCGTGTGTAGGTGCGAGAGCCTCTCAGCATCATAGATATTGGTTGCGTTCGAGGCATCGTTTGGTGCCTCGAACGTATTTTAGAAGGAGGGTATGCGCATGGGCGATATGACTTTGGACCTGACACCCCGAGGTGCAGCTTCGATTGAGGCACTCGTCAACGGCCCGATTCAGACCAACAGTTACGTCGTGATTTCGAATGACGAGTGCTTAATCGTCGATCCGGCGTGGGAGGGCGAGCGTCTTGTGGAGCATATCCGCACCGCGCATCCCGAGGTTCGCGTACTCGGCTCTGTCTGCACGCACGGTCATGCCGACCATGTTGGCGGGGTCGCCGGGGTTCGAGCTGTCGTTGGCGACAGCGCACTATATGAGTTGTGCGCTAAGGACGTGACGGTGCCTCGCGCAAATATCGAGGAGCAGCGCGCCATGTGGGGTATTGAGACGCCCGATCCGGGCGAGCCGACGCGGCTGCTTGCCGAGGGCGATACGATTGAATTGGGCGATATCTACCTGCAGGTGATCGAGACGCCGGGGCATACGCCGGGCGGCATCGTCCTGTTCGCCGCGACCGAGCAGGGGAACATCGCCTTTGTGGGCGACACGCTTTTCCCGGGCAGCCACGGTCGTACCGATCTTTCCGGCGGTGACGAGGCGGCGATTATGCGCTCGCTCTCCAAACTTGCCAAGACGCTTCCGCCCGATACCGTTTGCTTGACGGGCCATGGCGATTCGACCACGATGGCGCGCGAACTTATGCAGAATCCGTTTATGCAGATGTAGGCTCGAAGCCGTCTTTCGAACCACGAAGACCGCTCAATCGTCAAGCTATTTTCCCCAGTGGGTCGATTCTGTGGGGCAAACGGTCAAAAATTGTCCAATCGGATGGTATTCGTGAACAAACGAACGTTTATGCTCGGGTATGTCGTGGTAAAATCTCAGGCGTTATCGGAGCAACCTTACAGGAGGTTTCTTTTATGCTCGTCAACGCAGCAGACATGCTCAAGAAGGCCGAGGCCGGCAAGTACGCTCTCGGTGCCTTCAACACCAACAACCTCGAGTGGACCCTGGCTATTCTCCAGGCCGCCGAGGAGGCCAAGTCTCCGCTGATCCTTCAGTGCACCGCTGGTGCCGCTAAGTGGATGGGCGGTTTCAAGGTCTGCGCCGACATGGTCAAGGCTGCCGTCGAGGCCACGGGCGTTACCGTCCCCGTCGCCCTTCACCTCGATCACGGTTCTTACGAGGACTGCTTCAAGTGCATCGAGGCCGGCTTCACGTCCATCATGTATGACGGCTCTCACGAGGAGACCTTCCAGCTTAACCTCGACCGCACCAAGGAGCTCGTTGAGCTTGCCCACTCCAAGGGCATGTCCATCGAGGCCGAGGTCGGCGGCATCGGCGGCACCGAGGACGGCGTGACCTCCAACGGCGAGCTCGCTGACCCCGCTGAGTGCAAGCAGATTGCTGACCTGGGCGTCGACTTCCTCGCCTGCGGTATCGGCAACATCCACGGCGTGTATCCCGCCGACTGGGCTGGCCTTTCCTTCGAGCGTCTGGGCGAGATCAAGGCTCAGACCGGCGACCTGCCCCTCGTTCTGCACGGTGGTACCGGCATCCCCGAGGATCAGATCAAGAAGGCCATCTCCCTGGGTATCTCCAAGATCAACGTCAACACCGACCTGCAGCTCGTCTTCGCCAAGGGTGTCCGCGAGTACATCGAGGCTGGCAAGGATCAGCAGGGCAAGGGCTTTGACCCCCGCAAGCTCCTCAAGCCTGGCCGCGACGCCATCGCTGCTCGCACCAAGGAGCTCATGGAGGAGTTTGGCTCCGTCAACAAGGCGTAAGTAGCGGTTTAACTTTCCCGTCGGAGGCCCCGTTCACCCTACGCTTTTCCCTTGCGCTCACCTGGCTTTGCCAGAAGTCGCGCAATGGGAAAAGCTTCGGGTGAACGGGGCCTCCTTCGTTAACTCGCTACAGGGTTACTGGGCTGAATTCATTTTTTCTAGGTACCGTTTATCGGAGTTGAGAGTTCCTTTATTGGGGCTTTCTTTTTTATCTCGCTACAATGGGCTTCAAGCGTTCTAGTGACTTGGAGTTTTGGTATGGCTGTTGTTAATGTGTTGCCTTCGGATGGGAAGGTTATTGACGAGGGTCCTGTTGGTTGCTCTGTTGATGTCTGCTGTGATGATTTTCGCCATCTCGATATTGGGCTACCGCCTGAGATTCTTCGTCTTAAGGATGCCGGGTATTTGACGCAGGCTGTTGCTGCCTGCGATCGTCTTTTGGAACAGAATCCCGATCCCTCGTTGGCCGCTTGCGTTCGTGCCGAGCGGTATCGCATGCTCGAGACGCCGCTTCATTTTTCGGTGTCGCGTGATCAGGCTATTGCGATGATTCGCGAGGAGTGGCCAGAGTTTACCGAAGAGCAGTTTGATGACCTGATTAATCGCAAGCGTATCGATTGGCGCTTTATCGATGGTGAGCTGTTCGTACTCGACAACTTCCTCGATTCGCTTCGCGTGTACCCCAAGGAGGTTCCGGGCCTGCGTCCCGATTCTACGGACGGTATAGCACTGCGTAACCAGATGCTCAGGGAGATGGAGTCGCAAAACGGGTTGACTCGCGTCATCACGCTCAAGGCATCCGTGTCTGCCCCCGGGGCTCTGGAGGGAGAGACTGTTCGCGCGTGGCTACCCGTTGCCGCCGCCTGTCGTCAACAGTCTCATATCGAGGTTCTCGATATGACGTCGGGGGGTACCGTTGCCTCTGAAAACGTTTCGGCTCGTACTGCCTCTTGGACATCTTCGACTGAACATTCATTCTCGGTGACCTATCGCTATCACATAGATGCCGCCTATTGCGATATCTATGGTGGCGCGCTCCCATCGCATACGTGCATGGACACGCCACTGCCCGAGGACACTTCCGAGGACCGTCCGCACATTGCGTTTACGCCGTACTTGCGACAGTTGACGGAGCGTGTTATTGACGGGCTCGAGGATCCGCTCGATCGCGCTCGTGCTATCTATGATTACCTGACGCAGCATATCGACTATCGCTATCAGCCACCGTACCTGCTTTTGGGATCTATTGCCGACGACTGTGCGCATTCGCTCCGCGGCGATTGCGGCGTTATGGCGCTCACGTTTATCACCATGTGCCGCATCGCGGGGGTGCCTGCTCGTTGGCAGAGCGGCCTGTATGTTGCGCCCGATTCGGTGGGGCCGCACGATTGGGCTGAGTTCTATACGCCACAGACCGGTTGGCTTAACGCCGACGTATCGTTTGGTTCCTCGGCACGCAGGATGGGGGAGGAGTGGCGTCGTCGTCACTACTTTGGCAATCTCGACCCGTGGCGTATGGTGGCCAACAATCGATTCCAGGCTGAATTTGTGCCTGCTTTCGATGGTATGCGCGAGGATCCCTATGACAACCAGATGGGCGAGGCCTCGGTTGACGGACGTGGATGTCGTAAGCGGGAGATGTTACGCAAGGTTGAGCTTATCGAAATGCTCGAAGTTCCATTTTCGGACTAATCAACAGAAAGCTGTGATAAACTAACTCACGCATTACGTGCCCGAGTGGCGGAATTGGCAGACGCAGTGGACTCAAAATCCACCGTTGGCAACAACGTGCGAGTTCGAGTCTCGCCTCGGGCACCATACATGCAAGTGAGCGTTCAAGGGGGTTGCGGCCCCCTTTTTCGTGCCGAACTCGCGTGAGCGCGCGAAGCGTTAAGCAAACAGGCCTGTGGCCTGTCTGTAGCGGAGCGTGGCGAGGGCGCCACGCGCCCGAAGCCCGGGGCTTCGCGAAGCGAAGGCCCTTCGAGTCTCGCCTCGGGCACCATACATGCAAGCGAGCGTTCAAGGGGGTCAAGGCCCCTTTTTCGTGTACGTAATGTGATAACGCGCTGTACGTGTTATTATTCGCAAGGCGTTGTTCCCGCAATGCCCTAAAGAGGACCCGAGGGTTCCCACCTTTTGGCGCCAATGAGCAGCTGACTGGTCATACAACTTAGATTACCTTCCTCAAATCGGGGAAGTCTATGTGTACGACCTGGTTGCTGAGAAGCGCCGGGTTATTTTTTTATGAATGGAGGTAGGGAAAATAGCTAAGTCTGATGACACCCGCATCAACGACGAGATCACTGCATCTTCGTGCCGTTTGATTGGCGTCGATGGCTCTCAGCTCGGCCTGTTCGCCATCCGCGATGCCCAGCGCGTCGCCGACGATCAGGGTCTCGACCTGGTCGAGATCGCTCCCAACGCGGAGCCGCCGGTCTGCAAGGTCATGGACTACGGTAAGTTCAAGTACCAGCAGGCCATGAAGGCCAAGGCTGCTCGTAAGAACCAGTCCAAGGTCGAGGTCAAGGAAATGAAGTTCCGACCCAAGATCGACGTTGGCGACTACGAGACCAAGAAGGGCCACGTTCTGCGTTTCCTCAAGAAGGGCGCACGCGTTAAGATCACCATCATGTTCCGCGGCCGTGAGATGGCTCACCCGGAGCAGGGCCTTAACGTTCTCGAGCGCCTCGCCGAGGATCTCAAGCCTTACGCTACGGTCGAGTCCAAGCCTAAGATGGAAGGCCGTAACATGCTTATGCTGCTCGCCCCGATTAAGGGCGCCTTCGATGAGGATAAAGCGGCAAGCGATACCAAGTAACTAGTGTTCTGTAACCGATTAAGGAGTATTTCATGCCTAAGATGAAGTCCCACAGCGGCACCAAGAAGCGTTTCCGCAAGACTGGTACCGGCAAGCTTATGCGCGCCAAGGCTTTCAAGAGCCACATCCTGAGCAAGAAGTCCACCAAGCGTAAGCGTGGCTTCCGTCAGGAGACCGAGATCGCCGCTGCCGACCGCAAGGTCATCAAGTCGCGTCTCGCCTAAGTTCGCGTTCCCGTTTTTCGTTTTACCGTCTAGGAGTTGATAGAACATGGCACGTATTAAGCGCGCTGTTGCCGCCAAGAAGAAGCGCCGTACCGTTATGCACCGTGCGAAGGGTTACTACGGTGCCGCTTCGCGTACTTACAAGCATGCTAAAGAGCAGGTCCAGCACTCCCTGCAGTATCAGTATCGTGATCGCCGCAACAAGAAGCGCGAGATCCGTTCTCTCTGGATCACTCGTATCAACGCTGCTGCTCGCCTGAACGACATCTCTTACTCTCAGTTCATGCACGGCCTGAAGGTTGCCGGCATCGAGCTCGACCGCAAGGTCCTGGCTCAGATGGCTTACGAGGATATCGAGTCCTTCAACGAGCTGGCTACCATCGCCAAGAAGGCTCTCGAGGCCTAATAGATTCTCTTGAATCGCTAGGGGAGTGTCGCGTTGTGCGCGGCGCTCCCTCTTTTTATCTGAGGCGCGGTTTACATTGCTAAAAGCGCGGGTAGATAAACACTTACAGGTGACCGATCTCTATATATTCCTGAACCAAAGGGTCATCATCTGATACGTGCGGAAGATCCGCACCAGTCTTTCTATTACCTATAGAAAGCAATATGTTGTGTAGGACTTGTGAAGAGTGGAATTGACGTCCCACAGGGCTTCGCGGTCTGGCAATATATCTCCTTGCCGCGCGGCCCGGTGGAACCGGATGAGCCGCGAGGGCGTGCACCTTGAGAACCGGATACTGCGAGGATGGACACACCAGATGTGTCGCATCCGGGCAGACATCGAACCATTTGAAATGGTCTAACTTGGATTTGTTTTTCGCAAGGCCGCCGAGAGGCGGCCCCGAGAAATTCCTTTTCCTATACTAGAACCATATGAATCGAACGGAACCGATCAGCTAATAGTTGTGAGGACCGGACGGGCTCGAAGCCCAAATATTTTGGACGGAGAGTTCGATCCTGGCTCAGGATGAACGCTGGCGGCGTGCTTAACACATGCAAGTCGAGCGGGGATAATCGAGCAGAAGGCTTCGGCTGGAAGGTTGGTTATTCTAGCGGCGGACGGGTGAGTAACGCGTGACCAATCTGTCCCAGCCAGGGGGATAACACTTGGAAACAAGTGCTAAGACCGCATAAGACCACGGGACCGCATGGTTCTGGGGTAAAAGGTGAGAACCGGTTTGGGGTGAGCTCGCGTCCGATTAGCTAGTTGGCGAGGTAACGGCCCACCAAGGCGACGATCGGTAGCCGGCCTGAGAGGGTGAACGGCCACATTGGAACTGAGACACGGTCCAGACTCCTACGGGAGGCAGCAGTGGGGAATATTGGGCAATGGGCGAAAGCCTGACCCAGCAACGCCGCGTGAGGGAAGAAGGTTTTCGGATTGTAAACCTCTGTCCTAGGTGACGAAGGAAGTGACGGTAGCCAAGGAGGAAGCCCCGGCTAACTACGTGCCAGCAGCCGCGGTAATACGTAGGGGGCGAGCGTTGTCCGGAATGACTGGGCGTAAAGGGCGTGTAGGCGGCCGATTAAGTATGGAGTGAAATTCCAGCTTTCAAGGTTGGACTTGCTTTGTAGACTGGTTGGCTTGAGTGCGGAAGAGGTAAGTGGAATTCCCAGTGTAGCGGTGAAATGCGTAGAGATTGGGAGGAACACCAGTGGCGAAGGCGACTTACTGGGCCGTAACTGACGCTGAGGCGCGAAAGCGTGGGGAGCGAACAGGATTA